>DIUN01000024.1 GCA_002423025.1 Sphingomonadales bacterium UBA6157 | reverse complement strand
GTGTTGCGGACCATGAACTCCTTGAGCACGTCGTTCTGGATGGTGCCATCGAGCTTGGCCTGCGGCACGCCCGCCTCTTCCGCCGCGACGATGAAGAAGGCGAGGCAGGGGATGACCGCGCCGTTCATGGTCATGCTGACGGACATCTGATCGAGCGGGATGCCGCCGAACAGGATCTTCATGTCCTCGACGCTGTCGATGGCGACGCCGGCCTTGCCNNTGGCGAGATCGAAGGCGACGGAGAGGCCCTTCTGCCCGGCGGCGAGGTTGCGGCGATAAAAGGCGTTGGAGGCCTCGGCGGTGCTGAAGCCGGCATATTGGCGCACCGTCCAGGGGCGGCCGGCATACATGGTGGCCTTTACGCCGCGCGTGAACGGCGCAAAGCCGGGCAGGCCCGGGTCCAGCTCGGCCGTATCCTCGGCGGTGTAGAGCGGCTTGACGGTGATACCCTCGGCGGTCGCCCAATCAAGGCTGGTGAGATCGGGGGCCTTCAGCTCCTTTGCTGCCAGCTTCTGCCAATCGTCGCGGGTGGGCTTGCTCATGATGGTCTCTCCTGCGCCGCGTATAAGCGGCGGAGGGCGCCGCGCGTCAATGCTGCAATTTTGCGGGGCGTCGAGCGGAACGCGCAGGGCCGCGGATGGTTGAGGGGGCAAGCAACACCTTAAAGGAGGCCCCATGGCCGACAAGCCCCAGACGATTTCCACCATCAAGGCCCGCGCCGGCGCGACACCGCATATCGTGCGCTACGTGCTGGGGATCTCGCTGGTCCTCGCCGTCGCGGCGATGGCCTGGGTGATGCTGGCGGCGCCGGAAACGCCGGATGCCGAGACGCCGGTAGTGGCGGGCGCCACAGCCGAATAGCAAGCCGCTATTCGGCGGCCTCGGCGAGGCTGGGGGCTTCCTTGCTGCCAAGGGCGGTGAGGAGGCGCTTCTCCAGGGCTTTCAGCCGCACCGGGTTGTCGATCTTCTGGCCGGTGAGGTCGGTGATGTAGAAGGTGTCTGTGGCGCGCTCGCCGTAGGTGGCGATGTGGGCGCTGCGGATCGTCACCTTGCTCTGGAACAGCGCATGGGTGAGCGAATAGAGCAGCGCCGGCCGGTCTGCGGCATTGGCTTCCACCACGGTATAGCGGTTGCTCGCCTTGTTATCGATGAGCACATTGGGCTCGACGCGGAACACCTCGGCACGGCGGCGGGCCAGCGGGCGGGCGGCGAGCCTGTCCGCCAGCCGCACCTTGCCGGTGAGCACATCCTCGATACAGCGCTTGAGGCGGCTGATCTGCGCCGGCTCATCGAACGGCCGGCCGAGCGGATCAGCGATGATGAAATTGTCGATGGCCTGGCCATCCCGCGTCGTGTGGATGCGGGCATCGAGAATATTGGCGCCGCCCAGCGAGATGGCGCCGGCGATGCGGTAGAACAGGCCCGGATGATCGGCAGCGTAGATGCTGACCAGCGTGGTGCCCGAGGCCGTGTCCGGCGTGGTGGCGATGGCCAGCGGCGCGCCCGAGGCATCGGCCCCGGCAATGAGCGCGGCGTTGGCGGCCAGCGCATCGGCGGTCTCGGCGATCCAGTAGCTGTCGGCAAAGCGCTTGGCGTAGCGTGTGAATTCCGGCTTGGCCCAGCGCAGCGCTTCGGCCAGCCCGGCCTGCTTGGCGGCAATGCGCTCGCTGCGGCCCTTCTGCTTGTGGCCGAGGCGCAGCACTTCCTCGGCGGATTCGAACAGGTCGCGCAGCAGTTGGCCCTTCCAGTTGTTCCACACGCCCGGCCCCACGGCGCGAATGTCCACCACCGTCAGGATCAGCAGCAGCTTGAGCCGCTCGGGCGAGGCCACCGTCTCGGCAAAATCCAGGATGGTCTTGAAGTCCGCCAGGTCGCGCTTGAAGGCGGTGCGAGACATCAGCAGATGGTGGCGCACCAGCCAGGCCACCGTATCGGTTTCCGCCGCTGTCAGGCCGAAGCGCGGGCACAGCCGCTCGGCGACATCGCCGCCAAGGTCGCTATGGTCCCCGCCGCGGCCCTTGGCGATATCGTGCAGCAGCACCGCGACATGCAGCACCCGGCGTGACACCAGCTGGGCGATGAGCGCGTGGGAAAGCTTGTGCTCGCCCTTCAGGTCGCCTGATTCGATCCGCGCCACCAGCCCGATGGCGCGGATGGTGTGCTCATCAACGGTATAGTGATGGTACATGTCGTACTGCATCTGCGCCACGACACGGCCAAAATCCGGCACGAAGCGGCCAAAGACGCCGGCCTCGTTCATCCAGCGCAGCACGCTCTCCGGATCGTGGCGGGAGGTCAGCACATCGAGGAAGAAGGCGTTGGCCGCCTTGTCCCGCCGCACCTGCTCATCGATGAGGCCGGCATCGCGCGCGGCCTGGCGCATGGCCTCCGGGTGGATCGGCAGCTTGTGCTTGTCCGCCAGCGCGAACATCTCGATCAGCCGCACCGGCTCGGCACGGAAAAAATCATCCGACGGCACGCCGATCTGGCCGCGCCGCAGCGTGAAGCCGTGCAGCTTGGCCGGGCGGCGGGTGATGCTGGGCAGCCAGCTGGCGCGGGCAAAGCTCTCGTCGATCTGGGCCAGGAACAGCCCGGTGAGGTCGCCCACGGTGCGCACCATCAGGAAATAGTGCCGCATAAAGCGCTCGACAGCCGACATGCCGCCGCGCTCGGCATAGCGCAGCCGGGTAGCCAGCTCGCGCTGCACATCGAAGGTCAGCCGCTCCTCGGCGCGGCCGGCGATATCGTGCAGGTTGATCCGCACGGCCCAGAGGAAGCTCTCGGCCCGGCGAAACTGGCGCAGCTCGGCGGCGGTGAGCAGGCCCTTGTCCACCAGCTCGGCGGCGGATTCGACCTGCCAGGCATATTTGCCGATCCAGAACAGCGTGTGCAGATCCCGCAGGCCACCCTTGCCCTCCTTGAGGTTGGGCTCCACCACATAGCGGCTGTCCCCCATGCGGATGTGGCGCTCATCGCGCTCGGCCAGCTTCTGGGCGATGAACTCGCGGGCGGTGCCGGCAACCACTTCGCGGCGGAAGCGCACCAGCGCCTCCTCGTAGAGCGGCTGGTCCCCCCAGACGAAGCGGGTTTCGAGCAGCGAGGTGCGGATGGTGACATCGGCCTTGGCCATGCGCACCATATCATCGAGGGAGCGGGTGGCGTGGCCCACCTTCAGGCCCAGATCCCACAGCAGGTAGAGCATCGTCTCGATGACCTGCTCGCCCCAGGCGGTCTGCTTGTAGGGCGTCAGGAACAGCAGATCGATATCCGAGAACGGCGCCATCTGGCCACGGCCATAACCACCGACAGCGACCAGCACGAGCCGCTCCGAGGCGGTGCGGTTGGTGGCGGGGTAAAGGCTGGTGACGGTGGCATCATACAGCAGCCGCAGCAGCTGATCGACGAGAAAGGCCTGGGCCCCGGCCAGCTCAAGGCCCTTGGCGGGGTTTTCGGCCAGGCGGCGCTTCAGCTCGGCACGGCCGGCGGCAAGCGCTGCCTGCAGCGTTTCGGCAAGCACGGCGCGGCGGGCGGCGAAATTGTCGGCCGCCACAAGCCGTTCGTTCATCACATCGGCCAGCGCGCGCCTGTCTATGATGGCGCGGCGGTTGGGAATGGTATCGGGGCGGGTGGCCATGGCGGACTATAGGCCCCGGGCGCGGATTTGGGGAAGAGGCTGTTCACCCCCAGAGCGCGGGCTCCGGCGGCCAGACGTCCGAATGTTCGAAGCGCAGGCCCTGCGGCCGGTCCTCGATCAGCAACGGCCCGTCGAGATCGGCATATTCACCCTGCATCGCCACATAGAAGGCCGGGGCGATGGCCAGCGAGGTGCACAGCATGCAGCCGGTCATGATGCCGAGCCCGCGGGTGCGCGCCGCATGGGCCAGCGCGTGCGCCTCTGTCAGCCCGCCGGCCTTGTCGAGCTTGATGTTGATATGGCTGTAGCGGCCGATGATCGCATCGAGGCTGGCGCGATCATGGCAGCTCTCGTCCGCCGCCAGCGGCACGGCGCTGCGCACGCCATCGAGCAGATGGTCCTGCCCCGCCGGCACCGGCTGCTCGATCAGCTCGACATCGAGCGTCGCCAGCGCCGCCGCCGTGCGGGCGATATCGGTGCCGCCCCAGGCCTCGTTGGCATCGATGATCAGCCGCGCATCGGGCGCGGCGGCGCGCACGGCACGGGCGCGCTCGATATCGGCCAGCGGCCCGCCCTCCCCGCCCAGCTTGATCTTGAGCAGCTCGCGCCCGCGCGCCACGCCGGCCGCCGCCGCCATGGTCGCCGGGTCCGCAAGGCTGATGGTATAGGCGGTGAGCATCGGCCGCGGCTGCGGCAGCCCGAGCCGCTGCCAGACGCGAACGCCGGTCTGCTTCGCCTCCAGGTCCCACAAGGCGGCATCCAGCGCATTGCGGGCAGCGCCGGCCGGCATCAGACCGAGCAACTCGGCACGACTGGCGCCGGCAGCGATGGCATCGGCCTGGGCGGCGATGGCGGCGGCAACAGTCTCTGCCGTCTCGCCGCGATAATAGATCGCCGTCGCTTCGCCGCGCCCGGTGAAGCTGCCGTCCGAAACTTCGGCGACCACGACATCGACATGCGTCTTGGCGCCGCGGGCAATGATGAAGCTGCCGCGCACGGGGAAGCGTTCGATACGGGCGGTAAGGGTGCGAAGGGCCATCGCAGGGTCATGCCGCATCCGGGCGGGGGCTGTCATCCCGGATTCGCCGGCATGGTCGTGGAAGCACGGGGTGACCGCGCCGCCGCACAGGCGTACACTCTGCGGCGTGGACGAGAACGAATCTGTCGAGCTCGATGCAGTGGCGGCGGTGGCGCGGATCACCGCCATCGAGATTCTCGTGCGGCAGATCATGATCGTGCAGCTGCGGATTCTCGACAAGATGGGCGAGATCAAGCTGACACCCGACTATATCAAGACAGTGGCGACGGCTTATGCCGAGAAGGTCGATGCCTCGCCGATCATCGAATCGAACTCGCCCGAGGTGAATTACGAGTTCAAGGTGAACGTGTTGCACAATCTCGAGCGGTTCTTTGACGAGCTCGAGGCGCATGTCCGGGAAAACCCCTGAACCATGGCGATTCTGCCGGCCATCATGATGGCCAGCGTTGCGCGTGGAGGCCCGACCGGGAATCGAACCCGGGTGCACGGATTTGCAGTCCGTTACGTCACCACTCCGCCATCGGGCCGCGCGCGCCGGGCTTCCTTAGCGATGGAGCTTGGCGAGGGCAACCTTGACGGTTAGACGGATATGGCGGACGCCAATTTTGATTGCGACTCTGCTGTATTAATCCTATCAAACACTCAATGTTCCAGGAACCCTGTCGTGGATGCTGTCATGACCTCTGATGCCCATTTTGCCGCGCTTCGCCAGACCATGGTGGACAGCCAGCTGCGCACCGTGGGTGTGAATGACGAGACCGTGGTGGCAGCTTTCCATGCCGTGTCACGCGAGCGATTCGTGCCGCCGGCGCTGGCTGGCCTGGCCTATGCCGATGCCGCGCTGGAAGTGGCGACCGGCCGTTTCCTGCTCGAGCCGCTGGTGCTGGGGCTGCTGCTCCAGCATGTGGAATTGCAGGCCGGCGAGCGCCTGCTCATCATCGGCGCAGCCACCGGCTATTCGGCAGCGGTGGCGGCGGCGCTTGGCGCGCGCGTCACGGCGGTGGAGAGCGATCCGGCGCTGGCCGCCATGGCGAAGGCCGCTGCGGGGGATTTGCCGGGGGTGAGCGTAGTGGAGGGCGCGCTTGCCGATGGCTGCCCGGCGCAGGCGCCTTATGACGTGATCTTGTTCGAGGGCGCCATCGAGGCGATTCCGGACAGCCTGGCGGCGCAGCTGGCGCCGGGCGGGCGCGCCGCAGCCGTGGTGCGCCAGGGCGGTGTTGGCCGGGCCTGTGCCGGGCCGCTGCTTGCCGGGCGCATCGCCGGCATGGGCTTTCTGGAAGTGGCCGCGCGGCCGCTGCCGGGCTTTGCACGCCCCAAGGAATTCGCGTTCTGAAGTTGATGACCTGCCCTGCTGACCATCGAAAGTTGCCCCTGTGATGACCTTGCGTTCCCTGCTCCTGCTTGCTGCCACGGCGATTGTCGCTGCTCCGGTGCAGGCCGAATCGCTCGCCGATGCCATCGCCCGGGCCTATGCCCAGAACCCCGAGCTGGCCGCGCAGCGCGCCGTGGTGCGCCAGGCCGATGAGGCGGTGCCGCAGGCACTGGCGCTGGGCCGGCCAACGGTGGGCGCGCGGGCCAACTTCGATCAGGCCGGGCTTGATGGCTTCAGCGACAACGGCCGCACCTATACGCTCGGCGGCTCGATCACCCAGTCCCTCTACCAGGGCGGGCGGGTGCGCAACGCGGTATCGGCAGCGGAAGCGCGCATCCTCGCCGCCCGCGCCCGGCTGCGCGCCACCGAGAACCAGATCGTGCTCGGCGTGGTGACGGCCTATGCCGATGTGCTGCGCTTCCAGAAGGTGGTGGAGCTCAACGAGAGCCAGGTGAAGGTGCTGCAGCGCGAACTGCAGGCCTCCTCCGATCGCTTTGAAGTGGGGGACCTGACACGCACCGATGTAGCGCAATCCCAGGCGCGGCTGGCCGTGGCCCGCTCCAACCTCGTGGTGGCCGGCAACCAGCTTGCCGCCGCGCGCCAGGCCTTTACCCGCGTCGTTGGCGAGACGCCCGAGGTGCTGGAGCCGCTGCCGGCGCTGCCGCCGCTGCCGGGCACCGAGGGCCAGGCCGTGGACATTGCGGAAGCCAACAACCCCGCGCTGATCGCGGCGCGCTTTGATGAAGCTGCCGCCCGCTATGACGTGAAGGACATCCAGAAGCGCCGGCTGCCGAGCGTGACCGCCGAGCTGCGCGCCTCGTTCCTGCGCTTTGAAGGCGGCGGCGGCGGTGCCAGCTTTGTGCGGCAGGGCCAGTTCGTGACGCAGGATGCCATCGTCACCGGCACCATTCCGCTCTATCAGGCCGGCACGGTCGGCTCGCAGACGCGGCAGGCGCAGGCCCGGCGTGGCCAACTGATGGAGACCATCACCACCGTGGCCCGCGCCACGCAGGAAAATGTCGTCAACAGCTTCAACCAGCTGCGCGCCGCCCGCGCCGTGATCGAGGCCTCCAAGGTGGCTGTGGAAGCCAATGCGCTGGCCGCCGAGGGCGTGACGCAGGAGAACCAGGTCGGCACCCGCACCATCATCGAGCTGCTCAACGCCCAGCAGGAACTGCTCAACGCGCAGGTCAACCTCGCCACCGCCGAGCGCGATGAGCAGGTGGCGGGCTTTGCGCTGCTGGCCGCGGCCGGCGGGGCGGAAGCTGTGGCGCTGGGCGCGCCGGTGCAGGCCTATGATCCGGAGGCCAATGCCAAGCGCGTTCGCCACAAGTGGAGCGACGCCGGCGACGAAAACCCCGATCCGCTGCCGTTGCCCGATGCGGCGCGGGCCAGCAGGTCTCTGGTCATCGGGCCGCAACAACCCTAGTATCCGGGCATGAGCGACCTTCCTCCGACCATCGACGCGATTCTGGATTCGATCCGCGCCCGGGTGACGGCGGAGGCCGAGCCAAAGCCCGAGAAGCAGCCGGCAAAGGCCCCCAAGGCGGTGAAGGCCGAGGCAGCAGAGCTGGACGCTGGCGCCATGGTCGTGCCGGCAATGACGCTGGAAGCGCTGATGCGACAGATGCTGGAGCCGATGCTCAAGCAGTGGCTCGATGAGCGGCTTCCCGAGATCGTCGAGCGTGCCACCCAAGCCGAGATCAAGCGGCTTTCCGGGCGCGGCTGATACGGCCCCCCGTTGCCCGAATGGGGCATGACGGGTAACACGCCGGGCATGAGCCTTATCGACAAGACCTTTTCGCCCGGCGAATTCGAGCAACGCTGGTATCAGCATTGGGAAAGCACCGGCGCCTTTCGCCCGGCGCGGCCCGAGGCCAAGCCCTATACCATCATCATTCCGCCGCCGAACGTGACGGGCTCGCTGCACATCGGCCATGCGCTCGACAATACGCTGCAGGACATGCTGATCCGCTACCATCGCCTGCTCGGCCGCGATGCGCGCTGGGTGGTGGGCACGGACCATGCCGGCATCGCCACGCAGATGGTGGTGGAACGCCAGCTCGCCGAGCAGGGGCTGACCCGCCAGGCGATGGGCCGCGAGGCGTTTGTCGCCAAGGTGTGGGAATGGAAGGCCGAGAGCGGCGGCACCATCACCGGCCAGCTGCGCCGGCTGGGCGCCAGCTGTGACTGGAGCAACGAGCGCTTCACCATGGATGAAGGCTTCAACACCGCTGTCACCAAGGTGTTCGTGAAGCTGTTCCGCGAGGGGCTGCTGTATCGAGACAAGCGGCTGGTGAACTGGGACCCGAAGCTGAAGACCGCGATCTCGGACCTTGAGGTCGAGACGCGCGAAGTGGCCGGCACCTTCACCCATATCCGCTACCCGCTCGCCGATGGCGTGACGCTGGCCGATGGCCGGGACCATATCATCGTGGCGACCACCCGCCCGGAGACGATGCTGGGCGACACCGCCGTGGCCGTGAACGGCGCCGACGAGCGCTATGCCAGCGTTATCGGCAAGTTCGTGACGCTGCCGATCACCGGCCGCCGCATCCCGATCGTGGCGGATGAACATGCCGACCCCGAGCTGGGCTCCGGCGCCGTGAAGATCACCCCGGCGCATGATTTCAACGATTTCGAAGTCGGCAAGCGGCAGGGGCTGCCGATGATCAATGTGCTCGATGCCGATGCGCGGATCTGTGCCGCCGAGGGGATTCCGGCCGATTATGTCGGGCTGGACCGCTTCGAGGCGCGCAAGAAGGTGGTGGCGGACCTTGAGGCGCTCGGGCTGATCGAGCTGATCGAGGCCAAGACCATCCAGATGCCCTATGGCGACCGCTCGGGCGTGGTGGTGGAGCCATGGCTGACCGACCAATGGTATGTGAACGCCGGCGAGCTGGCCAAGCCGGCGCTGGCGGCGGTGCAGGACGGCAAGACCCAGTTCGTGCCCAAGACCTGGGAAAAGACCTACTTCAACTGGATGGAGAACATCCAGCCCTGGTGCGTCTCCCGGCAGCTCTGGTGGGGCCACCGGATTCCGGCGTGGTACACGCCCGAGGGCGCGGTGTTCGTGGCCGAGACGGAGGCCGAGGCGCAGGCGCTGGCCGGAGCCGGCGTGGCGCTGAGCCGCGACGAGGATGTGCTCGACACCTGGTTCTCCTCGGCGCTGTGGCCGTTCGGCACGCTGGGCTGGCCGGAGAACACCACGGACCTGGCGCGGCATTACCCCGGCGATGTGCTGGTAACGGGCTTTGACATCATCTTCTTCTNNCGATGGAAACCATGGAAAAACGCGGGGTTGATTCGGGCATTAAAGCGACACACCCCATAACCGGCGAGCAAGTGCCGGTCTGGATTGCCAACTTTGTATTGATGGGATACGGCACCGGTGCCGTCATGGCCGTACCGGCCCATGATCAACGCGATTTCGAATTTGCTCATAAATACGGCATTCCGCTAAAACAAGTTATTTTTGCCAAAGACGGAAGTCCTGATGACATCAACGACCATGCATTTACAGACAAAGGCATTCTAAACAATTCCGGCGAATTCGACGGCCTGACGTCTCAAGACGCTTTTTCGGCCATTGCTAAAAAACTGGAATCGGAAAACAAAGGCCAGCGTAAAACCAATTTCCGCCTGCGGGATTGGGGCGTGTCAAGACAGCGTTATTGGGGCGCGCCGATTCCGGTAATTTACTGCGATGATTGCGGTGTTGTTCCTGTGCCGGAAAAAGATTTACCTGTCGAACTGCCAAGAGATGTCGTGCTGGATGGCTCACAGTCGCCTCTGGTTGCTCATCCGACTTTTTCGCATGCGGCCTGCCCTAAATGCGGCAAAGACGGGCGAAGGGAAACGGATACGTTTGACACCTTCATGGAATCCTCCTGGTATTTTGCCCGTTTTGCCAGCCCTAAAGCCGACAAGATGCTGGATGAAAACGCCAATTACTGGCTGCCTGTTGACCAGTATATCGGCGGTATCGAGCATGCCATTCTGCATCTTTTGTATTCGCGCTTTTTCAACAAACTGCTGCGCGATGAAGGTTTACTCGTTAACGACGAACCTTTCAAAAAACTGCTCACCCAGGGCATGGTGTTAAAAGACGGCAGCAAAATGTCCAAATCCAAGGGCAATACGGTTGATCCGCTGGTGCTGATCGATCGCTATGGCGCCGATGCGCTGCGCTTCACGCTCACCGCGATGGAGACGCAGGGCCGCGACATCAAGCTCGATGAAAAGCGCGTGGAGGGCTATCGCAACTTCGCCACCAAGCTGTGGAATGCCGCGCGCTTCTGCCAATCGAACGGTATTGCCGCCTCCACTTCCCCCACCCCGCCGGCGGCGAGCCATGCCGTCAACCGCTGGATCATCGGCGAAGTGGCGGCCTGTGCCCGCGCGCTGGATGGCGCCGTGGCGGCCTATCGCTTCGATGGCTATGCCGAGACGATCTACCAGTTCGTGTGGAACCGCTTCTGCGATTGGTACCTGGAGCTGACCAAGCCGCTGCTGGCCGAAGGCGCGGACGCTGCCGTGGCGGCCGAAACCCGCGCCGTGACCGGCTGGGCGCTCGACCAGATTCTCGTCATGCTCCACCCGGTCATGCCGTTCCTCACCGAGGAGCTGTGGCATAAGCTGGGCGCGCGCGATGCGGACCTGGTGCTGGCCCGCTGGCCGGTGGCCGATGCGCTGCCTGCCGATGCTGCGGCGAGCGCCGATATCGAGTGGCTGATCGGGCTGGTGAGCGAGGTGCGTTCGGCGCGGACCGAGCTGAACGTGCCGCCCGGCGCCAAGCTGGGCTATGTGGTGGAGGGCGCCGATGCCGCCACCCAGGCGCGGCTGGCAGGCAACGCCTCGGCATTGGAGCGGCTGGCGCGGATCGTGCCGGCGACCACTGCGCCGAGCGGCGGGCGCTTGCAGCTCGTCCATGCCGGCGCGACCTATGCGCTGCCGCTGGAAGGCGTGATCGACCTTGATGCCGAGAGGGCCCGGCTGGAGAAGGCCATGGCTGCCGCCGCCAAGGAGCGCGATGCACTGGCCGGACGGCTGAACTCGCCGGGCTTTGTGGAAAAGGCCAAGCCGGAAGCGGTGGAGAAGGCGCGCGCCGACCATCAGGCGCGCAGCGCCGAGGCCGAGCGGCTGGGCGCAGCGCTGGCCCGCCTGGGCTGAGGCCCCCAAGCACGCGAGAGCACAACCCCTGTCATCCCGGTAAACGCCGGGATGACAGGGGGAGCGCCTTTGCGCGCCTCGCCCGCGACGATGGTTTGAATGCGCAATCTGCTGTGGCTTGCAGGCCACGCCCATAATCTGCCTCCAGTCTCGACATTTTCCAGCTTGCATTGCCAAACCCACTCACGCACCATGCAGCTGTTAATGACCAGCGGGCGACCCATGACGGGCGATCCGGGGCGCAACATGGGGAGGCAGCGCAGATGCGACTTTCAAGGCAGGTATCGTTTTCCGTTCTGGCGCTGGCGCTCGCCGGCACAGCCGCACCCGTGCTGGCACAGGATGCGGACAGCAGCCCGCAGCTCAGCGAGATCGTGGTGACGGCGCAGCGCCGCGAGTCGACCGTGCAGGATACGGCGCTGGCGATCTCGGCCTTTTCCGCCGAGGCGATCACCGCCAACCGGGTGCTGAGCTTTGAAGATCTGGCCGGCAGCGCCACCTCGCTGTCGTTCACGGCGCTCTCGCCGCTGGACCAGGAGTTCAACATCCGCGGCATCACCAACACCCGGCTGGATTCGCCCTCGGCCGACCAGTCGATCGGCATCTTTGCCGATGATGTTTATGTCGGCCGCTCGGGGCTGTTCAACTTCGACCTCTACGACATCGAGCGCGTGGAAGTGGTGCGCGGCCCGCAGGGCGTGCTGCTCGGCCGCAACGTCGTCGGCGGCGCCATCAGCATCATCTCGGCAGCACCGAGCTTCGATACCGGCGGCGCGATCACCGTCTCCTATGGCAATTATGACGAGAAGCTGGTGCGCGGGCACTTTACCGGCGCGCTCTCGGACTCGCTGGCGGCCCGCATCTCCTTCCAGGCGCGCAACCGCGACGGCTTCAACCAGGACATCCTCCACGATGTCGATCTCGACAATGTCGACAGCTTCCAGGCGCGCGGGCAGCTGCTGTTCCGCCCGGCGGACAGCGGCTTCCAGGCCCGGCTGGTGGTGGACTACACCAAGGACAAGTCCAACGGCTTCCACTCTGTCGCCATCGATGGCCCGGCCGCCGGCTCCGGCCCATGGAGCGCGGCACGGCGCGCCATCGGCACCATTCTCGGCCGGCCGCTGAGCATCCGCGAGAGCCTGCCCGAGTTTCCGCAATACAAGGGCGATGCCAACGCCACGCCGCAGCAGCTCGAGCGCGAGGCCTATGGCATCTCGCTGCGCATGGACCAGGACCTTGGCGAGGTGGCGACGATCAGCTCGATCACCGGCTATCGCAGCGGCGATGCCTATAACGTCTACGACCAGACCGGCATCGGCCCGGACAATGGCTATGGCGTGATCTCGCCGCTGCTGTTCACCTTCCCGGTGAACGAGCGGGAGGACATCAAGCAGTTCAGCCAGGAAGTCCGCATCGTCTCCAAGCGCGGCGAGAGCGGGCTGGACTGGATTGTCGGTGCCTATTTCCAGCGCGACAAGGTGAAGAAGATCGATCGCTTCTGGGCCGAGAACCCGGTGGGCAGCCCGACGCTCTCCGGCGAAAGCCAGTGGAACAACGAGGCGACCAACCGCTCCTATGCCATCTTCGGCGAGCTGGGCTATCGCTTCAACGACATGCTGCGCGTCGTGGCCGGCGTGCGCTACTCCAACGACAAGAAGAACGGCACTGTCACCGGCCTTGCCGTGGAGACTGGCGACAAGTTCTTCCCCAACGATACCGTGGCGCTGACGCCGCTGGCCGGCAGCTTTGCCGAGGGCACCGGCTTCACCACCGACTATGGCCAGACCTGGGACGAGTTCACCCCGCAGGTGACCGCCGAGTTCAAGCCCAATGACGACATGCTGTTCTATGCAACCTTCTCCAAGGGCTACAAGGGCGGCGGCTTCGAGGATGACCCGGCGAACGCCGCGGCCGCCCGCGCCGGCTATGACCCGGAGACGGTGGAAAACATCGAGGTGGGTGCCAAGATCGAGCTGTTCGACCGGCGCGCCCAGCTCAACATCGCCGCCTTCTCGATGCGCTACAAGAACCTGCAGGTGACGCAGACCAACGCCGATTGCCTGTGCAACATCACCGACAATGCCGCCGACGCCAAGATCAAGGGCATCGAGCTGGAGGCGCAGGTGGCGGCAACGCGCTGGCTCAACCTCAACGCCGGGGCGACCTTCCTCGATACCGAATATGTCGATTTCATCGATTCGCTCGGCCGGGATTCCAGCGGCAACTTCCTGCAGCGCACGCCGAAATATCAGTTCAACGTGGGTGGCAACATCCACACCGATATCGGTAACTGGAAGGACGGGCTGAACATCAATGTCAGCTACAGCCACCAGGGCAAGCTGTTCTGGGCGCCGGACAATGCCCAGTTCGAGAAGGACTATGGCCTGCTCAACGCCCGCGTCTCGATCACGCCCAACGAGGGCCGCTGGACGCTCTCGGCTTGGGCGCGCAACCTGACCAACACGACCTATCGCACCAACATCATCGCCTTCTTCGGCGACGAAGTTTCCCGCCTTGGCGCACCGCGCACCTATGGCGTGGAGCTCGGCGTGAAGTTCTAGACTCCCCCCTTGCGACCCGGGAGAACGACTGCGGGCGGGGGTGGAAACCCCGCCCGTTTTTTCGTTGGGCAAACGCCCCGGCTAGAAGCGGCTGTAGCTCAAATCCCCGCTGCCACGGCGGCCCATGACCATGCGCGGATCTTCCGGGTCGAACATCCCCCGGCACCAGGTTTCGCTGGCCGCGATGTCGTGGTTCCAGTCAAACGCCACCTTGCGATGGGCGATCCGCCATTCCGGGCCGCCGGGCAGTTCGCGCCGCTCGAAGCGATCGACAATGCGGCCGCCGGTGAAGGTGTCCCACGGCTCTTCTGCCGCGCCGAAGCGGGCGAAGGTGAGCAGGTAGCTCTCCACATGGGCCACGTCGCCTTCGATCTCGCACAGGCTCTGGCAGAGGTAGTGGCCCATCACGCCGGCACTGGCGAGGCGCTGGATGGCGCCTTCGATATAGTCCCGCGCCAGCCCGGAAAAGCTGCTGCCATGTTCCTCGATACTGTCATCGAAATAGCAGCTGTGCAGCATCTCGGCGTCGGTCCGGTCAACGCCGCGGGCATAGCGGGCGAGGCAATCGGCAATATCCTGCTTGGCGAGCAGGGTTTCGAGCGTGTTGGCGTAGCGCTTGTGCATCTGTCAGGCTCCTGTGCCGGGCTGGACGGCCTTGGCCATCGCGGCGGCAAGGCCGGCAGGATCACGCGCCAGATGGGCGCGGACGCCGATGGCATGGGCATCGGTATCATGCTCGGGGATGTTGTGGCGGGCTGCCAGCAGGCCGGCCCGGCCGATATCGCGCGGTGCGGACTTGGCGACATGGGTGACATGCGCTGCCATCCGCGTATCCACCGAGCCGACGATGAGCGCTGCAACATGCGTGCCCTGCGGTGCCAGCTCGGCGCGCAGGCAATCCGAGGCAGCGCGGGCGGCGAACTTGGAGGGGGAATAACCGCCCATGCCCGGCACCGCGACAATGCCACCGGCGGAGAGCACATTGACGACAGCGCCGCCGCCATTGGCCTTCAGGATGGGCGCGAAGGCCCGCACCATGCGGACCATGCCGATGTAATTGGTCTCGATTTCACTGCGCAGCGCCTCAAGGCTTTCGGCCCCGAGCAGCGTCTGCATGGCAAAGGCCCCGGCGTTGTTGATGAGCAGGGACACATCGGTGCAGCGTGCCGCCGCCGCCGCAACATCGGCATCGCTCGTCACATCGAGCTTGATGCCGACCAGCCGCGGATCGCGCGCCGCCGCGGCTTCGGCATCGGCCAGCGAGCGCGCGCCGATATAGACGCGCGCTGCACCCTGATCGAGCAGCTCCTCGACAAAGCCCTCGCCGATGCCCCGATTGCCGCCGGTGACCAGCGCGGTGCTATCCTTGATGATCATGCGTCACTCCCCTGCTTTTTCAGCCAATCGCCGTAGAGAATATCGTCCGGCTTCTTCTGGCCGCGCACCAATTTTGATGGGTCCGGCGCAATCTGGCCGCGGCCCCAGCTTTCATTGAGCGGCATCTCGTGGTTCCACTCCCAGGCGACGCGGCGATGTGCGATCTTCCAGGCACCGTCGCGGCGCTCCCAGCGGTCCATCAGCCGCGCCATGGTCAGGCTGTCGAACGGCTCGGGGCCGGTGTCGCGGCGCGAAAAGGTGAGGAAATAGGCCTCGCTGGCGGCATGGTCGCCTTCAAGCGCGATGCTGACATTGGTGACGATGTGGGACATGCGCGGCGCGCCGGGCAGCACCTTGCGCAGCATCGCCACATAATCGGACGCCGGGCCGAGGAAGGTGCCGCCATGGTCCTCGATGGCATCGGGGTGATAGGCCGCCGCGATGAGGTCCGCATCACCGCGATCGGCGCCGCGCGCGTAGCTGATGATGACATCCTCGATCTCGCGGCGGTCGAGCAGCTGCTCGATGGTCAATCTGGGCATGGGGCCTCCCGGGCATCGGCGTAGAGATCGGCAAAGGCTTTTTCTGCGCCGGCAAAAGCGCGGGCGCCGGCCATGTCGGCGAGTTCGGCGGCGTGCTCGCCGAGCCATTCCGGCGTGGCGTGGCGCTGGCCGAGGCCGCGCGATTCGAGCATCTGGGCGCGGCGGAACCGCCCGGCGCCGGCAACCCAGATCTCGCCGGTGGCGGTGCAGGCCGCGCTGCTCAGCCAGACAGCGGCGGGCGCGGCCTCCGCCGGGTCCATCAGCGGATCGGCAGCCGGCCCCTGGGCGCTGGCGACGCCGCTGCCGGAGGTCATAGGCGTGGCGGCATAGGGCGCGAGGATGTTGACGCCGATGCCGTCACGGCGAAGCTCATCGGCAAGGCTGAGCGCATAGCCGTTGAGCGCGCCCTTGGCGGCAGCATAGGCCGGACGGCCTTTCAGGCCATGCAGCCCGGCGGTGGAGGAGATGAACAGGATGCGCGGCGAACGCCCGGCGCGCAGCAGCGGCAACGCGGCGGTGACGAGCGCGGCATTGGCGAAGAAATTGATCTCCAGCACCTGGCGAAGATCCGCCTCGGTGAGCGCGCCGACCTTGGCGATCTGCCCGGTGATGCCGGCATTGAGGATGAGCGCATCCACCCCGCCAAAGGCTGTGGCAGCGGCGGCGACCATGGCCTCGGCAGCGCCCGGCGCCTCGACGCTGTGCGTGTCAGCGATCGCCTCGCAGCCCAGCGCCCGCAGGCTGGCGGCCAGCATTTCGGCAGAGGCCGGGCCGGTGCCGCTGTGGCGATTGTTGACCAGCAGACGCGCGCCGCGGGCTGCCCAGGCCTGGGCAAAGGCCGCGCCCAGCCCCTTGCCGGCACCGGTAACAAGAACGACGCGACCGGGTTCGGAAGGAGGAGAGGCTTGCGTCATGGCGCCAGCCTAGCCAAGTCAGTATGCGTATGAAAGTTTAAACCGCAGCCGCCAATGATGCCTCGGCTGGCGGCGCGGCATCGGTGAAGGCGAACGCCACATCGGTGGCGGCGAGCGGCACCCGGCAGTGCGAGCAGACCATCACGGGCGAGAGCGACTGGCCGCAATCCTTGTGGGTGAGCAGCAGCGGCGGGCCTTCCGGCGAAACATAATATTTGTCTCCCCAGGCCATCAGGAAGAGCAGCGCCGGATAATAGGAGACGCCCTTGCGGGTCAGCCGATACTCGTGGCGCGTCGGCCCGCTGGCGTATTGATGCTGGCGGATGACGCCGATGCCGATCAGCCATTGCAGCCGCTCGGAGAGGATGTTGGTGGCAATGGCGGTATCGGCGCGGATCTCGTCAAAGGTGCGGATGCCGGTGAAGATCGACCGCATGATGAGGCTGGCCCAGCGGTCCCCCATCAGCTGCGCGGCCTCCTGAAAGAGCTGGCTGCCCTCGCCGCTGCTCTCGCGCAGCTGCCGGCGGCGGCTGTATTGCGGCACCATCCAGCCGACGCCCGGCCCCTGCTGCCAATCGACGCGCGTGGCGTCCACCGGGCCGTCGCAATGGTTGCAGGCCGGAGTCGGCACGAATTCATGGCCGCAGGGCTTGTGGGTGAGCGTGACGCTGCGGCTCTGGCCGTCCTTGCTGCCCCAATCTTTCTCCCACTGCAGCAGAGAGAGCGCCACCCAGTAAAGGTCCCGGCCCTTCTCGGTCTGGCGATAGAGGTAGCGCGGCGGGCTGGTGCTGTAGAGCTGCTTTTCCAGCACATTGGCCTCGACGAGCCGCTTGAGGCGATCACTGAGCAGCGCCTTGAGCAGCCGCGTCTCGCGCCAGAAGTCATCGAAGCGGCGGGCGCCAAGCCACGCAGCTTCGAGAATCAGCAGGGTCGGCGTGTCCCCAACGATTTCAAGGGCACGCCAGATCGAGCAGGTGCGGATAAGCTTCTGGTCAGTCATTCTCCGCCTCCGCATAGCGCGGCGAGCGGGGGCGGGTCGAGTCCGCTGGTGCCGCAGCGCGCCGAACTGCTATTCCGCCGCCGCCGGCTTGTGGAAATCCTGTGAGAGACCCATCGCCGCCACCAGCTCGGCGCGGTCATAATATTCGCGCCACTCCTTCACCTTGCCATCCTCCACTTCGAGCACGCCGACCACCGGCACCTCGCCCTTGTGGCCCTTGTAGGTGAAGCTATCGACGCGCTCTATGAACACCGCCGTGCCGATGCGGCCGATGTTGCGGATGTTGAGCGTGATCTCGGAGATGCCGGCGCCCATGGCGGAGATGCGCGCATCAATGGCGGCGCGGCCCACCACCGGCTCGATCATCATCGAGTGCAGGACGCCATCCTCGGCGAAAAGCTGGGCGACCAGCGGCCAGTTGCGGGTGTTCCAGGCCTCGATCATCTGCTCGACAACGGCGATCTTGGGGTCTTTCTGCACGGCTTTCTCCTGCGCTGCGGGGGCGGTGGGGCTTTGGGCGAGAGAAGGTGCAGCGGCCAGCGCCAGCACGGCAAGCACTGCGAGACGGCCTGAAGTTCCCCATTGCATCGCGCTCTCCCCGGAATTTTGAGTATATTTATGCAACCGATTGTTGCGGGCGAATTTGTTTTCGTCAATCCGCTATCAAACGGACCCTCATCAAAGTTGCACAATCGAACCAACGGGCATAGGGTTTCGATCACAAGCCTGCTGCGACCAAGGAATGCCCATGACGCCCCCCGCCACCGCCCTGCAGACCCCGGACGGCCCGACCATCGAGCGGCTGCCCCGCATCCGCTCCAGCCTGCAACCGAGCAACCACCCCTATCTCAACGGTGCCTGGACGCCGCAGCATGAGGAGCTGACCGCCATCGGCCTCAGCGTCATCGAGGGGCAGATCCCCGGAGACATCGACGGCATCTACCTGCGCAACACCGAGAACCAGGTGCACCAGCCGCTCGGCCGCTACCATCCCTTCGATGGCGACGGCATGATCCACCAGATCGACTTCAAGGACGGCAAGGCCAACTACCGCAACCGCTTCGTGCGCGCCCGCTGCTTCGAGGCCGAGCAGGAGGCCAATGCCTCGCTATGGGGCGGGCTGATGGATGGCCCCGGCGTCTCCACCCGCCCCGGCTTCGGCGCGCATGGCCGGCTGAAGGATTCCAGCTCCACCGACATCATCGTCCATGCCGGCAAGGCCATCTCCACCTTCTACCAGTGCGGCGAGGGCTATGTGCTCGATCCCGAGACGCTGGAACAAGCCGGCCTGGCCGGCTGGGTGCCGCTGGACGGCATTTCCGCCCACGCCAAGGTGGACACGCGGACCGGCGAACTGCTGTTCTTCAACTATTCCACCCACGCCCCCTACATGCACTATGGCGTTGTCGATGCGGCCGGCAAGCTGGCGCATTACGTGCCGGTGCCGCTGCCGGGGCCGCGCCTGCCGCATGACATGTGCTTTTCTGAAAACTGGTCGATTCTCAACGATCTGCCGGTGTTCTGGGACCAGGAACTGCTGAAGCGGGACCTGCATGTGGTGCGGCTGCACAAGGACCTGCCGAGCCGCTTTGCGCTCATTCCGCGCCATGGCGACACCTCCGAGGTGCGCTGGTTCGAGGCCAAGCCCACCTATATCCTGCACTTCCTGAACGCCTATGAGCAGGGCGACGAAGTGATCATGGACGGCTATTTCCAGGAAAACCCGACCCCCAAGCCGCTACCCAACGAGGATGGCTATGGGCATCTGATGGCCTTTGTCGATGAGCACAGCTTCCAGCCGAGGCTGCACCGCTGGCGCTTCAACCTCGCTACCGGCGAGACGGTGGAGCAGCGGCTCGATGACCGGGTGCTGGAGTTCGGCATGTTCAACCAGCGTTACGCCGGCCAGCCCTATCGCTATGCCTACAGCACCACCACCAAGCCCGGCTGGTTCCTGTTCAACGGCTTTGTGAAGCATGACCTCGAAACCGGCGAAAGCTGGGCGCTCACCCTGCCGGAAGGCCGCTATGCCAGCGAAGCTCCGTTCGCACCGCGCATCAACGCCGTGGACGAGGATGACGGCTATCTCGTCAGCTTCATCATCGATGAGAACGCCGGCACCTCAGAGTGCATCCTTATCGATTGCAAGCGCTTCGAGGATGGCCCGGTGTGCCGGATCGCGCTGCCGCACAAGATTTCGAGCGGCACGCATTCACACTTTGTCGAGCGCAAGGACCTGCAGGCGGCCTGAGGCGGCTCACTCCGCCAGCCTGGCCAGCACCATTTCGCGCAGCTCCGCCCGCACCACCTTGTTCATGGCGTTGCGCGGCAGCTTGTCGAGGATCACCAGGCGCTCGGGGCGCTTGAAGATGGCTGTGCCCTTGGCTTCCAGCCAGGCGGCAATGTCCGCGATGGTCGGCGTGGCGCCCGGCCTTGGCACCACGGCCACGGCAATGCGCTCGCCGAGCACGGCATCGGGGATGCCCACGGTTGCCGCCTCGGCGATCAACGGCTGGCCGATGATGAGATCATCAAGCTCGGCCGGCGAGATGTTGACGCCGCCGCGCATGATGATCTCCTTGGAGCGGCCGACGAAACGGTAGAAGCGCGCCAGATCCCCCTCCCCGGCAATCTCGAACAGGTCTCCGGTACGGAAGTAGCCGCTGGAATCAAAGGCGCGGGCGTTGAGCGCAGCATCACGCCAATAGCCCGAGAAGATGTTGCCACCGGCCAGCCGCAGCTCGCCGGGCTGGCCGGGCGTGGTGATCTCGGCCTCGGTCTCCGGATCGACCAACCGGGACTGCACGACCTTGCCGGTGATGCCCGGCCAATGCAGCCCGGCGGCGCCATAGCGCGGGAAATAGCGGGCGCGGGCCTCCGGATCGGGCACATCGGCGGCGTTGGAGAACAGCGAGGCGCCCTCGTTGGAGCCGAAGATGTTGCAGATCTCTATGCCCTTGTCCTGCCAGCCACGGATGAGGAACGGCGAGAGCGGCGCCGAGCCGGAGCCAATGGCGCGCAGGCTGGAAAGGTCCGTCTCGCCGAGCAGCGCCGGCTGCTGGAGCAGCGCGGTGAGCACGGCCGGCGGCGCGATGGTGTAGGTGACGCGCTCGGCGGCAATCTGGCGGAGGAACAGCCCGAGATCGAACGGATGGTGCAGCACAAGCCGGCCGCGCAGGTGCAGCCAGGGCAGCACCAGCCCGCCGATGGAGCCGATGTTGACCAGCGGGAAGGGATTCAGCAGCACATCGCCTGCCAGCATGCCACTGGCCTCCGCCACCACCTGCGCGTTCAGCAGCCAGTGGTTATGGTCGCGCGGCACGCCCTTGGGCCGGCTCTCGGTGCCCGACGTCCAGCAGATGGTCAGCACCTCGCCGCCATGCGTCGGCGCGGCGGCGATGGCGGGGGCAACGGTCGCCGGATCGCCGGCAAGGCTGGCCACAGGCAACACCTGCATCCGCGGCTGGGCGGCGGCCAGCGTCTCGGCCATGGCGAGGTGATCATGCCCGGCAAAATGCGGGATGGTGATGAAGGCGCGCGGCTCGGTCTGCGCCAGAATGTAACCCAGCTCATGGCCGCGATATTGCATCACCACCGGGCTGATGATGAGGCCAAGGCGAGCCGCGGCGAGAAACACGATCACGGCGTCCACCGTGTTGGGCAGCTGGACGACGATGACATCATCCTTGGCCAGCCCCGCCGCCAGCAGCCCGGCAGCGCAGGACTCGACACGGGCCCGCAGCCCGGCCCAGCTCAGCCGCTCGGGCGGGCGGCCATCCAGCACTTCGCGATTGAGCGGATCGACCAGCGCCAGCGCCTCGCCGCCCGCTGCCGCCTGCTGCTGGAACAGCGCATCGACGCTGCGGTTGTCCCACCAGCCGCGTGCGACATGATCGGCAATCCGCGCCTGGCTGGTCAGGAACATCGTCTCTCCCCTCGCGCATTTTTTGCAGGCTTTGCGCCGCGCCGCCTGAAATGCATCTGTCTAGTGACTTTCATAAAGCGACCCACTCGGCTAGACAAGCTGCGAGCCGGGCGAATTGGGGACAAAAGCCAGATGATACGCGCCATCCAATGGGCCACCGGAGCGCTCGGGCGCACCAGCCTGCGCCGGCTGATCGATGCACCGGACATCACGCTGGCCGGGGTGTTCGTCTATGGCGCCGCCAAGGCCGGGCTGGATGCCGGCACGATCGCCCGGCGCCCCGAAACCGGCGTGCGCGCCACCAATGACATCGCCGAGATCCTGGCGACGCCGGCCGATATCGTCATCCACACGCCGCGCATCACCTTGCCCTATGAGGCGCTTGCCGATGACGTGGTGCGGCTGCTCGAATCGGGCAAGAATGTCATTTCCACCGCCGGCTTCCACTGGCCGGCAGCGCAGGGTCTGGCCTATGCGGGACGGCTGGAGGCGGCGGCCCGCAAGGGCGGCGTTACGCTGGCCGGGCTCGGCGTATCCCCCGGCATGGTGGTGGAGCGGCTGGCGCTGGGCGCCACGGCGATGTGCGCCGAGCTGGAGAGCATCACCATGCGCGAGACGGTGGATGCCTCAGCCATGGCGCAGCCGGCCTTTGTGTTCGACCTGATGGGGCTGGGCAGCGACCCGGCGGTGAGCGACATCCGCAAGGGCCCGCTGGCCGAGCTTTACACCCGGCTGTTCAGCGAGGTGCTGCACTTCTCCGCCCATGCCATGGGCACGGTGGTGCGCGAGATTGTGCCGGCGCACGCCCTGACGCTGGCCCCGGCAGACATGGTGATCGCCGCCGGACCGATCGCGAAGGGCCATGTGGCCGCAACCGAGTGGCGCTGGACGGCGCACATGGCCAATGGCACCGAGCTCACCATGTCGATCCTGTGGACGGCGGACCGCACGCTGCATGGCGACACCGCGCCGGGCCACTGGACCATCGCCATCAAGGGCCGCCCGAATGTGACGATGACACTCGACATCAGCGAGAGCGACCCCGCCGCGCCGCCAAGCCGGGCGCTGAGCGACGCCACCGTGGCAGTGGCGCTGGCAGCGATTCCGGATGTGATCGCCGCGCCGCCAGGGCTGTTTGCCTATCAGCCGGCATCGCCGTGGCGGGCGCGGTTTGGAACCAGCGCGGAAGTGCAGCGGGAGAGCATCGCATGAGCGCCTTTATCCACGATGCCGTGCGCACGCCGCGCGGCAAGGCCCGCAAGGGCGGCGGGCTGACCGGGCTGATGCCCGAGGAACTGGTGGCGGCGCTGGTAGATGGGCTGGAAGCGCGTGGGCGTGAGCCGCGGCGGCTTGCCGAGATGCTGCTGCTCAGCTGCGTTGGCCAGGTCGATGCGCAGGGCGGGCATATCGGCATGGTCGCCAAGCTCAAGGCCGGCCTGCGCCCGGAGGCAGCGGCACACAGCCTCAACAATTTCTGCGCCGGCGGGCTCTCCGCCATCGGTCATGCCGCCGCGGCCGTGATGGCGGGCCAGAGCGACTTTGTTCTCGCCGGCGGCGTGGAGATGCTCTCCCGCGTGCCATTCATGGCGGACCGGGCGAGTTACTACACCGCCACCGACATGCCGCCCGAGCTGCGCTACATCCCGGTGGCGCTGGCGGCGGACCTGCTCGCCGAAAGGCTCGGCATCACTCGCGCCGCGCTCGATGCCGTGGCGCTCACCTCGCAAACCCGCGCCGTGGCAGCGGAGGCGCGGCCTGGCCTGCAGGCCTCACGCCTCACGGTGGCCGGGCTTGGCCATGATGAAGCGGTGCGCGGCACCACGGCCGAGGCGCTGGCCACCCTGCCCCCGGCCTTTCCAGGCCTGGCAGCGGAGTATCGCGCTATTGTGGGCGATGGGCCGTTCTCGCATCGCCACACCCTTGCCCATGCGCCGCCGCTTGCCGATGGCGCGGCGCTGGCGCTGATCGGCCCGGAGCAGGGCGCTGGCCGGCCGCGGGCGCGGATCCTGGCCTTTGCCGAGCGCGGTGGCGATGCACGGGATTCACTCACGGCAGGCACGGCGGCAATGGAGGCCGTGCTGGCGCGCACCGGGCTGACGCTGCGGGACATTGACCGCGTCGAGTTCATGGAGGCTTTTGCCGTCACCATCGCGCGGTTCCTGCGTGATTATGATGTTGATCCGGAGCGGGTGAATGTTGGCGGCGGGCATATCGCCAAGGGGCATCCGATGGGCGCGACTGGCGCCATCCTCACCTCGGCGCTGCTCGATGCGCTGGATGAAGCGGATGGCCGGCTCGGGCTGGTGGTGGCCAGTGGCGCACAGGGCGTCGGTGTCGCGATGATCGTGGAGAGGCTCTGATGCGGGATTTCATGGCGCGGCTGCGGCTGCCGGTGGTGGCGGCGCCGATGTTCCTCGTCTCGGGGCCGGAGATGGTGATTGCGGCGTGCAAGGCGGGGCTGGTCGGCTCCTTCCCGGCGCCCAACTGCCGCACCGCCGAGGAGCTGGATGCGTGGATGACGCAGATCTCCGCGTCGGTCGGCCCTGAGGATGCTCCTTGGGCGGCAAACCTCGTGACGCACTCCAGCAACCCGCGGCTTGCCGAGGATCTGGCGCTCGTCGCCAAACACAAGCCGCCGCTGGTCATCACCGCGCTCGGCAGCCCCAAGCCGGCGATCGAACTGGTGCACAGCTATGGCGGGCTGGTGATGGCGGATGTGACGACCGTGGCGCTGGGCCGCAAGGCAGCGGCGGCGGGGGCAGACGGGCTGGTGTGCGTCTCGGCCGGCGCCGGCGGGCATACCGGCCAGCTCTCCCCCTTCGCCTTCATTGCGGCGCTTCGGCAGTTCTTTCCCGGCCTGGTGTGCGTGGGCGGCGGCATTGCCGATGGCGCGGGCGTGGCCGGCGCTGTCACGGCGGGTGCGGACCTTGTGTATATGGGCACGCGCTTCATCGCCGCCGAGGAGAGCCTCGCCAGCCCGGCCTACAAGGCGATGCTGGCCGCGTGCAGCATCGAGGACCTGGTGGTCAGCAACGCCGTGACCGGCACTGCCGCCTCGTGGCTCAAGCCCTCGCTGGCAGCGGCGGGCTATGACCTTGCCGGCGGCCCGGTGGCGCGGGACTATGGCGGCGACGTGCAAAAGCGCTGGAAGGATGTGTGGTCAGCCGGGCAAGGCCTGCACGCGGTGACGGGCGTGGAGCCGATGGCAGCGATTGCGGCGACGCTGGAACGCGAATTCGATGCGGCAGTAGCAGGGCTGAATGCGCGGGCGGCAGGGTTGCGGCGCTAGCCGCCGCGCGTTCAGGCCCTGTCAGGCCTTGGGAAACCAGGGCACAAAGCCCGAGGTGCGCCGCACATAATCGGCATAACCGGGCTTGGTCTTGCCCATGCGATGCTCGACAGTCGGCACGCCGGACCATTTCATCAGCATCCAGGTCAGCAGTGCCGGCGCCGGCAGGGCCCAGAGGCCAGTGCTCGTTTCAGCAGCGATCAGGAAGATGCCCCACCAGGTAGCAGCATCGCCGAAGTAGTTCGGGTGGCGGGTGTAGCGCCACAGGCCGCTGGACATCAGCTTGCCGGCGTTGGCTGGGTTGGCCTTGAAGCGGGTGAGCTGCCAATCGCCGATGCTCTCGAAGCTGATGCCGATGAGCGCGACGATGGTGCCAATAACGGCCAGCGCGCCGAGCGGCGGAGTGGCATCGACCTGGCCGAGCTGCACCGGCAGGCAGACGAAGAGCAGCAGCGGCGCCTGCACCGCGCACACCAGCAGCCCGCTGGCCTTGGGGAAATCCCAGCCGCGCTGCGCCTTGGCCTTGGCCATCATGTTGACATAGCGGCGGTCAGCCCCATGCGAGCGCCAGCGCCAGAACAGATAGCCGCCAAGGCGCAGGCCCCAGAGCGCGCACAGGGCGGTGAGCAGCAGCTTGCGCTGCGGGTCTCCATCGGTGAGCAGGAAGCTGGAGATGGCCATGATGACCATGCCGATGGCCCAGAAGCTGTCCACGACGGAGGGATCGCGGACCTTGAGGATGAACAGCCAGAGCAGGAAAAAGCTGGCGGCGAGCACCAGCGCGTTGGTGAGCAGCAGTTCGGCAACGGTCATTGGTCAATCCCCCCGGAGGTCTGCGATATCGCCATCGGGCGCATCGGCATAGAGGCGTGCGACATCGGCGCCCCTGTGGTCGAGCACGGCGCGGCGGTTGATGCTGCCCTTGTCCGAAATCTCGTGCGCATCGACGCTGGGCGGGCTGGCGAGCAGCATCACCCGGCGGATGGTGGCGGCGCTGCCGTGCTGGCCGGCATTGAAGCGGCGCAGCGCCTCGGAGACGGCAGCCAGCGTGGCGCCGGCCTTGGGCCAGGCGAGTAGCGCCAGATAGGGCCGGTTATCGTCACACAGCACGACTTCGCTGACATGGTCAGCGAGCGCGGCGAGCAGCGCCTCGCGCAGCTGGCCGCCATAAACCCAGGCGCCGGAGGCCAGCTTGAACTCCTCGGCGAGCCGCCCGGCAAAGGCGAGGCCGGCTTCCGGGCGCTGCGGCTCATGGAACACCGCCAGGTCGCCTGTGCAGTAATATCCTTCTTCATCAAAAACTTGCGCGTTCTTCTCCGGCTCGTCCAGATAACCCTTCATCACATTGGGGCCGCGCAGGCGGACCTCGTAGCGAGCGTCATGGGGCACAAGCTTGACCTCAAGGCCGGGGGCCGGGAGGCCGATGCCGACCTTGTCGGTGGGGAAGTGGATGACCATGCAGCCGGTTACGGTTTCGGTCATGCCATAGCCGGTGGTCATGTGGATGCGGTGGCCGGTCTCGGCGATGGCAAAGGCTTGCAGCTGGTCATGGACATGCTGCGGCAGGCCGGCGCCGCCGTAAAGCATCAGCCGCATGTCCTGGAAAAAGCTGCGGCGCAGCTGGGCATCATCGGCCATCGCTTCCACCAGCATGGCATAGCCGGCGGGCACGTTGTTGAAATAAGCCACGGGAATCTCACGCAGATTCCGCAGGGTTTCGGCAAACAGACCCGGCGCCGGCTTGCCGTTGTCCACGTGCAGCGTGCCGCCTTCGAGCAGTGTGTTGCGCAGCACCCCGGCACCGGCGGCATGGTGCCAGGGGAGCCAATCGAGCATCGTGCCGCCCCAGTTTGCGGCCTGGCCGATGCTGGTGAGCGCCTGCTGGCCGGCCGCCGCGATGTTCGCCATGGTCAGCGGCACGACCTTGGGCAGGCCGGTGGAGCCGGACGTGAGCATGTATGAGGCCACCGCCTGCACATCGATGCCCTGGATGGATTGGGAGATTTGCGGGCCGGGAACGGTCGCCAGCAGGGCCGCCAGCGGCACCGCGGGGGAGCGGAACAGGCTCGGATCGGGACTCACCACGGTCATCGCCGGGGTGGCGCCGGCGTTGACTGCAGCGGCCAGCGCCGGATGCGCATCGGCAAAGATCATGCCGGGCCGGGTGCGCGCGATGACATGCTTGAGCCGGGCATGGTCCCCGCCTGCCAGGCCATAGGCGAGGCCGACCGGGCACAGAATCGTGCCGCTGGCATAGCAGGCGAACGTCAGCACCACGGCGGCAAGCGTGTTGCCGGAGAGCAGCACCAGCGTCTGCCCGGCCATGCCATTGTCGAGCAGCCATTGCGTGGCGGCATCGATGCGGGCCTTCAGCTCGGCATAGCTTGTCGCCTGCCAGGCGCCATCCGGGCCACGGAACTTGAGCGCCGGAGCATTGCCCTTGCGCGCGGCGGTGGCGGCGAAGGCCCGGGCGAGGTTCTGCTCATGCGGCGGCAGCGGCACGCGGCTGCGGATGGTGATGCTGCCATCGGCCCGCCGCTCCACGGCAAGGTCCACCGGCATGAACTGCGCTTCCCGGAACGGCGCGGCGGCCCCGGCAAGCCCCGCCCCGGCAGGCCCCGCGTCGTCAGGCTCTGTCACGCCGCCGGGCGGTCCGCCAGCGCCCGCACGTGCGGGGCCAGCGCCTCGCCGCTGCGCTGCCTGTCGATGGTGCCGTAATCGACATAATCCCGCCAGCCGGAGATCTTGTCACCGCGGAACTCGATGACGCCGGCATAGGGCGCGGTGATCGTCCGCCCGCTCACATCGTCATATTCATCGACGCCTTCCACGAACAACCGGTCCGCCGTTTCGGCATGATGGATGATCCGCCAGCGCACCGCGCCCGGCTTGCCGGAGATGTTGGCGCCGAACACTTCGAGGAACTTTGCGGCCGCGGCCTTGCCGACAAGCGGCGGCTTGGCGGTGGCGGCCATGTGCCAGACGATGTCATCCGTCATCGCCGCCAGTACGGCCGGGGCATCCTTGCGTGACCAGAGGTCGATCACGGCCTTGAACTGTTCGTAGCGGCTGGTGGCCATGGTGGTTTCTCCTGCGCCCGCGGCGCCTGTTCCAAGAAGGGTGGCGGCAGCGGTGCCCGCCAGCATCAGCCGCCGGTCGATCACGCAGCGTCCTTCTGGACGATGAAGCTGACCGTGGTGGTGGTGGAGCCGCCGATGTTGAGCGTCTGCACGGTGCGCGCGCCTTCCACCTGATAGTCCCCGGCCTGTCCGGTCACCTGCTTGTAGCCATCGAGCACCATGCGGATGCCGGTGGCGCCCACCGGGTGCCCGGTGCCGATCAGCCCGCCCGAGGGGTTGATCGGCAGCTTGCCGCCAATCTCGATGTCCCCGGCCTCGATCGCCTTCCAGCTCTCGCCCGGCGCCGTCATGCCGAGATGGTCGATCGCCATATATTCGGTGGCGGTGAAGCAATCATGCGTCTCCACGGCATCGAGCTGGCCGATATCGGTGATGCCGGCACGGGCGCGCGCGTCCATGATGGCGCGGCGCACCTGCGGGAACACATAGTCCTGCCCGGCGCTGTTGCGGATTTTCTGCGCATAGGAAATCGGGGCCGAGCGGTGGCCCCAGCCCGTGATGCGCGGCAGGCTCTCCAGCGCGATCCCGCGCTTTTTGGCATAGGCGGCAGCGCGCTCGGCGGAGGCGAGGAACACCACGGCGGCGCCGTCCGTCACCTGGCCGCAATCCATCTTGCGGGTGCGGCCTTCCACCACCGGGTTGGCTTCGTCATCGGCGGTGAAGCTCTTTTCCGTGAACTGCCAGGCGCGGGTCTGCGAGTTGGGGTTCTTCTTGGCATTGCCGAAGTTGACCTCGGCAATGCGCATCAGGTGCTGGTAATCCAGGCCATAGCGACGCTCATATTCCTCGGCGAGATCGGAAAAGGCGCGCGGCCACAGGAAGCGCGCATCGCCGAACTCATGGCCGTTCCAGGCCGCGGCGCCGAGATGCTCGGCAGCGGTCTGCCCCGGCACGTTGCGCATCTGCTCAAGCCCGATGACAGCGGCAAGGCCATAGCGACCGGCCTCGATCTCGGAGGCCGCCGCCAGCAGCGCCACGCTGCCCGAGGCGCAGGCCGCCTCGTGGCGCGCGGTGGGCAAGCCATCGAATGCCGGATCGACCAGCCCGAAAAAGCCGCCGAGCAGCCCCTGCCCGGCAAACAGGTCCGCCACGAAATTGCCGACATGGCCGGTCTCGATATCCTCGGGCTCAAGGCCGGTGGCGTCCATCCCGGCGTTCAGGGTTTGCGCGAAACCGCCGGCGATATCGAGGCCCTGGCGCTCCCAATTCTGGGCGAAATCGCTCTGCCAGCCACCAAGCACATACACCATTGTCGAATCTCCGCCCCACAGGTTAGTTCGATTATACAAGCCGGGTTGCTGATGGCAATGGCAGCACCCTGCCCGACCCACATTAAGCGATACTCCGAATAGCCTGGCCGCGGACCCGGCCTTATGATGAGCCTGCGGCATGGCCGTGCCGAACCGTGCGTCCATGCCCGAACATGATGTGGGGCAAGGAGCACCGCCATGATCAGAGCCCAGGCACCGCAACCCATCCGCGAAGCCGTGGGGGTTTTCCAGAATGCCGAGAGCCTGCAAGCCGCCATCGACGAGCTTCAGGCCTCGGGATTCGACCGCGCCGAACTGAGCCTGCTGGCTGCCGAAGAGGCGGTGGTGGAGAAGCTCGGGCTAAACTACCGCGCCGTGGAAAAGCTGGAAGATGCAGAGGAGGCACCGCGCAGCGCCTGGGTCTCGACGGAAGCCATCGGCGATGCCGAGGGCGCGCTGATCGGCGTGCCGCTGTATATCGCAGCGGTGGTGGCGGCCGGTGCCATCGTCGCCTCGGGCGGCACCCTGGCTGCGGCGCTCACGGGCGCGGTGCTGGCCGGCGGTGCCGGCGGCACGCTCGGCGCGCTGCTGGCGGGCGCCTTGGGTGACAAGCAGGCCAAGGCCATTGAAACCCAGATCGAGGAGGGCGGGCTGCTGCTCTGGGTGCGCACCTTCACGCCCGCCGATGAGGAGCGCGCCGTCACCATCCTGCGCAAGCATTGCGGCAAGGACGTGCATCTCCACGACATCATGGCCGGCTGAGCGCCCCAGCCGCGTCTTGCCGCAGGGGTGGCGCGGCATCGGCAGCGGCCCTATGAGCATCCCGCAATTGATCTGTGATCTTGTGGAGGTGCTTATGCGTGTTTCGGCGATGATGCTCGGGCTTGTGGCGATGGTTCCGGCCGCACTGGTTCCGGTGGCGGCAGGGGCCGCCGAAGGCATGTGGCTGCCCAGCCAGACCGGCGCGCTTGCCGCCGCCATGCGCGAGGCCGGGCTGCAGCTTGACCCGGCGGCGCTGGCGGACCTCAACCGTGCACCGCTGACCGCCATTGTCTCGCTCGGCGGTTGCTCGGCCTCGTTCCTCAGCCCGCAGGGCCTCATCGCCACCAACCATCACTGCGTCTACGGCTCGGTGCAGTATAATTCCAAACCGGGGCAGGACTACCTGACCGATGGCTTCCTCGCCGCCACGCTGGCCGATGAACTCCCCGCCTCCCCCGGCAGCCGCGCCTATGTCATCGAGAAGCTCGATGATGTGACCAAGGCTGTGCTCAAGGGCACGACAAAGCTGACCGGCCGGGCGCGCTATGATCGCATCGATGCCAACCGCAAGGCGCTGGTGCGGACCTGCGAGAAGCAGGCCAGCCGCCGCTGCGAAGTGAGCGCCTATTTTGGCGGCAGCACCTATTACCTGCAGCAGCAGCTCGAGATCCAGGATGTGCGGCTGGTCTATGCACCGGCGAGCAGCACCGGCAACTTCGGCGGCGAGATCGATAACTGGCAGTGGCCGCGCCACACCGGGGACTTCGGCTTTTACCGCGCCTATGTCAGCCCGGATGGCCGCTCGGCGCCCTATGCCAAGCAGAATGTGCCGTTCAAGCCCAAGGCCTGGCTGCCGATTGCCAGGCAGGGTGTGCAGGATGGGGATTTCGTGATGGTTGCCGGCTTCCCCGGCGAGACCGAGCGCACCCGCACGGCGGAAGAAGCCGCCTTTGCCTTCGAGGCCTACAACCCGCGCGAGCAGGCGCTGCTGGCCAGCTATGCCGACGCGATAAATGCCGCCACGGCGGGCAACCGCGATGCAGAAATCCGCTATGCCTCGCTGCTGCGCGGCATCGACAACTACAAGAAGAAGATCGCCGGGCAGATCGCCGGCGCCGAAGCCACCTCGATGGTGCAGAAGAAGCGCGCCGAGGAAGCCGCCTTCCGCGCCTGGGTGGCGGCGGACCCGGCCCGCAATGCCCGCTATGGCGCTGCCGTTGCGGCGCTGGACGCCCTCGTCAGCCGCAGCAGCAAGACCGACATGGCAACGCTGGTCTCGGGCCTGCGCAACCGCGGCCAGCTCTACAGCGCCGCGCGCATGGCCTATCGCTGGGCCAGGGAGCGCGCCAAGCCCGATGCGGCGCGTGACGCCGGCTATCAGGACCGGGACCGCCAGATGATGGTGGAGCGGCTCACCCAGATCGAGAAGCGGTTCGAAGCCAAGGTGGACCGCGCGGTGTTCGAGCAGGGGCTGGCCGAATATCGCCAGCTTGCCGCAGAGGACCGCAACGCCGGCTTTGATGCCATGCTGGCAAGCATCGGTGTGGATGCGCTCTATGCCGGCACCACCCTGGCCGATACCGCCAAGCGGCTGGCGCTGCTCGACATGACGGCGGCGCAGCTGGAAGCCTCCACCGATCCGTTCGTGCGGCTGGCCGTGGCCGGTTATGCCGGGGACATGGCCCGGCTGGATGACGCCAAGGCACAGGCCGGTGACGAGCAGATCGCCCGCTCGGCCTATATGGAGGCCCGCATCGCCTGGGCCGCCTCGCAGGGCCGCACGCTGTTCCCGGATGCCAACAGCTCGCTGCGCTTCACCTACGGCATTGTCGATGGCAAGGCCGTGGACGGGCTGGCCTGGGCGCCGTTCACCACCGCCGAGGGCATTCTCGCCAAGAACACCGGGCGCGAGCCGTTCAATGCGCCTGAAAAGACCCTCGCCGCGATCAAGGCGCGCGATTATGGCCGCTATGCCGACCCCAAGCTGGGCACACTGCCGGTGGACTTCCTCTCGACGGTGGACATCACCAACGGCAACTCCGGCTCGGCGACGCTCAATGCCCGCGGCGAGTTCGTAGGGCTGGCATTCGATGGCACGCTGGAAGGCGTGATCGCGGACTGGTATTTCGACCCGAAGATCAACCGAACCATCCATGTCGACAGCCGCTACATGCTGTGGACGATGGACAAGATCGACAACGCCGGGCGGCTGCTCGACGAGATGGGCGCACGCTGAAGCCGACATGACACTGGACGAGATCGCCACGATCCTCGGCGATGCGCTGGATGACCAGCGCTGGGCCGAGGCATTCTACGCTGTGGTGATCGCCAAGTTCGGCACAGTGCGACCGTTCATCACCATCATCGAGGCGGAGCGGCGGCATGGTGATGCTCTGCTCCGCCAGTTTGACCGGCTGGGCCTGCCGGTGCCGGCCAACCGCTGGCTGGGCCGGATGCCGCCGCCCGAAACGCTGCGTGATGCCTGTGCCGCCGCCATTGCCGCCGGGCAGGACAATATCGCGCTCTACGATCGGCTGCTGCCCGAGATCGACGACGCGGCGGTGGCGCAGGTGCTGGGCAACCTGCAGCGCACCGCGCGGGAGAACCACCTGCCGGCCTTCCAGCGCTGGCTGGCCCGGCACGACGAACGGGCGTGAGCGGGCGATAGTCCCTCAATGGGCGATAGTGCCTGAGCAGGCGATAGTCATTGACCGGGCGGGCTCGCTCGTGGCAATCGGCTGCACGCAAGCGGCCCATGGGCATCGCACTGCGGGTGTAGCTCAATGGCAGAGC
>DIUN01000039.1 GCA_002423025.1 Sphingomonadales bacterium UBA6157 | reverse complement strand
CGGCTGAAATATTTTTGTTTTTCAGGTGGTTACATCGTATTTTGGCGTAGTTTCGGATACCCTCGGATGGGCAAAAATTATTCCCACTCGATCGTGCCTGGCGGCTTGGAAGTGTAATCATAGACGACGCGGTTGATGCCCGGCACCTCGTTGATGATCCGCGTAGCGCAGCGGCTGAGGAAGGCGCTCTCGAACGGGTAGACATCCGCTGTCATGCCATCGACGCTGGTTACGGCGCGCAGGCCGGCAACGCGATCATAGGTGCGGCCATCGCCCATCACGCCCACGGTGCGGACCGGCAGCAGCACGGCAAAGGCCTGCCAGATCTCGTCATAAAGCCCGGCCTTGCGGATCTCGTCGAGATACACGGCATCGGCCTTGCGCAGCGTGTCGCACGCTTCGCGCGTCACTTCGCCGGGGATACGGATGGCAAGGCCCGGCCCCGGAAACGGATGCCGGCCCACGAACGCCTGCGGCAGCCCCAGTTCCACACCCAGCCGGCGCACCTCGTCCTTGAACAGCTCACGCNNGGCAGGCCACCGACATTGTGGTGGCTCTTGATCGTCACGCTCGGCCCACCGGTGAACGAGACGCTCTCGATGACGTCCGGATACAGCGTGCCCTGCGCCAGGAACCGGGCGCCGCCGATCTTCTTGGCCTCCGCCTCGAAGACATCGATGAAGGCGCCGCCGATGAACTTGCGCTTCTGCTCCGGATCCGTGACGCCGGCCAGCCCGGCCATGAACACGTCGCTCGCGTCCACATGGACCAGCGGGATATGATAATGCTCGCGGAACATGGTGACGACCTGCTCGGCCTCACCCTGGCGGAGCAGGCCATGATCGACGAACACGCAGGTCAGCTGATCGCCGATGGCTTCATGGATGAGCACTGCTGCAACCGCCGAATCGACGCCGCCGGAGAGGCCGCAGAGCACCCGCTCGCTGCCGACCTGCTCGCGGATTTCAGCAATTTTGGCGGCCCGGAAACCGGCCATGCTCCAGGTGGGGGCCATGCCGGCAACCCTGGTGACGAAATTGGCCAGCAGCGCGCCGCCCTCGGGCGTGTGCACCACTTCAGGGTGGAACTGCACGCCATAGCGGCGGCGCTTGTCATCGGCGATGGCGGCAAAGGGGGCGCCTTCCGAGATCGCCACGGGACGGAAGCCCGGCGGGATCGCCTCGATGCGGTCGCCATGGCTCATCCAGACTTCGCGGCGCTCGCCCTTGGCCCAGACACCCTCGAACAGCGCGCAATCATCGATGATGTCGATGCCCGCGCGGCCGAACTCGCGATGGCCGGACAGCCCGACCTTGCCGCCGGTCTGCTCGCACAGCACCTGCTCGCCATAGCAGATGCCAAGGATCGGCACGTCCGCCGCCAGCACTTCGGCCGGAACACGCGGCGAGCCTTCGTCCGTCACGGACGCCGGGCTGCCGGAGAGGATCACGGCCTTGGGCTGCAACCGCTCAAAGGCCTCGCCACCCTTCTCGAAGGGAACAATCTCGGAATAGACGCCGGCTTCGCGGACCCGGCGCGCAATCAGCTGCGTCACCTGGCTGCCAAAATCGAGGATGAGGACGGAATCGGCGGGATGAGTCATCGCCGGCTGCTAAAGCCCCGGCGCGCTGGTGTCCAGAGCCGCCAGCCGGGCGCGCCACTCCGGGGGCAGTGGCGCCGGACGGCGGCTGGCGCGGTCCACATAGACATGGATGAAAAACCCCTCGGCTGCCGGGCCCTCATGGCCGGCGGTGAACAGGCCCACCTCCCAGCGCACGCTGGAATTGCCGAGCTTGCCGATCCGGATGCCGGCCTCGACGATTTCCGGAAAGGCCACCGAGCGATGGTAACGGCAGCCAGTCTCCACCACGAGGCCGATGGTGCTGCCGGCATGGATATCGAGCAGGCCCCACTCGATCAGCAGCGCGTTCACCGCCGTATCGAACCAGCTGTAATAGACCACGTTGTTGACATGGCCGTAGACGTCATTGTCCATCCAGCGGGTCGGGATGCTGCGGAAGGCGCGATAGTCCGCCCGGCTCATCTGGCGGCTTCACGCCGAATGGCAAAGGTGGCGAGCAGGCCGCGCATCGTGCCCGGCTTGGCATCCGGATCGAGCGCCAGTTGCTGCCGGCGTATCAGCGCCACTGCACAGCCGAGCATCGCAAAGGACAGCGGCAGATTGGCCTCGGTGCTGAGCACGGTCTTGATGATGGCAAAATTGAGGAATGCCACGGTGACAGGCCCGAGCAGCTGCTCCTCATCGGTGTTGGAGCGCAGATAGGCCAGACCGCCGAACAGGATGACCGAAAGGAACATCACGGCAAAGGCGAGGCACCCGATGATGCCATAATCGAGCAGCAGGGTGAGCACATAGCTGTCCACCGTCAGCAGGCCACTTGGAGTCATGAACTGCAGCACATCGCCGGAGGTCGAGACGCCATGGCCAAGCGGGTTTTCGAGAATCTTGGGCCAGCCCATCACCCATTGCTGCTCGCGCGCATCGTTGCTGGAGGCGTGCTGTCCGCCGCCCAGCACCATGACGCGCAGCCGGTTCCAGCTGAGGATGATGCCCGCCATCGTCAGGGCAAAGGCCGGATAGCCATAAACCACGGTGGCCGAGACCAGCGCCGAGGGCCGACGCAGCCAGATGCGCAGGCTGACCATGAACAACGAAACCGCCAGCGTCAGCAACAGCGCGATCAGGCCCGAGCGCGCCCCGGTCAAAAACGCCGCGATGCCGACGGCGACAAAGCCGGCGCCGAGCAGCAGCCTGTCGCGCCAGCTCTTGCTGAGGAACGCCAAGTACAGCACGAACGGCATGGTGAGAGCGAGGAACTCGGCGAAATAGAGGCTCACCGCAAAGGGGCCCCGCACCCGGTAGAACGTCGTGCCGTAGCGGATCTCACCATCGGCAATGTTCGCCACAGCTTCCGGATCGGCGATCAGGAACGTGGGCAGCCAGCTCAGCCAGATGACCTCCTTGAGCGCGAACTCCATGATCGCCAGCATGGCTGTGAAGATCGCGCCGCCAGCGAGCACCTTGGCAAAGCGCATGACGAAACCGGGCTGCGCCGCCACCACTGCCGCCGTTCCGAACATCATGGTCCAGAACATCTGGTTGCTGAAATACTTGCCAACCAACGAGCCGACAGTCCCCGAGAGGAACAGCGAGACCGTGGTGGCGGCCCAGAAGGCCCAGAAGGCGATGCGGATGATCGGCACCGCATTCATGTTCTCGGAAAATGCCGCGCGCATGCGGGACGACGTGGCGAGGCTGAACAGCGTGACTGCCACCAGCGAGATGACCAGCGCACGCGCCGGAGTCATCCATGGCAGGCCGGGCAGGTTGACGGCGATGTAGTTGGGCCAGCAGATGGTGAAGCCGAAGAACAGCAGCAGCAGCCTGGCCATCGTGCCATCGTACATCGCCTCGGTATCGGGCAGCAGCCACAGGCACAGCGCCGCCGCGAGCAGCAATGGCACGGCCGGCACAGCGACCAGCTGGAACGGGATGATCGAGCACATCAGCCCATAAAAGGCGGCAAGGAACACCAGGCCGATCCCGGCGACAGTGCGCGAGACCAGGCCCGGCTCACGCCGCCGCTCATAGGGCTTAAGGACTATGCTGCCGGCCAAGTGCGTCCCATCCGATTGATCATGATGGCATGATCGATGCTGCCTGTGCGGCGCCCGGGCCGGCAGCACGCCACCGCCCGCGAACCCCGCGCTTCTCAGGCTTCAATACGGTCCGGCCGATTAAGTTTCAAAGGCTTTCCCGCAAGTGCGCCGGCGGCCCGGCGCAAAAATCTTGACATCGGCCCCGCAGCTGCAGGCATTGCAGCATGTCCAGATCCCTCATCCTCTCCGCCCATGACGCCACCGGCGCCTATCTTGCCCGGCTTTTGCAGGCGCGCGGCCAGCAGGTCGCCACCCTGGCGGCACACGCCAGCTCGTCCGAGCCGCTGAAGGCGCTGGGCATTGCCGATGACCTTGAGCAGCTCGATGCCGCCGAGGCGCTGCGCCGCGCCGCCAGTGCCGACACCACCACTTATGTCATCGCCGGGCCGGCCACCGCCAGCCTCACCGACGAACTCATCGCGTCGGCGCCGCCGCGGCTCATCCACATCATCGGGCAGGACCAGTTGCTCGCTGATCCGGCGGCGCGCGAGAATGCCCGGCGCATAATGGCGCTGCGGCGCGATTCGGGGCGCTTTGCCGCCAATGCGATCCTGCATGGCCATGATTCGCGGCTGGCGCCGGCGAGCAACCTGCCCGCCCGCATCACCACTGCCGCCTGGCAGCTCACCCAGGGCTCCGGCACGGGGCTGGCTGTGCCGGAAGGCACGGGGCTAGATGTGCCGGAAGGCCCGGCGCAGGATTGGGGCTGGACGCCGGAGTATGTCGATGCCGTCGCCCGCCTCGCCACGCTGCCGGTGGCCACGGACATCGAGGTGGCCAGCGGCGAGCCGCTCACCCCCCGCGCCATCGCCGAGCATGCGCTGGCCTATTTCCGGCTCGATCCTGCGGCGCACATCCGCATGGTGCCGGGCGCCGAGCCACCGCTGGTGACGCCCCGCCTGCCCGATCTGGCGCGGCTGAAGCAGTTGACCGGCTGGTCCGCCAGCACGAGCGGGCGGGACCTTGTGCGGGCGCTCTGCGAGGGCGCTGCATCACGGCCGGCATCGTAGAGCCGGCCCCGCGTCGCCGGCCGGCAAGGCCGCTGAAACGAAAAAGGCGCTTCCGTTTCCGGAAGCGCCTTTTTTGGGTGGTTGGTGGAGCCTAACGGGATCGAACCGTTGACCTCTACAATGCCATTGTAGCGCTCTCCCAGCTGAGCTAAGGCCCCGTAACCATGTCCGCATCCTCTGGAGTGGATGCGGGAGGCGCCGGTTAGGACAAACCCAAACCCGGCGCAAGTCTTTTGTCAGCTTTCTTCGTCTTCCTGTGTGCCGACGACGGCACCAAGGTCCTCGTCATCGCCCAGGTCGACGTCGGGAGCCTCGGCATCCTCGGCGGCTTCCAGGTCAAGATCCTCATCGACGGAATCAACACCGTCCTCGCCCGCAACCTGCGCGGCTGGCTTGGCCTGCTCGAAGGGAGTCGTCTGCTTCGACTTCAGGATCGGCTCCGGCGCCCAGGCATAGCCGCAGGCGATGCAGGTGACAGGGTCCTCCTTGGTGAGGTCATAGAAGCGCGTATTGCACTTAGGGCAGGCACGCTTGGTGCCCCATTCAGCCTTTACCACGTGAATCTCCGCATCCGGGACCTTGCAAGCGGGTCCGCGGGAAGGGGGGCGCATTGCCACAGGCCGCAGCCCCTGTCAAAGCGCAGCGCCATGCACGACACCTCCGCGCCCTCACCGCTCAGCCTCTCCGCCTCCGGCCCGCTCGCCGGCACCGTCACCGTGCCAGGGGACAAGTCGATCAGCCATCGCTCGCTCATGCTGGGCGCATTGGCGGTGGGGGAAACCATCGTCTCGGGCCTGCTGGAAGGCGAGGATGTGCTGGCCACCGCCGCCGCGATGCGCGCCATGGGCGCGCGAATCGAGCGGCGCGAGTCCGGCACCTGGCACATCCATGGCGTTGGCGTCGGCGGCCTGCTGCAGCCGGAAACCGCGCTGGACATGGGCAATAGCGGCACCTCGACGCGGCTGCTGATGGGCCTGGTGGCCAGCCACCCGATCACCGCCACCTTCATCGGCGATGCCTCGCTCTCGCGCCGGCCGATGGGCCGGGTGATCGACCCGCTGTCCCTCATGGGGGCGCGATTCGCCGCCAGCCCCGGCGGGCGGCTGCCGCTGACCATGCACGGCCTGTGCCCCGCCGTGCCGCTGGAATACACGCTGCCGGTGGCCTCGGCGCAGGTCAAATCCGCCGTGCTGCTGGCCGGGCTCAACACGCCGGGCCACACCATCGTCATCGAGCCGGTGCCGACGCGGGACCACAGCGAGCGGATGCTGCGCGGTTTTGGCGCCGACCTGCAGGTGGAGGAGACGCCGCAGGGCCGAATCATCACCCTGGCCGGCGAGGCCGAGCTCACCGCCCAGGTGCTGACCGTGCCGGGGGACCCCTCCTCGGCGGCCTTCCCGCTGGTGGCGGCGCTGATCGTGCCGGGCTCGGCGGTCACGATCACCAATGTCGGGCTCAACCCGACCCGCGCCGGGCTGATCGATGTGCTGCGTGCCATGGGCGCCAGCATCACGCTGAGCAACCCGCGCGATGTCGGCGGCGAGCCGGTGGCCGACCTGGTAGTGGCGCACTCGGCGCTCACCGGCATCGAGGTGCCGCCCGAGGTGGTGCCATCGATGGTCGATGAGTTCCCCATCCTGTTCATCGCCGCCGCCGTGGCGCAGGGCACCACCATCATGCGCGGGCTGGAGGAGCTGCGGGTGAAGGAATCGGACCGCATCACCACCATGGCGACCGGGCTGCTGGCCTGCGGCATCGCCTGCGAGGAACTGCCTGACGGCCTGATCATCCATGGCCGTGGCGGCGAGCCGATCCCCGGCGGCGCCACCATCGAGGCCAGGCTCGATCACCGCATCGCCATGAGCTTTGCCATCGCCGGGCTGCGCGCCGCCAGGCCGATCACCATCGATGACGCCGCGCCGATCGCCACCAGCTTCCCCGGCTTCACGGCGATGATGGCCAGCCTTGGGGCGCGGATCGGCTGATTGCGAAAGAAAATCCTGCAAAGGCAGATTTGAATATTTTCGCTTAATATCAGTAAGTTAACTTCAACAAGTTCACGCAAACGCGAATTCTGACGCGGTTTTTCGCACCGCTGCCGACGGCCTTTGCAGGACCTCGCTTAATAACCTAATTGGTTAAATAGTCAAGGCCGGCAGCCGGCCGAAGCGCCGCAAAAGCTCAGCCGCAATGCGCGCGGCGGCGTCCCCTGCCCCATAAGGCAGCGCGGCCTCGCCCATCCGGCCCAGCCCCTCGGCATCGGCCAGCAGCCCGCGCACCGCGGCGATGATCGCGGCGCTCTGCGTGCCGATGAGCCGGGCATTGCCGCTGGCGACGCCCTCCTGCCGCTCGGTGACGGACCGCAGCACCAGCACCGGCAGGCCGAGCGCCGGCGCCTCTTCCTGCACGCCACCCGAATCGGTGAGCGCCAGTGTCGCGCGGCTCATCAGCCAGACGAACGCCGGATAATCGAGCGGCGGCAGCAGGTGCACGCCTGGCCGGCCCGCCAGCGCCGCCAGCACCGGGCCACGCACCGCCGGATGGGGGTGCACCGGCAGCACGATCTCGGCCTCCCCGGCCAGTTCCGCCAGTGCCGCCAGCACCGCCTCCAGCCGCGCGCCATGGTTCTCGCGGCGGTGCACGGTGGCGAGCAGCAGCGGCCGCCGCCAATCGATGCCGGCAAAGCGCGCCTCCATCCCGGCCGCCAGCCCGGCATCGGCCGCCAGCCGCGCCTGCATCCAGTGCAGCGCATCGATGCCGCTGTTGCCGGTCAGCAGGATGCTCTCCGCCGTCACGCCTTCCGCCAGCAGTGCCGCCCGTGCCGCGGCCGTGGGGGCAAAGTGCAGGCAGGCAAGCTGGCCGATGGCCCGCCGGTGCATCTCCTCGGGGAACGGCTCGTCCTGGCCCGAGCGCAGCCCGGCCTCCACATGCACCAGCGGCCGGCGCGCATAAACGGCGGCCTGCGCGCCCGCAAACGCCGTGGCGGTATCCCCCTGCACGATCACCGCCGCCGGCTGCATATCTGCACAGATGCGCGCCAGCGCCGGCACCAGCGCCCCCACCACATCGGCAGGCGCCTGGGCGCGCTGCATGATCGCCAGGTCCGCATCCGCCGCGAGGCCAAAGGCCGCCAGCGTTTCATGAAACAGCTCGCGATGCTGGCCGCTGGCCACGACCTTCGTCGCATGGCCGCGCGCCTGCATCGCCAATATGACCGGAGAGAGCTTGATCGCTTCGGGGCGTGTTCCGGCCACGAAGAGGTAAACCTCTTCCGGCGGAGCCTCCATCGCCATGGCCGAAAGCTAGGTGAGGCGATTCCCGCCCGCAAGCGATTTCAGCGCCTTGGCTGGATATGCCCCGGATTTGGCCCGGATTTGCCCCGGCAACAGCGCTTGGCAGGCGGGGCCACCGCGATTATGCGCTGGAGGCGTGAAATCTCCTCAACATCTCGTCATCGCTGTCGATGGCCCGGCCGCCAGCGGCAAGGGCACCATCGCCCGCGCGCTCGCCCGCCGCTACGGCCTGCCGCATCTCGATACCGGCAAGCTCTACCGCGCCACCGGCCTGGCCGTGCGCCTCGCCGGCCAGAGCCCGGCCGATGAGGATGCCGCCACCGCCGCCGCGCTGGGGCTCGACCCGGCGCTGCTCGATGATCCTGACCTGATGAGCAGCGCCAATGCCGAGGCCGCCTCGATTGTGTCCGCCCACCCCCGCGTGCGGGCCGCACTGCTTGAACGCCAGCGCGCCTTTGCCGCCCAGCCCGGCGGCGCCGTGCTCGATGGCCGCGATATCGGCACCGTGATCGCACCCGATGCAGGCGCCAAGCTATTCGTGACGGCCCGGCCGGAAACCCGCGCCCAGCGCCGCCACCGCGAGCTGGCGGCAGCCGGCGATCCGCGCACGCTGGCCGACGTGCTGGCGGACATCGAGGCTCGCGACGCCCGCGATTCCGGGCGTAGTACTGCCCCCCTGCGCCGCGCCGAGGACGCCGCCTTGCTCGATACCAGCGATCTCGCTATAGACGCGGCCGTCCGGCAGGCGATTCTTCTGGTTGAAGCAGCGCTCGGCACGGTCGGCCAATAACAGGCCTGATGCGCTGCGAGCCATGGCTCGGGCGCCCTGACCTGTTTTTGTGTCACTGAGGAGCGGACGGCATGGTGCCCCCGCGACGACGAGGAACGGCGGGCATGGTGCCCACCGCGAAGTTTCATATCCGGGGCGGAAATCCCGATATGCCGGCTTCAAACGAGCAAGGTTTATACGATCCTATGGCAACTGCCGCCCAGCCGACGCGTGATGATTTCGCAGCAATGCTCGAGTCCAGCCTCGGCAAGAACCAGAGTTTTGAAGGTCGCGTCGTCAAGGGCGTCGTCACCGGAATCGAGAACGACCTCGCCGTCATCGACGTCGGCCTGAAGTCGGAAGGCCGCATCCCGCTGCGCGAATTCGCCGGCCCGGACGGCAAGCACAACGTCAATGTCGGCGATGAAGTCGAAGTTTATGTCGACCGTGTCGAGAACGCCAATGGCGAGGCCATGCTCTCCCGTGATCGCGCCCGCCGCGAAGCTTCGTGGGATGCGCTGGAGACGCAGTACGCCGCCGGCGAGCGTGTCGAAGGCATCATCTTCGGCCGCGTCAAGGGTGGCTTCACCGTTGATCTCAACGGCGCCGTGGCCTTCCTGCCCGGCTCGCAGGTCGATATCCGCCCGGTGCGCGATGTCACCCCGCTGATGAACCTGCCGCAGCCGTTCCAGATCCTGAAGATGGACCGCAAGCGCGGCAACATCGTCGTCTCGCGCCGCTCGATCCTCGAAGAGAGCCGCGCCGAGCAGCGTTCGGGCCTGATCCTCAGCCTCGCTGAAGGCCAGATCGTCGATGGCACCGTCAAGAACATCACCGATTATGGTGCGTTCGTTGACCTGGGCGGCATCGATGGCCTGCTGCACGTGACGGACATGAGCTACAAGCGCGTCAACCACCCCTCCGAAGTGCTCAACATCGGCGATGTGCTGCGCGTCCAGATCGTCCGCATCAACCGCGAGACACAGCGCATCAGCCTCGGCATGAAGCAGCTCGAGGCCGATCCGTGGACGACCGCTGCTGCCAAGTATTCTGTCGGCACCAAGCACAAGGGCCGCGTGACGAACATCACCGAATACGGCGCCTTTGTGGAACTGGAAGCCGGCATCGAGGGCCTGGTGCACGTCTCCGAGATGTCGTGGGTCAAGAAGAACGTCCACCCCGGCAAGATCGTCTCCACCTCGCAGGAAGTGGAAGTCATCGTCCTTGAAGTCGATGAAGAGAAGCGCCGCATCAGCCTTGGCCTCAAGCAGGCCCAGCGCAACCCGTGGGAAGTGTTTGCTGAAGAGCATCCCGTCGGCAGCCATGTCGAAGGCGAAGTCAAGAACGCCACCGAGTTCGGCCTGTTCATCGGTCTCGATGGTGAAGTCGATGGCATGGTCCACATGTCCGACATCGCCTGGGGCATCACCGGCGAAGCGGCTCTCGGCCGTCACCACAAGGGTGAGCGCGTCAAGGCCGTCGTTCTCGAAGTCGATATCGAGAAGGAGCGCATCAGCCTCGGCATCAAGCAGCTCGACGAGAGCCAGGGCCCGCGCGTCATCGCCAGCACCGAAGCCGGCGCTGCCGACAGCCTCAAGAAGAACGACATCATCACCGCAACGGTTGTTGCGGCACGCGATGGCGGCATCGATGTGCAGGTTGGCGACGATGGTCCCATCGTCTTCATCAAGCGCGGCGATCTCAGCCGTGACCGTGACGAGCAGAAGGCCGAGCGCTTCCAGCCCGGCCAGAAGGTCGATGCGATGATCACCGGCTTCGAAAAGGGTCGCAAGCCGATGCTCAGCATCAAGGCCATGCAGATCAGCGAAGAGAAGGCCGCTGTGGCACAGTATGGCACGTCCGACTCGGGCGCCACGCTGGGCAACATCCTCGGCGCCGCGTTCAACAAGGCCAAGGAAGACGCTGACAAGAGCTGAATCCGCTAGCCTGACGTCGCCGGCCCGTGCCGGCGACCCGCAACAACCCGCCCCGTGCTCACCCCTGCCAAGGGAGCTGAGCCGGGGCGGACTTGCGTTGGCATACTTTCGATGCGGGCCGATTCTGCCACGAGAAGCCCAGAAGGCCGCCAAAACCGCTGGTATTGTTACGTTTTGGTGACTTCCGCCGGCCAATCCGGCTTGACCCTTGTTCTGCAAGGGTTAAACTGTGAAGTGTCGGGGGGGGCGCTCTGGAGGCAAGGCAAATGATTGCCGCGCAGCCGGGCCGTGACAGGATGAGCCAATGATCAGGTCCGAGCTAGTCACAAGCATTGCCGAGGCAAATCCGCATCTCACGCTGCGAGATGTCGAGGCCATTGTCACAACAGTGTTCGACCAGATCACCGCGGCACTGGCCGATGGCCGCCGTGTCGAACTGCGCGGCTTTGGCGCTTTCTCCACCCGCGGCCGCGATGCCCGCACCGGCCGCAACCCGCGCACCGGCACCGCCGTGAAGGTGGACGCCAAGCGCGTGCCCTATTTCAAGCCGGGCAAGGAACTGCGCGAGCGCCTGAACGCCGAATAGGCGCTGCTGGCGGCTCCGGCAGTCGCCGGGCCTTTCACCGGCTCGCATATCGCCTTATCAGCACCCATCGGCACGGGGCCTCGCCTCCTTGCTGTCTGCGGACGTGGCGAAACTGGTAGACGCAGCAGACTTAAAATCTGCTTCCCAATCGGGAGTGCGGGTTCAAGCCCCGCCGTCCGCACCATGGCTGGGGGCTGGCATCCCGGCTTCTATCCGGCGCATGCCTGCCCTAGGGTGCCGCGCATGGTCTACATCCTGCTCAATGCGCCCCAGATCCTCGCGGCCACATTCATCGGCTTGCTCATCGGCGTGCTCTGGCACCGGCTGTTTGCCCGTGCCGGCGCCGCCTCGCTCAAGCGGCCCGGCCTCATCCTCGCCGCACTGCTCGCCGAATTCTGGCTTGCCGCCATCCTCGCCGGCGCCCTGATCCTGGCGCCGAAGGAGGCCGGCCCCTGGGTCATGGCGATCGGCAGCGCCATCGTCATCTGGGCAGGGTTCGTGCTGCCGGTGCTCAGCGTCAGCATGATCTACAGGGGGCAGCCCGTAGCGCGGACGGTGCAGGACAATCTGCACTGGCTGGTCGTGATGCTTGGCCAGGCCATGGTGCTGCAATCGCTCGGCCTTGTGCCGCCGCCGGCATGAGCCTCTGGCAATTGACCGGCACAGTCCTCATATAAAGCGATGATGCCGCATCGGTAACCGGAACAATGGACCTCCACCGCTGTTCCCTGCTATGAATGCAGTGAATTAAAGATTGGGACGCAGAAATGTCTGACGGGAGTTCGTGGATCGAGATCGTGCTGCTGGCGATGCTGGCGGCGTTCATCGGCCTGCGGCTGGTCAGCGTGCTCGGCAAGCGCACAGGCCATGAGCGGCCCGTGGGCGAGAGCTTCCGCCCCGGCGCGCCGGAGATCACCGCGCCGCCGCAGCGCCCGCAGGACACGGCCGCGCCGCGCTCCATCGCGCTCCCCATCGGCACCAGCAGTGAACTGGCCCCTGCCCTGCAGGAGCTGGCCAATGTTGACCCGGGCTTCGAGCCGACACGCTTTGTCGCCGGCGCCAGCGCGGCTTACAAAATGATCCTCGAATCCTTCTGGTCGGGCAATTCCGGCGCGATGGAAGGCCTGGTTTCGGACGAAGTGCAGGAAAACTTTGCCGATGCCATCGACGCGCGTGACGGCGCCCGCGTCAACAACCGGATCACAGGCATCGACAGCGCCACCATCACCGGCGTCGAGATGATCGGCCAGATGGCGGAAGTGACCGTGCGCTTTGTTGCCCGCATCAGCGCCGGCAGCGGCGAGCCGACCGAGACGCATGATGTCTGGACCTTCAGCCGCCACATCGGCTCGCAGGATCCGGGCTGGCTGCTCATCGCGACTGACGAAGAGGCCTGAGCCGGTCGCGGGGCGCCCGGCTGATGCGGTTCCAGTTCAACACTGCCGTTCTGCCCGTTGCAGCCTTGCTGCTGCTGGGCGCGTGCACCACGGTGCGCCCTGTCACGCCACCGGCCCCTGCCCCTGCCGCCCCCGTTACGCCACCAGCCCCTGCCATCAGCCGCGCTGCCGACCTGCCGCTGGCTGCCGTGCCGCTGCGGCTCACAGCCGCCCAGGCTGGCCCGGCGCTAACCGTTTTCCGCAGCAGCTGCAAATCGCTGCAGGCGCGTGAGGACCGCAGCGGGCTGACGCAAGCTGGGGACTGGGCTTCCGCCTGCGCCGCCGCAGCCACCACCAGCGAGGCCGAGGCGCAGGGCTTTTTCCAGGGCCAGTTCACCGCAGTGGCGGTCACCCCCGCTGGCGCCACGCCCGGCAGCGGCTTTGCCACCGGCTATTACGAGCCCGAGATCGCCGGCTCGCGCACTCCGGCTCCCGGCTTTCCGGTGCCGCTCTACAAGCGCCCGCCCGACCTCATCGATGTCAATCTCGGCAGCTTTGTTGCTGACTGGAAGGGCCGCACCCTGCGCGGCAAGCTGGAGGGCACCAGCCTCGTGCCCTATGCCGATCGCGGCGCGATCATGGCCGGCGCGCTCAAGGGCCGCGGGCTGGAGCTGGCCTGGGCGGCGGACCCCTATGAGGCGTTCTTTCTCGAAATCCAGGGCTCGGGCCGGCTGCGGCTGCCCGATGGCAGCATCATGCGCATCGGCTATGCCGGGCAGAACGGCCGGGATTATGTCGCGATCGGCCGTGTGCTGGTGGAGCGGGGGGACCTGCCGCGCGGCGGCGCCAGCATGGACACCATCCTCGCCTGGCTGCGCGCCAACCCCGGGAAAGCCCCGGCGCTGCTCGCCGCCAACCCCAGCGCGGTGTTCTTCCGCGAGTTGACCGGCGATGGCCCGATCGGCGCGATGGGCGTGGCGGTCACGCCCGGTCTCTCGCTGGCGGCGGACCCGGCCTTTGTGCCGCTGGGCGCGCCGGTGCTGGTCGAGACGACCTTGCCTGGCAACCTGCCGCTGGCCGCGCTCATGGTCGCACAGGATACCGGCGGCGCAATCAAGGGGCCCAACCGGGTGGACCTGTTTCGCGGCGCCGGCGCCGCTGCCCGTGCCGAGGCTGGCGCCCTTGCGGCCAAGGCCGGCATCACGCTGCTGCTGCCGCGCGCCGCTGCGGCCCGGCTGCTGGCCCGGCCCTAGGCATGGCGCGCCGGCTGTCGGCCCATGAGCGCGCGCTCTGGTCGCGGGTAGCAGCCACGATTCGCCCGCTCGGCGGCCGCCCGCCAGCCGAGGTGCCGCCGGCTCCGGCCATTCTGCCACCCGCGCCGGCGCCGGCCCCGCCAAGACGCGCGGCGGTGGCCCCAAGCACACCGGCGGCCGCTGCCAAGCCGCCGCGCACCCCGGTCACCACCGCCACGCTCGATGGCAGCTGGGACAAGCGCCTCCGGCAGGGGGACATCTCGCCCGATCGCATCATCGATCTGCACGGCTACACGCTCGATGCTGCCCATCAGCGGCTGGAAATGGCGCTGGGGGACGCTGCCATGGCCGGCGAGCGTATCCTGTTGATTATCACAGGCAAGGGCCGCGCCAACCGCCCCGGCCTGATCCGTTCCGAGCTAAGCCATTGGCTTGAAAGCACAAGTTTTCGCAGTCGCGTTGCAGCCCTGCGCGCCGCCCATCCGCGCCACGGCGGCAGCGGCGCCTTTTATCTGATCCTTCGCCGCCAAATTCGCTAAGGTCCGCGCAACCAAGCGAGGGACCCAATGGAAGCACCTGTTCTCGTCCGCCACGAAGGCCCTGTCGCCATCGTGACGCTCAACCGCCCCGGCGCGATGAATGCGCTCTCCCGCGCCATGCGGGAGGACCTGGCCAGCACCATGCGCGCGCTGGAGGCAGACGCCGGCACCCGCGTCATCATCCTGACCGGCGCCGGCGAGCGCGCCTTCACCGCCGGGCTCGACCTCAAGGAACTCGGCAGCGACACCGGCGCGCTGGGTGCCGCCAACGCCGAGACGGCGGAGGAAAACCCGGTCAAGGCCATCGAGCTGACCAGCAAGCCGGTCATCGGCGCGATCAACGGCGTGGCCATAACCGGCGGCTTCGAGGTGGCGCTGGCCTGTGACGTGCTGATCGCCAGCGAAAACGCCCGCTTTGCCGATACCCATGCCCGGGTCGGCATCATGCCGGGCTGGGGGCTCTCGCAGAAACTCTCGCGGCTGATAGGGCCATACCGGGCGCGGGAGCTCTCGCTGAGCGGCAATTTCCTTGATGCTGCAACAGCTTGCGCCTGGGGGCTGGTCAACCGCACCGTGCCGGCGGCCGAGCTGCTGCCGGCAGCGCTGGCGCTGGCGCATGACATGGCCAGCATCGATCCGGCCTTCTCCGCCGCCTACAAGGCCCTCATCAATGATGGCTATGCGCGCAGCTTCAGCGAGGGCATGGCACTGGAGGCTGAGCGCTCGACAGCCGCCAATTCCCGGGTTTCCGCCGCCGAGGTGGAGGCCGCCCGTGCCGTGGTGCAAGCCCGCGGCCGCAGCCAGTAGGATTTACGCCATGGCCACCCCCTTCCCCGGCTACAACCGGGACAGCCTCGACAACCGCCTCGTCAACCCCGAGTGCTTTGCCGACCTGAGCGTGCTCGCCGACTATGCCACCCTGCGCGATACGGACCCGGTGCACTGGACCGAACCGACCGGCTTCCGGCCGTTCTGGTCGATCACCAGCCATGCCGACATCACGGCCATTTCCAAGCAGAATGACCGGTTTATCAATCGCTTGCGCACCTACCTCGCGCCCGTCGAGGCCGAGGAGTGGACCTTGGCGACCGCTGGGGACAGCCATTTGTTCCGCACCCTGGTGGACCTGGATGATCCCCAGCACATGAAGCTGCGGCGGCTCACCCACAGCTGGTTCCTGCCGCCCAACCTCAAGAAGCTCGAGGCCGAGATCGCCGCGATCGCCAAGTCCCATGTCGATCACATGGCCTCGCTTGGCGGCGCCTGCGATTTCGTCAACGAAGTCGCGCTCTGGTATCCGCTGCGCGTCATCATGCGCATCCTCGGCCTGCCCGAGAGCGATGAAAAGATGATCATGCGGATGACCCAGGAGATCTTCGGCCCGCAGGACCCGGATGTCATGGCGCGCTCCAAGCTGCTGACCACCGAGACCGGCATGGCGCCTCCCGGCAGCGGCAACCCGCAGGTCGATCTCTTTGCACTCGTGCAGGAGTTCTTCGTCTATTTCGGCCAGGTGACGGCGGACCGCCGGGCCAACCCGCGCGATGACCTGGCCACCGTCATCGCCACTGGCACCGTCGATGATGCGCCGATCAGCGATCTTGAGGCGACGAGCTATTATGCCATCGTCGCCACGGCGGGGCATGACACGACCAGCTCCACGGCTGCCGGTGGCCTGCTGCAACTCATTCAGAACCCTGCGGAAATGGCCAAGCTGAAGGCTGACCCCAGCCTGCTCGCCAGCGCCGTGGAGGAGATGATCCGCTGGGTGACGCCGGTGAAGCACTTCATGCGCACCGCCACCGAGGATGCCGTGATCGGCGGCAAGACCATCAAGGCCGGCGATGGCCTGGCGCTGTTCTACTGGTCCGGCAACCGCGACGCCGCGGTGTTCGGGGATGCCGACAGCTTCCGGGTGGATCGCAGCCCCAACCCGCAGACGGCCTTTGGCAACGGCGTGCACCTTTGCCTGGGCCTGCACCTTGCCCGCATGGAGCTGAAGGCGCTGTTTGCCGAGCTGCTGCCCCGGCTGGAGAGCATCGAACTGGCCGGCGAGCCGCGCCATTCGGTGGCCAATTTCGTCTCGGGGCTCAAGACCCTGCCGATCAAGTACCGCATGACATGAAGGACGATGCTGCCCGGCGCCTGCCGGGCTATTACGCCTGGACGCTGGCCATGGAGCCGCGCTTCTCGGACATGGACCCGAACCGGCACCTCAACAACGTTGCCGTCATGGTCTTTTTCGAGGAGGCGCGGGTGCGCTTCAACCGGCACATCGTGGAGACGACGCCGGGCCTAATCCGGCCGCGCTACCTCGTCGCGCATGCCAGCGTCGATTATCTGGCGGAAGGGCGTTACCCGGATTCGTTAACAATGGCCTATGCCATTGGCAATATTGGTAGAACCAGCATCCGCGCGCAAAAGGCGCTGTTCCAGGGCACCGACTGCATTGCGCTGTGCGACACCGTTCTGGTGCACCGCGGCGAAACCGGGCCGGCGCCGCTGCCCGATGACTTGCGCTCCCGGCTTGAGGCTTTCGCGCCAAGGGTCTAGGGGGTGCTGGCCTTTGGAGAAACACCATGACCGATGCCCCTTCGACCCTGACCCTGACCTTCGCCGATGGCGATGTGACCATCAAGCTGCGCCCGGACCTGGCGCCCGGCCATGTGGCGCGGATCGCCGAACTGGCGAACTCGGGCTTTTATGACGGCGTGGTCTTCCACCGCGTCATCCCCGGCTTCATGGCGCAGGGCGGTGACCCGACCGGCACCGGCATGGGCGGCAGCAAGCTGCCTGATCTCAAGGCCGAATTCTCTGCCGAGCCGCATGTGCGCGGCGTCTGCTCGATGGCCCGTTCGTCCAACCCGAACAGCGCCAACAGCCAGTTCTTTATCTGCTTCGCCGATGCCGGCTTCCTGGACAAGCAGTACACCGTGTGGGGCGAAGTCGTCTCCGGCATGGAGATCATCGACGCCCTGCCCAAGGGCGAGCCGCCGCGCACGCCGGGCAAGATCGTGACCGCCCGGGCCGCCTGAGGGACAAACCGGGGCTTTTCCGGCACGGGCCGGGACTCGCCCCGGACAGCGGCTGGACTCAAGCAGGAACCGCCCGGGACACAGCCCGGCATTCAAAGAGCGCTCGCCGGCTTTCCGGCGGGCGCCTTTTTTTGCGCGCCGTTGACCTGTACGGCGATTTACCGTACACGATGGCAGAAGGAGACCGGCAATGTTTGCCCTTGAAACGGTAACGCCCACACCGGGCAAGATGGAGGCGCGCAAGGAATTGCGCCTGCACCGTGCCGATGAGGAGCGGATCAGGGCGGCGGCGGCGGCTACGGGCCTTCAAGAGGCGGACTTCATCCGACAGGCTGCGCTTTTGCGTGCGCAGGAAGTCGAGCAGCGCCTCTCGCTTTCGCTCTTGCCTGTCGAGGCCTTTGAGGCGTTCAGGGCCGCCGTGGAAGCACCGGGCAAGGCCGTGCCAGGGCTGGCGCAGGCGGCAAAGGCATCGAAAGGCCTGCTCAAGGATGCCGGCTGAGCGCGCGGCACCCACCTTCACAATCGCCAGGTTCGACAAGGCGCTGCATGATCGCAGCGGCTTTTCCTGCGGCTTCGCGCCGATCGACAATTTCCTGAAGTCGTCGCTGTCGGACCAGATCAAGGATGGCATGGTGACGGCGTGGATGGCGACTGCCGAGGGCAACCCGGCGGTTCTCGGCTTCTACACGCTCGGCGCCATGGCAGTTCGCGCTGCCTTCGGCCCTAGGGCGTGGCAACGGGCGCGCATACCCGATGTTCCGGTCATCTACATCCGCGCCGTTGCCGTGCGTGAGGACGTGCAGGGCAAGCGCCTTGGCACGGCGCTGGTGGTGGATGCGATGCGGCGTTGCATCGGCATTGCCGAGCAGATGGGCGCAGCGGCAATGATCGTCGATGTGCTGGACGGCACGCATTTCGAGCGGCGCTGGAAATTCTATGCCGAGCTGGGTTTCCGGGCGCTCGGCGATCCGGACAATCCGCGCCGCGTGTTCATCCCGATGGCCGATGTGAGGGCGACGCTAGGCTGATGCTGCGAGGGAGCGGGCCGCCGCGGGCGCGGTCGTTGCGGCGATGGCGGCGGTGGTGGGGGCGGGAGATGGGCCCCCGCCTGCGCGGGGGTGACGGCAAGAGGGGTGGAGCGGGCGACGGCGGGGGAGGTTTGCCCCCGCCGTCGCGCTTCCCTTAGCGCTGGCCGCGGTGGCTGCTTTTAGCGCTGGCCGCGATGGCTGGCGGCGCCGCCGGAGCGGCGGCGGGGCTGGTGGGGGGTGACGGTGGCGCGCGGGTCACGGCCGGGGCGGCCGCCGCCGGGGGCGCGGCGGGCGAAATCACGACGGTCGTCACCACGGCTGTCGTCACGCGGGGCCGGCGGGGCGCTGCGTTCGATCTTTTGCGTCGCGGCGACGGCCGAGCGGAAGTCTGCCGGGAGGGCGAGCGGCGTGATCTTCTGGCGGATCAGCTTTTCGATATCGCGCAGGAACGGGCGCTCGTCCTCGGCGCAGAAGGCGATAGCCTGGCCGGCCTTGCCGGCGCGCGCGGTGCGGCCGATGCGGTGGACATAGCTCTCCGGCACGTTCGGCAGCTCATAGTTGATGACATGGCTGACGCCCGAGACATCGATGCCGCGCGCCGCGATATCGGTGGCGACGAGCACCTTGCACTCACCGGACTTGAAGCTGGCCAGCGCCCGCTCGCGCTGCGGCTGGCTCTTGTTGCCATGGATCGCCTCGGCCTTGATGCCGGCGTTGCCGAGCTGGCGGACAACACGGTCTGCACCATGCTTGGTGCGCGTGAACACCAGCGCGCGGTCCAGCCCCTCGGACTTGAGGACGATCTGGAGCAGCGCCGGCTTTTCCGCCTGGTTGACGTGGATGACGGCCTGATCGACCCGCTCGGCGGTGGTGGCGGCGGGCTTGACGGCAACCTTGACCGGGTTGGTCAGGTAGCGCGCGGCCAGCTCCTCGATCGCCTTGGGCATGGTGGCGCTGAAGAACAGCGTCTGGCGCTGGCGGGGCAGCAGGCCGACGATGCGGCGCAGATCATGGATGAAGCCGAGATCGAGCATCTGGTCCGCCTCGTCGAGGACGAGGATTTCGACATGCTTGAGATCGATGCTGCCACGCTCGACGAGATCGAGCAGGCGGCCCGGCGTGGCGACGACAACATCGACACCATGGCTCATGGCGCGCTCCTGGCGCGGAATCGGCACGCCGCCGAACACGGTGGTGACGCTGAGCTTGAGGAACTTGCCGTAATCCTCGAACGACTGGGCGATCTGCGAGGCCAGCTCGCGGGTGGGGGCGAGGACCAGCGCGCGGGTGGAATATTTCAGCCGGTGCTTGGGGGTGGCGGCCATGCGGTGCAGCATGGGCAGGGCGAAGGCCGCTGTCTTGCCGGTGCCGGTCTGGGCGATGCCGCAGATGTCCTTGCCTTCCATCACCGGCGGGATCGCCTGCATCTGGATGGGGGTGGGTTCTTTGTAGCCCTTGGCTTCGAGCGCACGGGCAATGGGTTCGGCGAGGCCGAAATCAGCAAAATAGGTCATGGAATCAAGTCTTTTCTGGCGAAGGCACGCAGCTGTGGCTGGGTGGTCGCCGTGGCGCAGCCAGGATGGGCGGCGCGGCGGCGGCGGGTTTTGACAACCCGCGTGATGAGGGTGGCCCTTGGGGCTGGCTCCTGAACATCCGGGCCTGAGGCGAAGCGCCCGATCACGCACCCGGTGTTGGCAGCGGGGCGAACCCTGCGCTGAAGCCGAGATGCATATCGCCGTGCAGTGCAACATTGTCAAGGTTGGGCGGTTTTGCGTGGGTGTGGGGGATGGGCTTTGTGGGCAGAGTTGGTAACATAACTGTCATATGGGGCGTCTAGGGCTGGCGCTCCCAAGGGGTCCGCGACACACAAGATGACAGTGCAGGGCGACAGCATGGCCGCGGATGGCCTGAGCGAGACCGGCGCGATGGCGCCGGTGCGCGGCTGGACCTTGCCCCGCTCCCTGCCCCGCACCCTGCCGCAGGACTGGCCGGTGCAGGCGCTGGAGCTGGCGCTGCTCGCAGGGCTGGCCTTTGCCGTGGCGCGGCTGGGCTGGGCGCTGGTGACGCCGGTGGGGCCGCTGGGGAATTGGCAGCCGGCCGCCGCAAGCGCTCCGGTGGACCGCAGCGTGCTGGGCAGTTTCGATCCGTTCTTCCGCAGTGCAACCGACACCGGCGCGGCAGAAGTGTCCGACCTGAGCCTGACGCTGCTCGGCACCCGCGTCGATACGGTGTCCGGGCGCGGCTCGGCGATCATCGCGGCGGCGGATGGCGTGCAATCGAGCTTCCTGGTGGGGGAAGAGGTGATGCCCGGCGTGCGCTTGCAGGCCGTGGCCTTTGACAGCGTGACGCTGGACCGGGGCGGCCGCAGCGAGCAGCTGTTCCTTGACCAGAGCAGCGGGCCGGGCAGCACGCCGGCCAGTGCCGCGCCGGCAGCACCGATGGCCGGGCCGATGATGGCAGCGCCTGCCTCGGCAGGGGCGCAACAGGCCCTGCCGCCGCCAAGGCTGGCGGCCGATATCCAGGCAACGCCGCGGATGCGCGGCACCGACCTGAGCGGCTTTGTGCTCCAGCCCAAGGGCAGCGGCCGGGCCTTTGCCGCCGCCGGGCTTGAGCCGGGGGATGTGCTGCTGCGGGTGGATGGCATCGCCGTATCCGCCGTGGGAGACCCAGCGACAGCGATCCGCCAGCTGGAAAGCAAGGGCGGCAACTTGATCATCGATCGCGGCGGCACGATGCTGATGGTGGACGTGAAGCCGAACAAAAGCGCAGCAGGACCCAATTGATGACTCTCCGTACCATCCTGCAGCGGGCCTTTGCCATCAGTGCCGGGCTGGCCATGGTGGCGCTGGCGGTGGCCGCCGTGGTGCTGCTGTTCGTGGCGCCGGCCGCGGCGCAGCAGACGGTCAACCTGCGCGATGCCGATATCCGCGCCTATATCCAGGATGTGGCGCGGGCGACGGGGCGGACCTTCATCATCGACCCGCGCGTGCAGGGCAAGGTTTCGGTGGTGAGCGAGCGGCCGCTTTCGCAGGCCGGTTATTTCGAGCTGTTCCTCTCCACGCTGCGCGCCAATGGCCTGGTGGTGGTGCCGGCCGGCGGCGGGGCGCTGCGGGTGCAGCCCTCGGATACGGCGGCGAGCCAGCCGAGCGGCGGCGGCGCCAATGGCTTTGTCACCGAGGTGATCCGGCTGGACTCGATCGATGCCGCCTCGGCGGTGGAGACGCTGCGGCCGCTGGTGAGCCGCGAGGGCCAGCTGACCGCAAACCGCAGCGGCAACGCCATCATCGTAGCGGACTTTGCCGACAATGTGCGGCGGGTGCGCAGCCTTGCCCGGCAGATCGACCGGGAGCGGCTGGCGACGCGCGTGGTATCGCTGCGGAACGCCGGGGCGCGCGAGATTGCCGCCTCGCTCACCCAGCTGGCAGCGGGCGCGCGCGGCGGCGAGGGCGCCGGAGCGGCGGTGTCCATCGTGGCGATCGACAGTTCCAACAGCGTGGCGCTGCGCGGCGAGCCGGTGGCGGTGGCGCGGCTGGCCGAGACGGTGGCCGAGCTTGACCGGCGGGCGGCGCAGGGCGCGGACATCCGGGTGATTTTCCTCTCCCATGCCGATGCCGAAAAGCTGCTGCCGGTGCTGCAGCAGCTGGTGGGGCAGCAGCCGACGAGCAGCGGCAGCACGGGGCAGCAGGGCTTTTCCGGCAGCAGCATGGGCAGCAGCTCTGCAAGCAGCGGCACCAGCGCGCCCGGCTTCAGCAACGGCAGCAGCCCGGCGCCGGCACAGGGCAACACCAGCCCGGCACCGGGGGCCACCATAGGCCAGGGCCGCGCCGTGATCGCGCGCTACGAGGGCGCCAATGCACTGGTGATCGCGGCGCCCGCCGATGTGCAGCGCCAGCTTGGCGAAGTGATCCGCCAGCTCGATGTGCGGCGCGAGCAGGTGCTGGTGGAAGCGATCATCGTCGAGATCTCGGATATCGCGGCGCAGCGGCTGGGGGTGCAGCTGCTGCTCACCGGCACGCAGGGCAGCAACATCCCGTTCTCGGTGACCAACTATTCCAACGCCGCGCCGAACCTGCTCGGGCTGGCCGGGGCGCTGGTGGCCGAGAAGCGATATGGCGCGGAATCGGACACGGCAAAGGCGCTGCGCGAATCCGCCGTGGCCTCGCTGCTCGGCACCACCGGCGGCAGCTTCGGCTTTGGCGGCAACCTGACGAACAACAGCATCTTCGGCTTTGTCGTCAACGCCGTGAAGGCGGACACCGCCTCCAAGGTGCTCTCCACGCCATCGGTGATGACGCTGGACAACCAGCAGGCGCGGATTTTGGTGGGGCAGGATATTCCGATCACCACCGGCGAGGCGCTCTCCAACAATTTCGACAATGCCTTCCGCACCATCCAGCGCCAGAATGTCGGCATCCAGCTCGATGTGCGGCCGCAGATCAACGCCGGCGGCTCGATCAAGCTGGCGCTGCGCCAGGAGGTGAGCTCTGTGGCCGGGCCGGTTTCGGTGACGTCCTCGGAGCTGATCATCAACAAGCGCGAGATCAACACGACCGTGACGGTGGACGATGGCCAGATCATCGCGCTGGGCGGGCTCATTGACGAGAATGAGCGGCGCTCGATCGAGAAGACGCCGTTCCTCGGTGACATCCCGATTCTGGGCGAGCTGTTCAAATCCCGCGCGAACAACAAGACCAAGACCAACCTGATGGTGTTCATCCGCCCCACCATCGTGCGCTCGGCGGCCGATGCGCAGGGGCTGGCGGCGGACCGCTATGATTATATGCGCGCCGAGGAGCTGGTGCGCAGCAAGACCGGCGAATCCTCGCTCGATGCGCTGGTGGAAGACTATCTGCGGACAGCGCCGCCCAAGCGGCCCGCCGCAAAATGACCGGTACCGTGCTGCCTTATGGCTTTGCCAAGCGCTTCGGCGTGGTGCTGACCGGCCAGGGCAGTGATGGGGTGCAGGTGAGCCTGCGCCGCGGCGAGGACCCGCGCGTGCTGAGCGAAGTGCGGCGGCTGGCGGGCGCGCCGCTGGTGGTGGAAATCGTCGAGCCGCAGGCCTTCGAGCGGCTGCTCTCCGATCATTATGCGCTGGAGGGCTTCACGGCGGCCGCGGCGATGACCGGCGGGGACGAGCTGGGCCTGCTGGTGGAGAGCATCCCGACCGCCGAGGACCTGCTCGACACGCAGGACGATGCGCCGATCATCCGGCTGATCAACGGCCTGATTGCCGAAGCGGCGCGGCAGGGCGTTTCGGACATCCACATCGAGCCTTACGAGAGCGCGCTGATCGTGCGGATGCGCGCCGATGGCCAGCTCTCCGAGCGGCACCGGCTGCCGGCCAATGTGGCGACGATGGTGGTGAGCCGCATCAAGGTGATGGCGCGGCTCGATATCGCCGAGCGGCGGCTGCCGCAGGACGGCCGCATCGGGCTGACGCTGGGCGGCAAGAGCCTGGATGTGCGCGTTTCCACCCTGCCCTCGCGCGGCGGCGAGCGCGTGGTGCTGCGCCTGCTCGACAAGGACAATGCCGGCATCAGCCTTGATGCGCTGGGGATGCCGGGGAGCGCCGACCGGGCGTTTCGCGCCGCGCTGGCCGAGCCGAACGGCATCGTGCTCGTCACCGGCCCGACAGGCTCGGGCAAGACCACCACGCTCTATGCCGGGCTGCGGCTGCTCAACGATGGCACCCGCAACATCCTGACCGTGGAAGACCCGGTGGAATATGCCGTGGATGGCGTGGGGCAGACGCAGGTCAACACCAAGGTGGGCCTGAGCTTTGCCGCCGGGCTGCGCGCCATATTGCGGCAGGATCCGGACACCGTGATGGTGGGCGAAATCCGCGATAGCGAGACCGCGCAGATCGCCATACAGGCGGCGCTGACCGGGCACCTGGTGCTCTCCTCCGTCCACACCAACGATGCGCCGGGGGCGATCACCCGGCTGCGGGATTTTGGCGTCGAGCCGTTCCTGCTCGCCTCCACCCTGCGCGCCGTGGTGGCGCAGCGGCTGGTGCGGCGGCTGTGCCCGGCGTGCTGCGAGCCGGTGCCGGCGGATGCAGCCACGGCGGGGCTCATCGGCATTGCGGTTGGCACGCCGGTGATGGCGGCGCGCGGTTGCGCGGCCTGCGGCGGCACCGGCTTCAAGGGCCGCACCGGCGTGTTCGAGGCGGTGCGGGTGACCGATGAAATCCGCCAGATCATCCTTGCCGGCGGCGATGAGACGGCGATTGCCGCTGCCGCGCTGGCCGGTGGCCCGGCGCTGGATGGCGCGGCGCGGGCGCTGGTGCTCGCCGGCATCACCGTGCCGGAGGAGGCCGTGCGGGTGATGCGCGCCGGGGACGTGGAACCGCTGGATGCGGAACCGGCGCATGGCTGAGTTCCGCTACGATGCCATCGATACCGAGGGCCGCGAGCGGCGCGGGCGCGTGGCGGCCGAAAGCCGCGAGCAGGCGCGCACGGTGCTGATGGACCGCAAGCTGTTCGCCACCCGCATCGAGGCCGCCGAGAGCGCCGAGACCAACGGCCCGGCCAGAACGAAAATCAGCCTGTTCGGCAGCAAGCTCAACACCAAGGCGCTGACGCTGTTCACCCGGCAGGTGGCGACGCTGGTGCAGGTGGCGCCGCTGGAGGAGACGCTGCGCACCATCGTCCGCCAATCGGAGGCCGAGCATGTGCGGCGCATCCTCGGCCGGGTGCATGGCGGCGTGCTGGAGGGCCGGCGGCTCTCGGATGCCATGGCGCTGGAGCCGGCCAGCTTCCCGCCGCTTTACCGCGCCATGGTCGCAGCCGGGGAAAGCTCCGGCGCGCTGCCCGAGATCCTGGAGCGGCTGGCGGACCTGCAGGAGCGCCAGGCCGTGGTGCGCGGCAAGGTGACGTCGGCCATCGCCTACCCCGCCGCGCTCGCCGTGGTGGCGACGCTGGTGGTGATGGCGCTGATGATTTTCGTGGTGCCAAAGGTGGTGGAGCAGTTTGACAATATCGGCCAGGCACTGCCGCTGCTGACCCGCATCGTCATCACGCTCTCGGATTTTCTCGCCGGCTGGTGGTGGGCGCTGATCATCGGGGTGGCCGGCGCCGGGCTGCTGTTCGCCCGCGCCATGCGCGACGAGGGCTTTCGGCTGCGCTTCGATACGCGGCTGCTCGCCCTGCCCTTCATCGGCAAGCTGCTGCGGGATCTGCACGCCGCGCGGCTCTCGCGCACCCTGGCCACCATGGTGGCGAGCCGGCTGCCGCTGATCGAGGGGCTGGCGCTCACCGTGCCGACCATCAACAACCGGGCGCTGCGCCGCGCCTCGGAGGATATCGTCACCTCCATCCGCGAGGGCGGCAGCCTTTCCGCCGCGCTGCGGCGCTCGGGGGTGTTCCCGCCGCTGCTGGTCTATATGGCGGCGGGCGGCGAGAGCAGCGGCCGGCTGGAGCTGATGCTGGAGCGCGCCGCCGATTATCTCGAGCGCGAGTTTGACAGTTTTACCGCCACGGCGCTCAGCCTGCTGGAGCCGGGCGTGATCATCGTGATGGGCGGGGTGGTGGCGGCCATAGTGCTCTCGATCCTGCTGCCGATCCTGCAGCTCGATACCATGGCGGCCGGATAGGAGTGTTGAGATGAGCGAGCGGCGCAACAACGAGGATGGCTTCACGCTGGTGGAGCTGATGGTGGTGATCGTCATCATCGGCCTGCTGGCGACCGTGGTCGTCATCAACGTGCTGCCCTCGCGGGACCGGGCGATGGGCGAAAAGGCCCGCGCCGATATCGCGCTGATCGAGCAGGGGCTCGACATGTACCGGCTCGACAATTTCAATTACCCGGCAACCTCCGATGGCCTTGGCGCGCTGCTGCAGCCCCCCGCCGGCCTGACCCAGCCGGACCGCTACCGCCAGGGTGGCTACCTCAAGCGCCTGCCGGACGACCCCTGGGGCAAGCCCTATCAATATGCCTTCCCCGGCCAGCGCGGCCCGGTGGACATCTACTCCCTTGGCGCCGATGGCGCGCCGGGGGGCGAGGGCGAGAATGCCGATATCGGCAACTGGCGCTAGGCGCCGCGAGGCAGGCTTTACGCTGGTCGAGCTGATGGTGGTCATCACCATCATCGGCGTGGCGGCGGCTGCGGTGGTGCTCACCCTGCCCGATGCGCGCGGCCGTCCTGCCGATGATGCCGAGGCCTTTGCGTCGCGGCTGGTGGCAGCGCGGGACCTCGCCATCGTCAGCGGCCATGACATCGGCGTGCGGATAGACGCCGGCGGCTATGGCTTTGACCGGCGCGACGAGGGCTGGCTGCCGGCAGCGGAGAAAGCCCTGCAACAGCGCCGGTGGAGCGAAGGCGTGCAGGCGCTCGCCGAAGTGGAAGGCGGGGACCGGCTGGTGTTCGACACCACCGGGCTGGCGACACCGGCGCATATCGTGCTCGAGCGCGATGGCGTGCGCGCCGGGGTGGCGGTGGATGCCGCCGGCGGGGTCAAGCTCGATGCACGCTAGCGCGCCAGAAAGAAACACCCTCACCCGGGCCGCGCCAAGGGGCGCGTCTCTCGCCTCTCCCGCAAGCGGGAGAGGGGGCAGCGATAACCTGCGCGCCGGCTGGGTTACGCCCAACGTGTCAAACCCCTCTCCCGCCTGCGGGAGAGGCGACTCGCGCGCCAGCGCGGCGGGTGAGGGTGTGCCCGGCCTCGCAGGAAAGAGCCCCCTAACCCACGAAACCGGCTTCACGCTGGTGGAAGTGCTCGTCGCGCTCGGCATCTTCAGCCTTGCCGCGCTGGCATTGCTGCGGCTGCAGGGTGCCGCCATCACCACCACGGCGCGGCTGGATGAAAAGGCCTTTGCGCAGATTGTCGCGCAGAACCAGGCGGTGGAGGCGCTGCTGGCGCAGGCCCCGCCGGCCTATGGCAGCAGCAGCGGCAACGAGGCCAATGGCGGGCGCAGTTGGCGCTGGACGCGCAACGTGGCGCGCACGCCGGACCCGCGGCTGCAGCGCATCGATGTGGCGGTGGCCGGGCCGGACGGCAGCACGGCGGCGAGCCTGACCATCATCCGGCGCGCCTCATGAAGCAAAACGGCTTCACGCTTGCCGAGCTGCTGGTGGCGCTGTTCATCTTCGGCATCCTCTCCGCCGGCAGCGTCGGCTTGCTGGCCTTTGGCGTGGAGGCGCGGGCGCGCAGTGGCGAGCGGCTGGCGGCGCAGGGCGCGTTGCTGCGCAGCCGGGCGCTGCTGGGCGCAGACCTGGCGCAGGCCGCGCCGCGCCGCTGGCGGGATGAAGCCGGCCAGCCACAGGCTGCCTTCAGCGGCAGCGGCGCGGCGCTGCGGCTGGTGCGGCGCGGCTGGGCCAACGACGGCGGTGCGCCCCGCGCCTCGCTGCAGCGGGTGGAATATCAGCTGCGCGATGGCCGGCTGGAGCGCCAGGCCTGGCCGATGCTCGATGGCGCGGCTCCCGGCCCGGCGGCGGTGCTGCTGCAAGGGGTGCGCGCCATGCGGCTGCGTTTTTATGGCCGGGAGGGCTGGCAGGAGAGCTGGCAACCGCTCACCGCCGATGCGCTGCCGCAGGCGGTGGAGATGCAGCTGCTGCTCGCCGGCGAGGGCGAAGTGCGCCAGCTGTTCCTTGTTGGGCCGGGCACGGCTGTTATGCCGGGGGCGCCGGCATGAGGCATTTTCCCCGCCGCGAGCAGGGCGCGGCGCTGCTCAGCGTGCTGATTCTGGTCGGCGTGATGGGCGCGATTGCCGCGACCATGCTCGACAGGATGCGGCTGGCGACGCTGCTGGCCGCCAATGCCTTTGGCCAGGAGCAGGCGCGGGCCTATGCGCTGGTCGGCGAGACGCTGGCGATAGCGCGCATCGATGATCTGCTGGCCGGCGCCAGCGGCAAGACCACGCTGCGCGGCGGCTGGAACGGCCGCACCACGCCGCTGCCGCTGCCCGCCGGCCTCGCGCTGGCCCGCGTTTCTGACGGTGGCAATTGCTTCAACCTCAACAGCCTCGTCGTGCGCGGCGGGCCGGAGCAGCTGGCCTCCCGGCCCATCGGCATCGGGCAGTTTGCGGCCCTGATGGACGTGCTGGAAGTGGCGCCTGCCGCCGCCCGGCGCATTGCCGCCAGCGCCGCGGACTTCATCGACAGTGATGACGGCGCCAACCGCGAGGGCGCCGAGGATTCCGTGTATGCCCGCGCCCGCGTGCCTTACCGCACCTCCGGCACCCTGATGGCCGAGGCCAGCGAGCTGCGCGCCGTGGACGGGATGACCCCGACGATTCACCAGCGCCTCAAGCCCTGGCTGTGCGCGCTGCCGCTGGCCGAACTTTCGCCCTTGAACGTCAACACGCTGGCGCCGGCGCAGGCGCCGCTGCTCGCCATGCTGCTGCCCGAGAGCATCGGCGGGCCGCAGCAGCGGCTGCGGCTGGCGCAGCAGGCGCTGGCCGAGCGGCCGGCAGCGGGCTGGGACGGCGCGGTGGAATTTGCCAACACCCCTGCCCTGCGCGACAGCCCGCTGGCCGAGGATGCGCTGCAGCAGCTGCAGGTGCGCACCCGCTGGTTTGCGCTGGCGCTGCGGGTCGAGACAGGCGAAACGATCCTGCGCGAGACGGCGCTGGTGGATGCACGGCAAAGCCCGGCGCGGATCGCGGCGCGGCGCTGGACAGGCGAGGACTGATGACCCTGCTGGTTTTCCTTGGGACTGACGACAACGCCGGCGCGCACTGGCTGCGGCTGGATGCCGACGGCGCGGTGGTGGGGCGCGGCGCTGGATTCGGCCAGCCTGCCGGCGAGCCGGTGGTGGCGGTGGCGCCCGGCGAGGCCGTGGTGCTGCACTGGGTGGAGCTGCCGGCACTGGCCCCGGCGCAGGCCGCTGCCGCCGCGCGGATGCTGGCCGCCGATGTGAGCGCCGCCAGCCCGGCCAGCCTGCACGTGGCGCTGGGCGCGCCCGAGGCCGATGGCCAGCGGGCCATGGCGATCGTGCAGGCCGAGCAGATGCGCGGCTGGATGACGGCGCTGGCCGCAGCCGGCCTGGAGCCGGAGCGGATGATCCCCGAGCCGCTGCTGCTGCCGCTGCCGCCAGAGGGCGCAGCCGTGCTGGAGGGCGGCGGGCGCTGGCTGGTGCGCGGCGCGCGGCTGGGCTTTGCCGCCGAGGCGGACCTGGCGCGGCTGATGCTCGGGGAAACGCTGCCGGTGCTGATGGAGGCCCCGCGCTTTCACCTCGGCGCGACGCTGGACCTGTTGCAGGGAGATTTTGCCAAAAAGCGCCGCTGGCGGCCCGAGGCCGGGCGGCTGAAGCGACTGGCGGTGCTGGCCGCAGCAATTGTCATCACGCTCATCGGCACCGAGCTGGCCGGGGCGTTTCGCCATGGGCTGGCCGCCGATGCCGCGGAGCGCGAGCTGGCGGCGGCGGCGCAGGGCGTGCTGCCACGCGGCACGCTTGTCACCAGCCCGGAGGCGCAGGTGCGCGCCCGGCTGGCGGCGCTGGGCGGCAGCAGCGGGTTTGGCGGGCTGGCGGCGCCGCTGCTCGCCGCCTTGCAGGCACGGCCGCAACTGGCGCTGGTGTCGCTCGACCATGCCGCCGGGCGCGGGCTGGTGGCGGGGCTGGAAGGGCCGGATGCCGCCGGGCTGGCAGCAGCGCTGCAGGCCGCCGGGCTCAACGCCAGCCTGGGCGCGGTGCGCGAGGCCGGCGGGCGACAGCAGGTGGACATGACGGTGCAGGCACGATGATGGCGCTGTGGTGGAAAGAGCGCTCGCAGCGCGAGCAATGGCTGCTCGGCCTGATGGGCGGACTGCTGCTGGTGGTGCTGCTCTGGCTCGGCGCCTGGCGGCCGGCAGTGGCGGCGCGGCAGGACGCGATGGCGCGGCATGGCGCAGCCGTGCTGGCGCTGGGCCAGGTGCGGGCCATGGCCGGCGAGATCAAGGCGGCCGAAGCACGCGGCGGCGCGGCGCAGGGGTTGCCGCTCATCGAGCTGGTCACGCAGCGCGCGCAGGCGGCGGGGCTGACCATGGAGCGGCTGGAATCCCCGGGCGATGGCGTGGTGGAGGCCCGCATCGGCGCGGTGCGGCCCGCCGTACTGCTCGGCTGGCTGGCCGGGCTGGAAGGCAATGACGCGATCATCATCGACAGGCTTTCGATCAGCCGCAACGCCGATGCCAGCGTCGCGGTGAACCTGACGCTGCGCCGGGGCGCCCGCTGATGCGCGGCCTGAAAAGCAGCGGCAAATGGCTGTTCTTTGGCGCGGCGCTGCTCGTTGCGGTGCTGGCAACGCTGCCGCTGCGGCTGCTGCCGCTCGGGCTGGCGGCGCAGGAGGCCAGCGGCAGCCTGTGGGGCGGGCGGCTGACTGCGGCGCAATGGGGCAGCATGGCGCTGGGGGACATGGCGGTGGCGGTGCAGCCGTTCCCGCTGCTCGGCGGGCGCGTGATGGCCAAGGTGCGCGGGCCGCGCGTGGAGGGCACGCTGATGCTCAAGGGGCGTGAAACCGGCGTCACCGGCCTGCGCGGGCAGCTGGTGCCGGCCGGGCTGCCGCTGGAGCGCTTCGAGATGGAAGGCGTAGAGGCGGTGTTTGCCGAGGGGCAATGCGTGCGCGCTGCGGGCCAGCTGGGGGCTTTGCTGTCGGCCACGAGCAGCCCGCTGACCGGCGATGTGCAATGCGCCGGCCCCGAGGCCCGGGCCAGCCTGGCCAGCGCCGATGGCCTGCAGCGGCTGGAACTGCAGATCAGCGCCACTGGTGGCTGGAAGGCACGGCTGGCCTCACCCGAGGGGCCGGAACTCAAAATGGAAGGCAGCCTGTGATGCGCCGCATGATCCTTGCCGCGATGCTGCTGGTGGCACCCGCACAAGCGGCCGAGCCGGCATCGGCGCTGCCGTTTGGCGAGCTGCCGCCGCAGGTGCTGGCCAAGGGCGAGTGCGCGATGTTCCTGTGGGAGCGCGCCGGCAGCAGCCGGGTGGCGATGCTGGTGGCCGGCGAGGCCCCGGTGCTGCGCGTGTGGCGTGATGGCAAGCTTGCCAGCCTTGCCGCCGTGCCGGGCAGCGCCAGCGGCACGCCGGTGATGGGCTTTGCCCCCAGCCAGCGCTTTGCCGATGCGCAGACGGCGGTGGCGATTGATGTCACCATCGTCCCCAACCCGGGCGGCATCGGCGGCGTGGTGCGCGATGGCGCGCTCACCCTCACCCGGGCCGATGGCGAGGCCGTGGTAGCACCGGTGGCCGGGCTGCTCGGCTGTGGCTGAAGCGCCAAGGCTCGGCGGCTCCAGCCCGGCGGAATGGGCCGGGGCGCTCGGCGGCGGGCTGCTGCTGGCCGCCGGGCTGATCTGGTGGCTGCGCGGGGATGCGCCGGCGCCGCCCGAGCCGGTTGAGCTGACAGCGGCACCGGCCAGCCAGCCACAGCCGGTGCAACTGCCCGCGCCCGCTCCGCCGCCGACTCCTGCGCTGCCTGCCGACATGACCCTGCGTGGCATCATCCGCCAGCCCGGCCGTGAAGCGGCGATCATCGAGGCCGCAGGCCGGCAGCGGCTGGTGGCGATTGGCGGCATGGCCGCGCCCGGTGTGCGGCTGGTGGCGCTGGAGGCGGAGGCGGCGCTGCTCGATACACCGGCCGGGCCGCTGCGGCTGGCCTTTGCCAATTCGCCGGCTGCTGCCGCCCCGGTGGCTGACCCTGCCGCAACAGCAGCAACGCGCGCCATCACCAGCCTGCGAATCGCCCTCACCCCACGCCGCGATGATGGCAACACCACCGGCTTCATCGTGCGCGCCGAGAGCCCGCATCCGGCGCTGGCCGCCGCCGGGCTGCAGCCGGGCGATATCATCATCGAGATCGATGGTGTCACAATGGAGAGCCAGGAGCGGCTTGAGGAGGCGGCGGGGCGGCTGGAAACCAGCACTGCGCCCGAAATCGTTTTTGAGCGCGGCGGGGCAATTCGGCGCGCCAAAGTGCCTGCAACGGCGGCAAAATCGGCCGGTTGAGCCAGATTTTAGGCAGTGCGGCTTCCCAGCAACGCTTTTTGCCGGGATTGTGACAGTTTCGTGAAATCACGACTCCCTGCGCCGCGCCGTAACAAATCCGTCATGGGCAACGCCTAGCTAGGCCTCGATTTCGCAAGGGGCCGGCGTGTGTGCCGCGCGACTCGCAACCGAGGGAGCGACGAACCATGATCAAGATGCGTGCATTTCTGCTGCTGACAGCAGCCCTGGGCATTGCCGCCTGCGACGGCGCCAACAACATCGCCTCCCCCGGTGAAGGCGTGATCATCACCCCGGCTCCGACGCCGACCCCGACGCCGACGCCAACCCCCACGCCGACCCCGACCCCGACCCCGGCGGCAACCTGCCCGACCAACACGTCCAACGTCGGCGCTGTCGGTGGCCTGCTCAACTGCCAGATCTCCGGCGTCATCAGCGGCAACCTCGTGCTGCAGAAGCTGCCGGGCGTGATCTACTCGATCGGCGGCCGTGTCGATGTGGGCCGTGACCTTGGCCCCGATGCCGGCGCTCCGCTTTCCAGCGGCACGCGCGGCGTGCTCACCATCAACCCCGGCGTGGTGCTGTTCGGCTCCTCGGGCGGTGACGTGATCGTCGTCAACCGCGGCTCGCAGATCTTCGCTGAAGGCAACGCCACCACACCGGTCATCCTGACCAGCCGCCAGAACATTGAAGGCACGGCCGATGCCGACAGCCAGCAACAGTGGGGCGGGCTTGTGGTGCTCGGCCGCGCGCCGATCAACTCCTGCCGCGGCACCGGCGCCACGCCCGGCACCGCCGATTGCGACAACCTTGCCGAAGGCCTGACCAACGCTGTGTATGGCGGCGCTGCGCCAGCCGATGACAGCGGCCGCATGCGCTACCTGCAGGTGCGCTACGCCGGCTTTGAAGTTTCGGCCGGCCGCGAGATCAACGGCATCACCTTCGGCGGTGTCGGCTCCGGCACCACCTTCGATCACATCCAGATCCACAACAGCTCGGATGATGGCATCGAGTTCTTCGGTGGCCGGGTCAACGCCAAGTACCTGGTGCTGACCGGCGTCGATGATGACGGCCTCGACACCGATTTCGGCTACAAGGGCTTCATCCAGTTCGTGCTCGGCGTGCAGCGTGCAGCACTCGGCACCGGCGGCCGCGCCAACAGCGGTGACAGCTTCATCGAAGCCGATTCGCCCAACGGCGGCGCGCTCTATCCGCGCTCCTACCCGCGCCTTGCCAACTTCACCTTCGTGACGTCGGACACCGCCGGCCAGGCCATCCAGCTGCGCGGCGGCACGGACTGGGCCTTCTACAACGGCATCATCGCCAGCTCGACCGCTGCCAAGTCCTGCCTCGACATCGATGAAGAGCAGACCGTGGTGAGCACCGTCAACACCGCCGCCACTGTTGATGAAGCCGGCGTGCCGGTGTTCCGCTCGGTGCTCTTCGGCTGCAGCCAGGTTGTCGCACTCGATTCGGCAGACGGCACTGACACGGTGAACGAGGCCGACATCCTGCCGCTCATCAACAATGCCTCCTTCAACAACGTCCTGAGCCCGACGCTGACCCTGCAGAACATCTTCCTGCCCGGCAGCTTTGAAACCGGCCGCAACAGCACCGCCTTCAACGTCACCACGGTGCCCGGCAACGGCGGCTTCTTCACCACCGCCAACTATGTCGGCGCGTTCAGCAGCGCCACCGACACCTGGTACACTGGCTGGACCTGCGGCGTCGGTGCCGGCGCCACGTCGTGCACCACGGCGCCGACCAACTGAGGCAAGCGATCCGGGGGCGGCGTATCCGCCCCCGGAACCGGCTGAATTCGGGCCTGCCCAGCGACCCCCGGGGGATAATGACAATGAAGACCAGTTTGAGCAGCCTCTTGCTTCTCACCACCGCCCTCGCCGGCTCCGGGGCCTATGCCCAGACTATGGCCGCAGAGCAGCAGCCCGATCCATCGATCACCCAGGCCGCGCCCGCGACCCCGGAAGCCACAGAGGCTCCCGAGGAAGAGGTTGAAATTTCCGCACCGGGCGGCAGCAGCGGCGAGATCGTCGTCATCGGCCGGCGCATTCCCAATGTCATCCGCAGCACCCGCGAAGTCGTCTCGGTGCTCTCCCAAGGCGATATCTCGCGCACCGGTGAAGGCGATATCGCCGGCGCCCTGCAGCGTGTCACCGGACTTTCGGTCGTGGGTGGCCGCTTCGTTTATGTTCGCGGCCTTGGCGAGCGCTACTCGCTGGCGCTGCTCAACGGCCTGCCGATCCCTTCGCCGGATCCGGCCCGCCGCGTCGTGCCGCTCGATCTGTTCCCCACCAGCGTGCTGGCCAGCACCGTGGTGCAGAAGAGCTATTCCGCCAACTACCCCGGTGAGTTCGGCGGCGGCGTCATCAACCTGACCACGCGCGCCGTGCCCGAGGAGCCGTTCTTCTCGGTGGGCGGCAGCATCAGCGGCAACAGCGCCACCACCGGCCAGCTCGGCTATGTCTATGCCGGTGGCCGCCGGGACTGGACCGGCTATGACGATGGCACGCGCAACCTGCCGACCGGCCTCGCCAATGCCCAGAACAACGGCATCCTGCTCGGCGGCGGCGCCCAGACAGTGGCCGAGCTCCAGACCATCACGGCGAGCCTTGCCAACGCCGAAACCACGGTCATTCAGCGCAACAACGATCTTCCAGCCAATTTCAGCGCCGATTTCTCCGCCGGCAAGGCGTGGGACGTGGGCGATTCCCGCTTCGGCATCATCCTCGCCGCCGGCTGGAAGAACGAGTTCCAGACCCGCGCCGGCATCCAGCAGGCCGCTGCCCAGGCCTTCACCGGCCCGACTGGCGATCTGATCGTGGCGCCGACGTCCAGCTTCGATACTGTCTCGACGCAGCAGCGCGCCACGGTCAACGGCCTTATCGGGCTGGGCGCCGAGTTCGGCGAGCACAAGGTGCGGATCACCAACGTCTATGTGCATGACACGCTGAAGGAAGCGCGCATCCAGTCCGGCGTCGATCTGGATGGCACGGGCAACGTGCAGCTCAACCGCAGCCTGACGGCGTTCTTCGAGCGCCAGCTCATCGACACCCAGATTGTCGGCGAGTTCAAGTTCGACAATCTCAGCCTTGATCTGCGCGGCACCTATGCCAACTCCAAGCGCAACTCGCCCTATGAGCGCAACATCTCCTATGCGTTCGATGGCCTCGCCAATGATTTCACCAACGATCTGGTCTCGCCAGGCCAATCGGCGCGCGTCGCCTTCAGCCGGCTGAGCGAGAACCTCTGGGGCGGCGGCGCCGACCTTGGCTACAAGATCGAGGGCGGGCCGTTCCCGATCCGCGTGACCGCCGGCTATGCCTATACGGACAGCCAGCGCGGCTCCTCGCGCTTCGATTATCGCTACATCCCGACCCAGGCGCTGCCGGTGGCGGTGACGCAGGAGCGGCCGGACTTCCTGCTCTCGGACTACAACGTCTACACCTATGGCATCGTGCTCAACACCACCTCGACCATCGCGCCGGTGTATGAGGCCGGGCTGACGGTGCATGGCGGCTATGGCCAGTTCGAGATCGAGCCCTTTGATGGCGTGCAGTTCACCGCGGGTGTGCGCTATGAAAAGGCCAATCAGTTCGTCAACCCGATCGACGTGTTCAACCTCAATCCGGGGCAGACCGGCCGCAGCGAGCTCAACAACAGCTATTGGCTGCCGGGCGGCACGCTGACGTGGAACTTTGCCGAGGACATGCAGCTGCGGCTCTCGGCCTCCAAGACCATCGCCCGCCCGCAGTTCCGCGAGCTTTCCCCGCAGATCTACTTCGATTCCGATACCGGCCGCGATTCCTTCGGCAACCAGTATCTGATCGACAGCCAGTTGGTGAACGCCGAGGCCCGCTACGAATATTACATGGGCCGCGACGAGCGCATCACGCTGGGCGCCTTCTACAAGAACATCACCAACCCCATTGAGACGATCGCCTTCTCGAGCGGCGCGGCGCTGGCCACCACCTATGCCAACGCCCCACGCGCCCGGCTCTATGGCGCCGAGCTGGAAATCCAGAAGTATTTCCGTCTCGATGCGATCTCGGATGCGCCGCTGTTCGCCAGCCGCCGCTTCCTTGTCAGCGCCAACTATACCTACACCGACTCGCGCATCAGCGTGAAGGCCGGGGACACGACGCTGCAGGCCGCCGGCTCGCAGGCGCAGGAAGTTGCCGCTTCGGTGCTGTTCCGCGATGGCCAGCCGCTCACCGGCCAGTCCGACCATATCGCCAACGTCCAGATCGGCTTTTCGGATGAGGACAACCTCTCCGAGCAGACGTTGCTGCTCAACTATGCCAGCAACCGCTCGACGCAGCGCGGCACGGCCAGCCTGCCCGACCTGGTGGAAAAGCCCGGCTTCACGATCGATCTCGTGCTGCGCCAGGGCCTGAACATCGCCGGGCTCGACCTTGAAGCCAAGTTCGAGGCGCGCAACCTGACCAATGTGAAGTATCAGGAATTCCAGTCCCTCAACGGCTCGCGCATCGACAACAACACCTATGTGCGCGGCCGCAGCTTCTCCTTCGGGCTGCAAGCCAACTTCTGAATGCTGCCGCAAGGCTGAAAGACCCTCCGCTGGCGCAGGCCGGCGGAGGGTTTTTTATGTTGAAGCTTTGGTCGGTCGGCAGAGGGCCGGTGCCGATTGGCTACAAAAGCTTCAGCCCCAGGGCTTCTGCCGGAACCAGGCGGTGATGACGTATTTTGTGCCCGCCCGCACCGGCATACCCTGGTGCAGCGTCATCGGGTTCGGCAGGCCGCTGGGCAGCAGGTTGTTCCAGGCCATGATCTTGCCGGTTTCGGGCTGGAATGTCTTGTCGAGGTGCTTGAAGCGGGTGGCGCCTCCGGCCTCCGGCACGTTGAGATAGACCATGCCTGTCCAGGTGCGCTGGCCGGCGGTGCCACAATATTCGGCATAGCCGAGGCCGCCCGGCTCGAAGCAATCGGTATGCGGCTTGAACTGCTGGCCGATGGCGTAGCGCTGGCCCTGCAGCGGCTCGCCATGCGCCGGATCAAGCCCGAGAAAGCCGGCGATGCGCTGGGCGATGCCCGCCACGAACGGATCGGCGCCATCAAGATCGCAGGTTTCCGAGGTGCGGAAATCCGCATCGCCATAATGATCGGCAAGGGTGGAGGGGCGGCGCTGCTCATCGATGCGGGTGATCAGCGCGGCGCACTCCTCCGGGGTGAGAAAGCCGCGCTTGCTGCACAGCTCGATCTTGCCGGAGGGCAGGCGCTGGGCGCCTTCAAAAGCTTTCATGACAGTTCCGCTACGCGCCAGATGTGACACGCTTATGGCAGCAGCGGCGCCGCCAGCCACAGCGGCCAGGCGGCAACCGCCATCAGCGCGCCGAGCGGAACCCGCGTCTGCGCCGTGACCTGGCGGCCGCGCAGCCTGTCCAAGCCGACGAGCACCAGGCCGAGGCTGGCGGCCAGCAGCACGGCAAAGGGCAGCGCGCTCCAGCCGAGCCAGGCGCCGATGGCGGCGAGCAGCTTCGGGTCTCCGCCGCCAAGGCCGGTGCGGCCGCGCAGACGGGCATAAGCGAAGGCGATGAGGGCGAGCGCCGCATAGCCGATGGCGGCGCCGATGGCGCGGTCTGGCAGGCTGGGCAGGCCGAAGGCGAGCCCGGCGAGGATCAGCGGCAGGGTCAGCCGGTCCGGCAGCCAGAAATGCTCGGCATCCAGCACCGCCAGCGCCAGCAGCACCCAGCCAAAGCCGGCGCCGGCCAGCCCCGCCCAGCCGGGCACGGCGGCGAGCGAGACGGCGCCGATGAAGCCGGCGGCCAGCTCGATGCCGAGGTTGCGCGGCGGGATGGGAGCGCCGCAATGCCGGCATTTGCCGCGCAGCGCGATGTGGCTGAGTACCGGCACCAAGTCTCGCGCGCCGAGCGTGGCGCCGCAGCTTTCACAGGCCGAGCGACCGTGGACGATGCTGCGGCCCTGCGGCCAGCGGCTGGTGAGCGCGGCGATGAAGCTGCCCAAAATCAGCCCGGCGAGGAGCCCCAGCCCGGCGAGAAGCCCCAGCGCGGCGAGGCCCTGCACTGGAACACCGATGCCGGGCATCAGCTCAGGCGCGGGTCCGCAGCAGCCTTGTCACCGTCTCGTCGAAGTGGTGCTTGGCTTCCAGGTTAAGCTTGCCGGTGGCGGGGCCGGCCCAGCCGACATGGACTTCCTTCAGCTTGCCATCACGGCCGAAGAACAGCGTTGTCGGATAGACCTTGATCGGCCCGAAGCCGGGGAGCGCCGCCGAGCTGCTCTCGGGAGTAGGCTGGCCGGCGAGCAGCAGCGGGTAAGGCAGCTTGTAGCGGGCCTTGTAGCGATCCATCAGCCGGAATGCCGAGGGGGCATCGGTGCCATATTCGAACATCAGCGCCACGACTTCGAGGCCCTCCTTCTTCCGGCGGGCGGCATAGGGGCCCATGAAGCCCGATTCGTCATGGCAATTGGGGCACCAGGTGCCGCCGAGTGTGACGACCACGACCTTGCCCTTGTAGGCCGGGTCCGAGATCGAGACCATCTTGCCGCTGCTGTCCGGGAAGCGGATGGGGATGCGATCGACCGGCGGCTTTTCGGTGGCGACGGCCTCGATGGTGTCCTTGGCGGTGGCGCTGCGGCGGGCGGTCCAGGCGGTGCCGGCCTTGCTGCCGGTGGCGGTGAACTGCGCGCCCTTGAGGCTGCCGGCATCGAGCCTGGCGATCCACAGCGTCGCGGCATTGCCATCGAAGGTGGAGAGCGACAGCGTGTTGCCCGAGACTTCCCCGGCGAGATAGCGCGCATCGCCGCTGGGCTGGTGCACCGATGCCGAGACGCGGTTGCCGGTCTGCTTGATCTCCAGCACCGAGGGCACGGCGCGCGGGCCATAGCTCATCATCCAGCGGCCGGTGAGGTTGGCGGCGGCCTTGGCCGGGGTGGGGCTGAAGCGCCAGGCACCGCGCACACCGCTGACCGCCACTGTGGCCGGGCCGGCGCTGCGCATGAGGTTGGCCTCGCCGCTCAGCCGGCCATCTGTGCCGAGGCGCAGGGTGATGCGCGAGCCATAGGAGGGGAAGGCGAAGCTGAGCGTGTTGCCCTGCAGCGTCACTTCCTCGGCGCGCATGCGCTCGGGCGGGTTGAGCAGCAGCACGACCGGGCCGGTCTTGTCCCGCTGCACGACCATGTTGAACGGCAGATCGCCGCCGGGCAGCGCCAGCGCCACGCGCCAGGTGCCGATGAGGCCGGGGGCCGGCTGCGCCGCGGCGCGCTGCGGCGGCAGGAAGAGCATGGCGAGCGTGCCGGCAAACACCAGGCCGGTCAGCACGCGCCAGAACCAGTGCGCAATGCGCTCCTGAGACATGTTCATAAAATCGTCCTGCCCCGAAAGTTCAGCCGGGTTGAACCCGGCGCAAGCCTTCAACATGGCTTAACGGAGCGATTCGGAAAAGCCGGGGGATTCTTGGGGATGCTCAAGCTGGGCTTGCAGCTAGCAGCGTTGCCGCAACCAGCGCCGCAGTCGCATCGATGAGTGGCACCGGCACATCGGCCTGCCCCAGCACCAGCGGCACTTCGGTGCAGGCAGCGATGATCGCCTCGGCACCTTGCGCGGCCAGCGCGGCGGCGAGCGCGGCCATGCCGGCGCGCACCTGCGGGCCAGCATCCCCGGCCTTGACCCGCGCCACAAGGGCCGCGACCTCGGCCTGGCTGGCGGCATCGGGAGTGAGGACGCGGATGCCCAGCGCTTCGAGCCGCTGGTGGTAGAGCCTTGCGCCCAGCGTCGCGCCCACGGCTAGCAGGCCGACACGGCGCGCGCCGGTGGCAACGGCCGCGGCGACGGCCGCATCGATGAGATGGACGAAGGGCAGCGGCGTGGCGGCGATGATATCCGGCGCCCAGCCATGCGCGGCGTTGCACGGCATCACCAGCAGCTCGGCGCCGGCGGTGGCCAGCCGCCGGGCGATGGCGGCGAGTGCCGGGCCGGGGGATGGCCCGGTGCCGGCCTGCGCGGCGTTGCGGTCCGGCACCTGCGGGTTGCTCTCCAGCAGGATGCGCGGGTGCTCGGCATCGCTGGCCGCCGGCACTGCCGCGACCAGCCGGGCGAGAAAATCAGCGCTCGCCGCCGGCCCCATGCCGCCGATGATGCCGATGGTCCGCCAGTGCGTCACGCGTGTTGCAGCGCCGGGTTCCGCAGGTCCGCCGCATAGGCGTGCAGCGAGGGGCTGCCGCCGGTGTGGACGAACAGCACGCGCTGGCCGGGCTTGAACACGCCCTCGCGGGCCAGCCCGATGAGGCCGGCCATCGCCTTGCCGCTGTACACCGGATCGAGCAGCACGCCCTCCTCGCGGGCCAGCATCCGCACGGCTTCCACCATCTCCGGCGTCGGCAGCGAATAGCCGGGGCCGACCCAGCGATCGAGCGCCACCACGGCCTCGCGCGCCGGGGCCGGCGTGCCGAGGAACGCCGCTGTCGCCACCGCCAGCGCGTGGACATTGCCCTCCTGCTCGGCCTGCTTGCGGCGCACATTGATGCCGGTGAGCGGAATGCCGGCGTTGAGCGCCTCCAGCCCGACGAGCAGCCCGGCATGGGTGCCGGCGCTGCCGCTGGCCACGACAATGGCATCGAACGCCGCGCCAAGCTCGAAGCTCTGCGCCATGATCTCGGCGGCGCAGGCAGCATAGCCCAGCGCGCCCAGCGGCGTGGAGCCGCCGCCGGCGATGGTATAGGGCCGGCCACCTTCAGCGCGCACCAGCGCGGCCTCGCTGGCCATTTCGGCTGCAAGGTCCGTCCCCAGCGGCACCGAGCGGATGGCGGCGGCGCCCATCAGGTCGAACAGCAGATTGTTGCCCAGCGCGGCGGGGCTGTAGGTGCCCACCACCCGCTCCTCGATGATGAGCCGGCACTTCAGCCCCTCGCGCGCCGCCGCCGCCAGCGTCAGGCGGCAGTGGTTGGATTGCGGTGCGCCGACGGTGATGAGGGTATCGGCGCCCTGTTCCAGCGCTTCGGCCACCAGGAACTCCAGCTTGCGCGTCTTGTTGCCGCCACCGGCGAGGCCGAGCAGATCATCCCGCTTGATCCAGAACTCGGCACTGCCGAGCGCGGCGGAAAGGCGGGGGAGCGGCTCCAGCGGCGTGAAGCCCTGGGTGTAGCGGCGGCGGGGGAAGCGAGCGAGGTTCATCGGCAATCTGTGGCGGCTGGCGGCGAAGGATGCAAGCTTGGCCGCCCTATGCAAACTGCCACAAAGCGCCCAAAGCAGGCTGATGCTTTCCCCCACCGCAATCGCCATCATCTGGGCCGTCGGCCTGTGCATCATCGGCGGGCTGATGACGCCGCGGGCCGATTGGTATGCGCGGCTCGTCAAGCCGAGCTGGCAGCCGCCGGGCTGGGCGTTCGGCCCGGCCTGGACGATCATCCTCGGGCTGGCGGCATGGTCAGGCGTCATCGCCTGGGAGGCCGCGGCCAGCGATGCGGCGCGGCTGGATGTGCTGATCCTGTTTGGCGTCAACGGCGTGTTCCACCTGCTGTGGAGTCCGCTGTTCTTCAAGTTCCAGCGGCCGGACTGGGCGCTGGGCGAGGTGGTGTTCCTCTGGGCCTCGCTGGTGGCGATGGTGGCAGGGCTTTGGCCGATTTCACAGGATGCAGCGCTGCTGATTCTGCCCTATCTCGCCTGGGTAAGCTTTGCCGCATTCCTCAACCTGACGATCGTGCGGCTCAACCCGCGCCCACAAGCGGCGCAAACCTGAAACGCAGCGAAGCGGCGTAAAACTGAAAGAGCGGGCATGACCGGCATCAAGGCAGTGTTGTGGGATTTTGGCGGGGTCATCACCACCTCGCCGTTCGATGCGTTCAACCGCCACGAGGCCGAGCGCGGCCTGCCGCACGGCTTCATCCGCAGCGTCAACGCGCTGAACCCGGACAGCAATGCCTGGGCGCGGCTGGAGCGCGACGAGATCGGCGCGGAAGACTTTGATGCGCTGTTCGCCGCCGAAGCCGCAGCGCTCGGCCAGGCGGTGCGCGGTGCCGAGGTGCTGGCGCTGCTCTCCGGCGACATTCGTCCGCGCATGGTCGCAGCGCTCGATGCCTGCCGGGCGGCGGGCTATGCGCTGGGCTGCATCACCAACAATGCCCGCATCGGCCATGGCGCCGGCATGGCCGGCAACGAGGCGCAATCGACCGCGATCACCGAGATCCTGGCGCGCTTCGATGCGGTGATCGAGAGTAGCAAGGCCGGGGTGCGCAAGCCCGATCCGCGCATCTATGCGATGATGTGCGAGCAGATCGGCGTGGCACCGGCGGCGTGCGTGTATCTTGATGACCTTGGCATCAACTGCAAGCCGGCTGCCGCCATGGGCATGCGCGCCATCAAGGTGAGCGGCGAGGCCCAGGCGCTGGCCGATCTTGGCGCGATACTGGGGCTGGCACTCTAGGCGGCGTGGCGGGTTTTTCCCGCCGGGAAAACACCGTCGAGCTCTTGCAGGGAACCTTGGCGGCCATTGCGGGTTATTTCTTCTGACTGGTTGGCATCATGCCGGCCGGACGCATGAGGAGATTTGCGATGGGTGAATTCACCGAAAAGGCCAAGGGCCTCGGCAACGAAATCGCCGGCAAGACCAAGCAGGTTGTTGGTGACGCAATCGACAACAAGGAAATGCAGGGCAAGGGCATGCTGCAGGAAGCCAAGGGCGACCTGCAGAAGCTCAAGGGCGACGCACTGGGCGCCACCGGCGACAAGATCTGATCCTCTGATCAGGCTACGGAGTTCGGCGCGGTGGCCCCCTGCCGCGCCGGGCAACGTGGCTTAACCCTCTCTCAAGACGCGCGCTTTTCAATCAGATCCTCGACGATCTTGGACAGCGCCGCAAGCTTCACCGGTTTGCTCAGCTGCACGCAATTGTGCAGCGCTATATCCCGCAGCGTGCCGGTGGAAATATCCCCGGTCAGAATGATCGCCGGGATCTGCCACGCGGCACGGCCGCGCAACAGCACCGCCAGTTGCAGCCCATCGAGCCCGCCGGGCAGGTTGTAATCCGCCAGCAGCAGATCGGGCCGGATGTTCCGGGTGGCGACGGCATCCAGCGCCGAGGCGGCATCCTTGGCGGTCACGGTGTTGTAGCCCTCATCGGTGAGGATGAGATCGAGCAGATCGAGAATCTCCGGATCATCATCGACGATGAGGATGGTGCCGTTATGCTCGTGCGTTTCTGCCGCCGGCGCCGGCGCCAGGGCGATGGGCTCAGGGACAGCATCGGGCGCAACATCGACGGAAACGGCAAACATCGAACCGGAACCGGCAACCGAGCGGACGCTGACAGCATGGCCGAGCAGCAGGCCGAGGCGCTTGACGATCGACAGCCCCAGCCCCAGCCCGCGGCTGCGCTCGCGCGCGGCATTGTCTAGCTGGTGATATTCGTCGAAAATCGCGCTCAGCTCGTCAGCCGGAATGCCGACGCCGGTATCCCAGATCTCCAGCCGCACATGGCCGCCGCTGCGCCGGCAACCGAGCAGCACCTTGCCGCTGCCGGTGTATTTGAGCGCGTTCGAAACCAGGTTCCGCACCATCTGCTCAAGCAGCGCCGGATCACTGTGGACCATCAGCCGGGACGGCACGATCCGCAGGTGCACGCCCTTGGCATTGGCGTGATCCTCGAAAGCGGCGCGCATCCGCTCCAGCAGGTCGTTGATCGGGAAGACGGCCTTCTGGGCCTGCACATTGCCGGATTCGATGCGGTTGATATCGAGCAGGGCGTTGAGCATGCCCGACATGGAGGCAAGGGTCTCATCGAGCCGCGCCAGCAGCCGGGCGGCGGGCGGGCTGGTTAGCAGCCGGGCGAGCAGGCCATGAATGAGCGTGAGCGTTTGCAGCGGCTGCCGCAGATCATGGCTGGCGGCGGCGAGGAAGCGCGATTTGGCGATGGTGGCGAGCTGCGCCTCCCGCTTGGCCTCGCCCAGAGCCTCTGAAATGCGGCGGCGCTCGGTGATATCGACAAAGGTGATGACAACGCCCTCCACCTTCTCGTCCTGCGCGCGGTAGGGCATGATCCGCCGCATGTACCAGGAGCCGGTCTGCGCTTCGATCTCGCGCTCGATCGGCTTCAGCTTGAGCAGCACGGCCTTGGCATCGCGCGGCAGCGCGGCATCGGCGGCAAGCGAACTGAGATCGGACAGCGGCCGGCCGACATCGCCATCCAGCACCCGGAACAGCCGCTTGGTGGCGGGGGTGAAAAAGCGGATGTTGAGCTGGGGATCGAGGAACAGCGTGGCGACATCGGTGCTGTAGAGCACGTTCTGCAAGTCGTTCGAGGTGGTGCGCTGGCGCTCCAGCGTCTCCTGCAACTGGCTGTTGAGCGCCGTCAGTTCCTCGTTGAGCGATTGCAGCTCCTCCTTGGAGGCCAGCAGCTCCTCGTTGGTCGCCTGATACTCCTCGCTGACCGACAGCGCCTCCTCGTTGATCGCCTTTTGCTCCTCGCTGGAGCTTTCCAGGCTGAAGATGGCAGCCTGCAGCTCGGCGCGGGTCTCCTTCAACTCCTCCTCGAGCTCGCCGACGCGCGGCAGGTCTGCTGATGGCGTGGCGCGGCGCAGCGGCATGGGCCGCGAATCCGGGATGAAGGCGATAAAGACCAGAGCCTCGCCCTCACTGACCACCGGCTGGGCAGCGATGCTGAAGCCGATGGTGCCACCGCCGCCGCGAACACGGCCGCCGGGCACCTGCACAGGGCCGCCCTTGTCCCGCGCCAGCTGGATGGCGGAGCGAAGCTTTGTCCGCACCCCCTCGCGCGCCAGCATCAGCACGTCATTGACCGGCCGTCCCGGCGCGACCTTGAGGAAATCGTCGGTTGGCCCGAGGTGGAACAGGCACTCATTGGCGGCGTTGACCAGCACGGCGGCAGGCCCATAGCCATCAATGACCAATTGGCGGCACAGCTCGGCGACAACCGTGGCCCGCGAGGCCGCCTTGACGGCGCTGCGCACACGCGGCTGATGGCCGATGGGCGCGCTGCTGCCGGTAAACGCCAGCGCGCCGACCTGCGTCGGGCCGGCCTTGCGATAAATGCGCTCGGACTTGCTGACGACGCTGAAGCGGCCATCCATCGGGCCGATGGTCTCGGCGCTGCCGAGCAGCAGGATGCCGTTTTCACGGAGCGCGAAGTGGAACAGCGAAATGACCCGGGCTTGCGCCTCGGGCTGCAGATAGATCAGCAGGTTGCGGCAGGAGATGAGGTCCAGCTTGGAAAACGGCGGATCACCCAGCACGTCCTGCCGGGTGAACACCACGGCGCTGCGCAGCTCCGGCAGCACCCGGTAGCCATGATCCTCCTTGGAGAAGAAGCGCTTGAGCCGGGCCGCCGAAACATCGGCGGCGATGCTCTCGGGATACAGCCCCTCGCGGGCATGGGCGACAACATCATCGGCAAGATCAGACGCGAAGACCTGCAGCTTGATGTCATGCTTGGCAGCGCGCAGGGCCTCGAACAGCAGGATGACCAGCGAATAGGTCTCTTCGCCACTGCTGCAGCCGGCGATCCAGACCCGCAGCGTTTCGCCCTGGGCCTTGCCGCGCAGCAGATCGGGGATGGTCCTGGCTTCGAGCAGATCGAACACCTTGGCATCGCGGAAAAAGCTGGTGACGTTGATGAGCAGGTCCTTGGCGAGTTGCTCCAGCTCGCCCTTGTCGGCGCGCAGCATCGCGATGTAGCGGTCGACATCATCTGCCTCGATGGCGGCCATGGCCATGCGGCGCTCGGTGCGGCGCTGCAGCGTGCCGGGCTTGTAGAGCGCAAAATCATGCCCGGTGCGGGCGCGCACCAGCTCGATGATCTCGGGCAACCGGGCCATGGCGGCGCCAGCCTCGCCCTTTGCATCGGGGGCCGGCTGCCGGGTCGCCTGATGACTATAGGCGGCGAGCGCCTCCGGAATGGCCGCGACGCCAAGCGTCAGATCGACAAGGCCGGTGTGGATGGCGCTGGCCGGCATGCCGGAGTATTCCGCCTCATCGGGCGACTGCGCGATAATGAGGCCGTAATTTTCGCGGATCGCCTTGATGCCGAGGCTGCCATCCGCCCCGGTGCCCGAGAGCACGACGGCGGCGGCGCGGGCGCCATAGGCCAGCGCCAGCGAGGCGAGCAGATGATCGAACGGCAGCCGCGCGCCGTGGCGGGCCAGCGGCTCGGTGAGGCGCAGCGCGCCATCCGCAACGGAAAGGTAGGTGCCGGGCGGGATGACGTAGAGATGATCGGGGGCGATCACCATGCCGTCTGCCGCCTCCGTGGTGACCATGGTGGTGTGCTTGGCCAGCAGCGGCGCCATCATGCTGTCATGATCGGGAGCGAGGTGCTGGACGAGGATGAACGCCATGCCATGGCCAGGAGGCAGTGCATCGAGCAGCCGGCTGCAGGCATCGAGCCCGCCGGCCGAAGCGCCGACGCCGACGACGAGGAAGCCGCCTGGCGCGTGCTGCCCCGAGGCAGCGGCACGGGACGCTCCCTTGGCGAGCTTTGCGGCCGCTGGCTTTTTTGCCACTGGCATGATGCGTGACACTCTTGCAGATGCCGCACGAGGCGCGACGAGGCCCTTTGTCTGGGCGAGCCGGCGAACGTGACACCGTTGTAAGGCCCATAAGCGAACTTGCGCGGCACAGTGTCAACCGCTAGCGCTTTACCATTGGCATCTGGGCCGCATCGCGCGCGCACAGAGAGATGCCATGCTCATGGCTGTCTGTCCTCCCGGCTGGCCCCCGGTGCGCAGGAAACGCCGTGGCGCGCCACGGAGCCAGGCGGGGAATGACGGTATGAACGAGACGGCGCCGGCACCACCATTGCGCATCCTCATCGTCGAGGATGATGCAATGATCGGCATGTTGCTCGGTGAAATGCTCGAAGCCATGGGCTATAGCGTCTGCTCCATCGCCACCACCGAGGACGAGGCCGTGCGCGATGCCCTGGCGCTGGCCCCCGAGCTGATGATCGTCGACATACAGCTCCGCAAGGGCGGCGGCGCATCGGCTGTCGCCACCATCTCGCAGAGCCGCGACATTCCCTGCGTGTTCGTGAGCGGCGACACGTCGGATTCAAGCGGCGCTCCGGCCGGAGCCGTGATGCTTGCCAAGCCCTATGACGAAGCGGGGCTGACCGCGGCCATGGCGCGCGTGCTCAAGCTGGCTGTGTCATAATAGATACAGTTTTCGTTCATTCATAAAAATCGCCGTGGCGGCAGCGCTGCGCCCGGAACCATGTCCCGCCGCTCCTGTTGGGAGGTTGTCAGTTCCGACGCACGACTTCCCCAAGGAAATTTTCATGAAACATCTGCTGATCGCTGCAGTATTGCTTGCCGGCACCGCCGGTTCCGCTGCCAACGCATACGAATTCAACGGCTTCCGTGTTGAAGGCCAGGGCGGCTGGGACCGGATGACGGTCAACACCCGCAACCAGGGCTTCATCAAGGAATTCCGCAAGGATGGCCTGATGTACGGCGCTGAAGGCGGCTACGACCTTCGCCTCTCGGACAAGGCCATCCTCGGCGTGTTCGGTAACTACAACTGGAGCACCATCGACGAAGACGTTGCCGACACCCTCGGCAACCGCATCAACGTCGATGTGAAGAACGAATGGTCGGCAATGGGCCGCCTTGGCTACAAGATCTCGGACAACACGCTGCTCTACCTCTCGGGTGGCTATGCCAAGACCAAGATCGCCTATGCCTTCACCCCGGCCGGCTCGACGACGACCTTCAACAGCTCCGACAAGTTCGGCGGCGTCCGCGGTGCAGTCGGCCTCGAGCAGGGCCTGGGCAGCAACGTCTACGCCAAGGTCGAGTATCGCTACACCAACTATGAGAACAACCTGTCGCGTCACCAGGTCGTTGGTGGCCTCGGCATCCGCTTTGGCCAGCATCGCCCGCAGCCGGTAGCCTATGAGCAGCCAGCACCGGTCGCCGCTCCGATGGCGCCGGCACCTGTTGCCGCTCCGCTGCCGTTCTGCCCGCCTGCCGCTGTCACCCCGGGGCCGTTCCTGGTGTTCTTCGATTTTGACCAGTCCAACATCACTGCCGAAGCTGCTGCGATCCTCGATCGTGCCGCTGCGCAGTACAGCGAGACCGGCCAGTCGAGCATCATCCTCTCGGGCCACACCGATACGTCGGGCGCGCCGGACTACAACGTTGCTCTCTCCGAGCGCCGTGCAGCCGCCGTCCAGGCCTATATGGCCAGCCGCGGCGTGCCGGACAGCGCAACCCAGGCCCGTGGCCTTGGTGAGAGCACCCTGCTCGTCCAGACCGCCGACGGTGTGCGTGAAGCACAGAACCGCCGCGTGGAAATGAGCTTCGGTGGTGCACCGGCGCAGAACGTCGGCCCCTGCATCACGCAGTAAGCCACGCTCCGCACGAAATGAGGAAGGGCGCCCTGCAAGGGGCGCCCTTTTTCATATGGGTGGCAGACGATCCCCACAGCACGAAAAAAAGCCGGCGCCGGGAAACCGGCGCCGGCTTTCAGATTGCGGAAACGCTCAGCGCTGCTGGAGCGACTCGACCTCGCCGATGATCTGCTCGACCATCGTCTGCTGGCCGCGGCCGTGCACCGTGGCGCCGCGCGGGCCGAGCCCGCCATCATCGAGCAGCGTGCCCAACGCCACCCGCGCCCGCGCCACCCGGCTCTTGATGGTGCCGACTGCGCAATTGCACAGCGCCGCGACTTCCTCATAGGAAAGCCCGCCGGCACCCACCAGCATCAGCGCCTCGCGCTGCACGGCTGGCAGACGCAGCATGGCGCGCTGCACATCAGAGAGTGCGATATGCGCCTCCTGGTTCGCCGGCTCGGCGAGGATGAGATCGGCGGAAAGCTCGTCCCAGGCGCCCATGAAGCGGGCGCGGCGCTTGGTGGTGAAATAATGGTTGCGCAGGATCACATAGGTCCAGCCGCGCATGTTGGTGCCGGCCTGGAAGCGGCTGCGCGCTGCCCAGGCCTTGAGCAGAGTCTCCTGCACCAGATCATCGGCCAGATCGGCACTGCCGCACAGCGCCCGGGCATGCACCCGCAGCGGGCTGATGATGGTGGCGAGCTGCGCCTTGAAATCCTTGTCCGACAGCCCTTCGCGCGGCGGCGCGCCGCCCGGCTCATCGGTTCCGAGCCTGTCGAGCAGGTCGATGAATTCCTGCGGCAGCGTATCCGATTCCGATTGCGCGAATGCGACGCGCAGGAACGCGCCGATATCGCGCTCGGCGGGGGATTGCGCTTCGGCACCGGGAAGGCGGGGCGAGGCTGACTGAGTTTTGCCGGGTATGGAGCGCGCCATGGTGACAGCCTTGTCTTAAGCGCCGAGGCGCGGAATCGGGAGCTACGCGCCGAGGCGCGCGGTGGAATTGAAGAACAGCGCCTGCGAGATCGCGGCTTCCACCGTGGCCGCCTGGAACGGCTTGGTGATGAGGAAGGTCGGCTCGGGGCGCTCGCCGGTCAGCAGCCGCTCGGGGAAGGCAGTGATGAAGATGATCGGCACGGAGCGCTCGGCGAGGATGAGCTTGACGGCATCGATGCCGCTGCTGCCATCGGCAAGCTGGATATCGGCCAGCACAAGGCCCGGCGTGCGCTCGTGGAAGCACTCCATCGCCTCGGTCATCGTCATGGCGATGCCGGTCACGTCATGGCCAAGATCGCGCACGATGCTCTCGAGATGCATGCCGATGATCGGCTCATCCTCGATGATCAGCACATCGGCGCGGGTCTGCCGGGCGATATCGGCCAGCGCCGCCGCAACAAGCTCGCGCACGGTCTCGGCATCTATATCGAGCAGCCAGGCAGTATCATCAACCGTGAAGCCCTCCATGGCGCCAAGCAGCAGCGCCTGCCGCGACAGCGGCATCATGGCGGCCAGCCGGGCGTTGGCGACATTTTCAAAGCTGCTGCCCTCCGGCAGCGAGAAGCCGGGCTTGGCACTGGAATGGGCTGATTCGGCCCAGGCGGCCTGAAAGCCCTTGTAGAGCGCCAGCCGCGCCGGAACATCGGTGGGGAAGCTGGCAGGGTCGGCGATCATGGCTTCGAGCATCATCTCGACCAGCCGGTCGCCGGCGGGCTGCGAGCCGCTGAGGGCGCGGGCGTATCGACGGAGATAGGGCAGATGAGGAGCAATCTGCGAGGCAAGCGACATTATCGGGAACTTTCAAGACTGCAGACGATTGATATTGCTGAGGCCGCGCACGTGCGGCGACCGACAGCCGCACGGCAAATCATGTGGACAACCAACAGGCTTTCAAATGGTTCCGCAGCGCATGACGATTTTTTCCGCGGCCACCCGATAGTGGCGGATATTGGCCCGCGGGCACCCCTTTCGCGCCCATCAGCCACCGGCCTTGCCCCCGAATTTTCGTCGCCATTCATTAGCACAATTCTGTGCACGGCGTATGAACAAGCTTTGGCAGAGCCCGCCTCTTCGCGAATCACGGCACTGCTCCTCAAGCTCGGCTGATCGGCAAGACGCATTCTGATGACACCGGACACCGCCACCACCTTGCGCCGCCTCTCGATCTCGGGACGGCTGATGGCGATTTTCGCGCTGGCACTGCTGCCGTTCGGCGTGGTCGCCATGGTGATGACAGCCGCGCCACGGCAGGACATGCCCGCCATGGCCTTGGCAACCGGGCTGTGGCTGGCGGCGCTGGCCGTGGGCTGGCTGGCCATCCACCAGATCATCGTGGTGCCGCTGCTGCGGCTGCAGGCGCTGGTGGCGCTCTCGGGCCATGACTCGAAGGCAGCGCGGGCGATGCTGGACAGCAAGGTGTTTCACAGCCCGGAGATGGAGACGCTGGCGGCGCAGGTGGTGGCGCTTTCCGAAAAGGTGAGCGCCCATGAGACGGACCTGAACCTTTCCCTCGCCGAGCAGCGGCAGCTGACGCGTGAGATCCACCACCGCGTCAAGAACAGCCTGCAGGTCATCTCCAGTCTGCTCTCGCTGCACGCGCGCGGCGAGGCCTCGCCGGATGTCGCCAGCACCTATGCCGCCATGCAGGCCCGGGTGAGCGCGCTGAACATGGTGCACCGCTGGATCTATGACGATGAGAGCGTGGCCGGCGTGAACCTGCAGGCCCTTGTTGCAGACCTGTGCGGCGGGCTGGAGGCCAGCCTCACCTCGCCCACGCATTGCAAGATCAGCATCGACAGCGAGGGCGTCGAGCCGATCATCATCAGCGCTGATGCCGCTGTTCCGGTGGCGTTCCTGCTGACAGAGCTGGCCAGCATCGCCGTGCACCAGGGCGCGCCGGGCAGCCTTGTGCTGCGCATCGAGGCACAGCGCCGCCAGCACCAGTTGACCGTGGCGGTGGAAGCCGCCGCCTTCCTCGGCGCGGACTGGCTGGTCGACAATGCCGCGATGCCCTCGGCCAGGGTCATCACCGGCATGAGCCGGCAGCTGCACAGCAAGGTCTGGCATGATGCCGCGCGGGGCCGCTATGCCCTCACCTTTGCCGATCCCCAACCCTGAAGACCACAGGACGGCTGCGCTACGTAGTGTTTCGAATAGGCGCAACATCCCAAAATCCCCAGAGATTTTCCATCGGTGGTGATGCCCGTTCCTGATGTTCGGTATCGCTGCCTCATGCCCCGCCACAAAGCCGGGCCGATGGGAGACAGGCGATGCAGCACCACAGGAAGATCCGCCCCGGAGCGCTGGTGACAGTGGCGGCAGCCGCCGCGCTCATGGCGCTGGCCGGCTGTGCCACCAGCACGCCCTATCAGCCGCTCTCGCCGTCCAACCAGGTTTCCGGCGGCTATTCCGACGAGCAGCTGGCGCCTGACCGCTTCCGTGTCACCTTTGCCGGCAACACGCTGACCTCGCGGGACAAGGTGGAGGGCTTTCTGCTCTACCGCGCCGCCGAGCTGACGGTTCGGCAGAATTACGACTGGTTCGTCATCGAGGAGCGCGAGATGACGCGCGATGTCGAGCGGCGGATGGATCCGGACCCATTCTACCGCCCCTGGTATGGGGACCGCTATCTCTACTGGCGGCCCTATTGGCGCTATTATGGCGCCGTGCCGGGCTGGCGCAGCTGGGACCCGTATTGGGGCGATCCCTTCTGGTCGATGCAGGTCGATCAGCGGACCGTGGAGCGCTTCGAGGCCACCGCCGAGATCCGCATGGGGCGCGGCCCGATGCCACAAGACTCCCGCCGTGCCTTTGATGCTCGGGATGTGCTGGCGCGGCTGGGGCCGCAGGTGCAGCACCCGGACCGCTGAGGCGCGATCACCCTCTGCAGCCGTCACTCCAGCCAGTGCGGGAGTGACGGCTGGATTCTATCGCAGCCTCACGCGTGGCCAGCAGCGCCGGTCAGCCGCTTCCACAGCCGCACCGCCGTCGTTATCAGCCCGTCTTCCGGGGTTGCCTCCACCGCCTCGCGCACCGCGAAAATCTTGGCGGCCAGCGCGTCATCGCATTCGATCTGGCCCGGCACATCCGGGATCATGCCTTCGTCCGCAGCGCTGCTGCGGTCGGCAATGTCTTTCGCCCACTCATCGAGCAATTGCAGTTTTTCCGCACGGGACAGCGACGAATCGTCCGCAATAGCTCGCGGCGTCTCGAAATAGGCTGCCGGATCTCCCAAAACGATATCAAAGGGATCGCTGTGGTCTGCCATGGTCATGTCATGTCTCCGAGGGATGCATCATAGCAAACAAGCAGGAGAGCGGCAATTGGTTCCACAATGTCGCAGCCCGGAACCTAATGAATGACGCGGCGTTCAACCTGACAATCAATGTAACCCGCGAGTATTCATATGCTGAACCATGCGTTCATATTCATAATTTCCGCCACAATCGCGGCGGTTATTGGATTTTCCGATAAATTCGGCAGCGCGCACGATCTCGCGCTGATGCTCGCCGGCGTCATCGTGGCGCTCGGCTTCGCCAGCCTCATCACCCGGCTGGCGCGCTGAGCCGGCCCATCATTTTCCAACAGAACGAAAGAAAACCCATGATCAAGACCCGCAATACGCTGTCTGCCGCCATCCGCACCCAGTCCGCCAAGGTGCTCAACACCCATCTCGCCGCCGCCATCGATCTGCACGCCCAGCTCAAGCAGGCGCACTGGAACGTCCGTGGCCCCGGCTTCTTCGCCGTGCATGAGCTGTTCGATACTGTCTCGACGCAGGTCGAGGATTATTCCGACCTGATCGCCGAGCGCGCCGGCCAGCTTGGCGACACCGCGCACGGCACCATCCAGGTTGCGGTGGAAAAGTCCGGCCTCGTCCCCTACCCGCTCGGCATCGCCGATGAGCACAGCCACATCTTCGCCGTGGCCGGCGCCCTCGCCGCGTTCGGCGAGATGGTGCGCGAGGCGATCGACACGACCGCCGAGTTTGGCGATGCCACCACGGCCGACCTGTTCACGGAAATCTCGCGCGGCATCGACAAGCAGCTGTGGTTTGTCGAATCCCACGCCGCTCCCAAGGGCTGAGCCCAACAGCTAGCCTGCCCATCGGTGGTTTCGATCAGTTTTCCGGCAAAATGGTGCCCGGGGGCGGATTTGAACCACCGACACGGGGATTTTCAATCCGGTAGAAATCGTGCAATTTTAAGGCGTCGCCCGCAAAACAGGCCCTTTTCGGGCTTTGTTACGTCAATGGGTTACGGGCGATATGCAAAACATCGAAAGGCTTGGCGACTAGCCCCAACTAGGGGGCTTTAAGCATGTCACGCGCCGAGGGAATCACCCTCGCCCGTGGGGGCGTGTGGTTCGGCTGCTATGGCCGAATCTTCGATCAATCCGCCGGCACCACTGTGCTAGTAAGGGATGCCGATTCAGGCGCCGTGCTGGTTCAGCCGGACGCTAAAACCCTCACTGCCATCACGCCCCAAGGTAAGCCCCGGTGAGCCTTGCGCGAAGCGTCACGGCTCGATTGAGCGGCGAGTGGCGCGGCGATCACGGCGCCGTTCCCGGCCCTGGGCATAGCAAGGCGGACCGCAGCGTTACCGTGCGCGACAATCAGGCCGGCGATGACATTATCGTGCACTCGTTCGCGGGTGATGACTGGAAAGCCATCAAGGACGCATGGCGGCGCGAGGGGGTGCTATCGGACCGCCCGGCCCCGGCTCCCGCATGGCAAACGCCAGTTGCCGAGCGCGGGCGCGCGAGCGAGCCGCTGGGGAAGGTTGTCGCGGCTTTCGATTACTGCGGCGCCGATGGCGCGGTTGCGTTCCGCATCAGCCGTATCGAGCCGGGCAAGAACGGGCGCCGCAAGGACTTTACCGTATCGCACCCTGTAGGGCCGGGGCGCTGGCGCGCTGGCCTGAATGGCTTTCAGGCGCTGCCCTATCGCCTTCCTGAGCTGCTAGCCGCTGATCCAGAGCTTCCGGTGTTCATTGTCGAGGGCGAGCGGAAGGTTGACGCACTGGCGGCAGCTGGGCTGGTGGCGACGTGCAACCCGTTCGGCGCTGGCAAATGGCCTGAGCATTTCGCGCCGCACCTTGCCGGCCGGCACGTGTTCATTCTCCCGGACAATGACACGCCGGGGCGGGCTCATGCCGATGACGTGGCGCGCAAGCTCTCTGGCACCGCTGCCAGCGTCTATCAGATCGATCTGCCTGGCCTGCCTGACAAGGGCGACGTCATGGACTGGATCGGCGCCGGCAACCCGGCCTTCGGGCTGGTGGATTTGTGCCGCGGTGCATCCGATGTTTCCAAGCCGGGTGAGGCTGCGCACGCGCTGCCGATCATCAGCCCTGGCGCGTGGGAAGGTATCGAGCCGCCCGCGCGGGAATGGCTGATTGACGGTTGGTTGGCGCGGGGGAGTGCCGCCTATCTCACGGGTGATGGTGGCGTCGGCAAGTCGCTTATCACGCAGCAGCTGGCCACCTGCCTTGCCACCGGAGTGGATTTTCTGGGCTTGCCGGTTGCCGACTGCATCACGCTTTACGTGACCTGTGAAGATGACCTGAGCGAGCTTCACCGCCGGCAAGCATCGATCAATCAGGCCCTTGGGCTTTCGATGCGCGACCTGCACCGCCGCATGTTCGTATCGAGCCTCAAAGGCGAGCTTGGGAGCGAGCTGGTCAATTTTGAGGCGGACGGCAAGCTAGTCTTGTCTCAGCGCTTCCATGACCTGGAGGCCACGGCCAAGGCTATCGGCGCCACCTTCATTGCCATCGACAACGTGGCGCAAACCTTCACCGGCAATGAGAACGTCCGCAATCAGGTTGCCGGCTTCTGCAACGTCATGGACCGCCTGGCGATGGCCACGAAAGGCACGGTGCTGTTCCTGGGCCATCCGTCCAAAGGCGGCGCGGAGTTCTCAGGCTCTACGGGCTGGGAAGCGCACGTTAGGCAGCGCCTGTTCATGGACTGGGCCAACAAGGGCGAGGGCATGGCAGGCGATCCCGACGCGCGGGTGTTGCGGCGCTCCAAGGCCAACTACGCGCGGGCCGGCGCTGAGATTGATTTCAGGTGGCATGATGGCGCGTTCGCGCTCGAATCAGCAGTGCCGTTTGACCCTGAGCGCATGAACGAAGCGGCACGGGTGCTGGCGGCTGAGGAAGCTGCGTTCCTGGCCTGTCTGTCCATAATGACGGAGCAACGCCGGGCGGTGTCGATCAGCGCCAACGCGGGCAACTATGCGCCAAAGATGTTCACCACGATGCCGGAAGCGCAGCGCCTGTCTCGCCCGGCGCTGGCGGCAGCATTGGAGCGGCTGTTGCGCAAAGGCCGGGTGGAGAACGCCACCAGTGAGGCCCCGTTGTGGCGCGGGCCGGACCGTAAGCCGGTGATCGGCCTCAGGGAAAGGATTGCAGAATGACGGCGCGGGGGAGTGCTTGCACGCGCGCGGCGTCATCCGGGCAAGAGTGCGGGAAGGTCTGCGGGGAGGTGCGGGACGGTGCGGGGAGGTTCCCGGTAAGTCCTTGTAATTGCTGCGGGGAGGTTGTGCGGGACGGTCTGCGGGATGGTGCGGGACGGTCCTATCTAAGTCCTTGTAATTGTTGCGGGGAGGTCTGCGGGACGGTGCGGGACGGTTGCGGGGGGGGGAGGGGCCCTAAAGGGCCCCCACCCCCCCAACCCGGCAACCTAGCGCGGGCGAGTGTTGAGAGTGGAACGGATAGGCACTGCCTGTCCCAACGGAAGGGAAAGACCATGAGTGAAGAAATCCAATCGACCATGACTGAGGAACACAAGCAGCTCATTGCCGAGCTGCTGCAAACCGCCCTGGACAACACCGAGCATCCGGCGCGGGCGGTGTCGCTGCTTATGAGCGCAGCCGGCACAATCCTGCACCGCAGCTTCGGGGCGGATGGCGCGGTCGACCTGATGCAACAGGGGCTCGACAATCTCGGGGCCGAGCTGCGGCGGAGGCAGCTCAATTGATCGGCATCGATCGGGCCGGCCTGGCGCCGGCCTCCCCCTCCCCTTCGGGTCCTTCCGGGGCGCACCGTTAATGCGGGGGACGGAGGCGCAGCTCGTGAGAAAGGGCGGTAAGTTTTATGTATGTGCTTGTTTTTGTTCCTCTTTGGGTAGCCGGATGGCGCATCGCGCTCGCCGCAGCCCTCGCCCGCTGGAATGGGGAGCTGCCAAATGACTGAAACCTTTGACCACACCGAAAAGCAGGCGGCGCACGTCCTGGGCGTGGCGCCTCGCACCCTCAGGCGATGGCGCAAGAGCGGGCTTATCATGTTCTACGAATTGCCGGGCGGTCGCATCCGATATTCGACCGAGCAGATCGCCGCGTTCATCCTGTCGCGCCGCAACTTGTCCTCATTTGTCCGCTTGTGTCCGCCTTTGTCCTCTTAAGGGTAATCGACGGCTCGCCCTTCCCTGGCTGAAAATGCAGCCATGGCAAAACAGATCCATCTCTACGGAACGCTTGGCGACACCGCCGCCGGCCTCGACGCGAAAACCGTCACCGCCGCCATCCGGGCCGCCAGCGGCGACCTTTCGGTTTACATCAACTCAGGGGGTGGCCTCGTTTTCGATGGCCTCCCGATCTACGACGCCTTGCTCGCCTATGATCGCGGCAGGGTCACGGTTTTCATCAACGGCGTAGCCGCAAGCATGGCTTCGGTTGTGGCGATGGCCGGCGATGACATCATCATGTCCGAGAGCGCGCTGATGATGATCCACCGCCCTTGGGATTCAGCCATGGGCAACCCTGCTGAGCTTCGCGCCCATGCGACGACGCTCGAAAAGGTCGAAGAACGGTTGATCGCAATCTACGCGCTCAAAACCGGCCTGGAGCCTTCCGCCCTCGCTCAGCTGATGGCTGACGAAACTTGGTTCGACGCTGCCGAGGCGCTGGCCAAGGGCTTCATCACTGGCACGTCCGCCACCCTCAAGATGGCCGCGATGGCCGATATCTCCGCCTGCGGCTTCCGCCACCCTCCCGAAATCCTGAAAGGAAACACTATGTCCGACAACACCCCCAATGCTGCCACCACCGGCCCGATGAACGCCGCCGAAATCCGGCAGGTCAATGAGCTGGTGGAAGCGCACCGCCTGCCCATCACGGTAGCAAATGACATTTTCCGCCAGAACATGACGATGCCGCAGGCCCGTGCGCACATTCTAGACAACCTGGCACAGCACAGCGACGATCTGCAGATCGGCCATCGGCCATCGATCATGAACGCAACCAACGGCGTTGGCGGTGCCGACACGCTCGACAATCCGGCCTTCCACGCTCAGGCTGTTTCGGACGTGATCTACGCCCGGCTGAGCGGCAAGGCTCCAAAGGGTGCAGCGGGCGAGCTCGCCAACACCAGCCTCGTTGACCTGGCGCGCGAAATGCTCGTTCGTCGCGGCATCAACAACGCCTTTCGGATGCGCCCTGGCGATGTTCTGGACGCCGCCAGCTGGGGCAACCCGCGCGCTTCGGGCCGGGTTTCGCCCTGGCTGGGCTCGGCAACTTCCGCACCGTCCGCCTATCACACCACCAGTGACTTCCCCGGCCTGCTGCTCGATGCCAGCCAGCGTTACCTGCACGATATGTATCAAGGCGCCGAATCCGAGCTCAAGAAGGTGGCCCGTGAGCGCACCGCCCGCGATTTCCGGGCGATCAGCGCCCTGCAGCTCAGCGGCTTTGGCACCCTCCCGTCGCTCAATGAGGGTGGCGAGTTCAAATACGGCACGGTCTATGAGCGCAAGGAAAGCTACGCCCTGGCCACCTATGGCAAGATGTTCTCGATCAGCCGGCAGGCCCTCGTGAATGATGACCTTGGCGCTTTCACCGATATGTTCCGCATCATGGGCCGCGCCTCCGCCGAAACGGAAGCCGCCGCGATGGCCGATCTGCTCAATGCCAACCCGGTGATGAGCGATGGCAACGCGCTGTTCTCCACCGCCCATGGCAACAACATCTCGCCCGGCGCGGCGCCGGGCGTTGCCAGCATGGACCTGGTAAGGCAGGCGCTTCGCGCTCAAAAGGACAGTGACGGCGTGACGCTCATGAACGTGCAGGCAAAATACCTGGTTGTTCCGTCCACGCTCGAAACGTCCGCCTCTGTGCTCGCTGGCGCTTCGATGTGGACCCCGGCATCGTCGGATGCAGCCAATCCCTTCGCGGGCGCGGTCACGCCGCTTGCAGAGCCCCGGTTGACGAACACGACCGCCTGGTATGCCTTCGCTGATCCGGCGATGGCCCCGGTGCTGGAATATGCCCATCTCGATGGCGTCTCCGGCCCTCAGGTCGAAATGCGGGAGGGCTGGAGCTCTCTCGGGCAGGAGTTCCGCGTTTACACCCACTTCGGTTGTGGCGTCACCGGCTCCGCCGGCGCCGTCCGCAACGCAGGAGCGTAAAGGAGCGGATAGCGTGGTGATCGGGACCGCTCAGCCTTCTCCGGTGAAAATCCCGATCATCGCAGGCCAGCGGATGGCCTGACCCAAAGCCCGGCGGCGCGGCTGAGCCGCCGGGCATCCCCACCCTTCCAATCGGCCTTGTTGCGGCCCCGCGATGACGCCAGCGAAACTGTGAGGCCCCATGGCTGAAACCAAGGTTGCAATTCGTCTCGGAACCGATGGCAAGGCAGAGGTGCAGCGCGATTTCGCCGCCGTTGGCCGGGCCGGCAAGGAGGCCATGGGCGAGATTGCCGCCGCCAGCGATGCCACCGCCAGCACGGGCGAGCGCGCCGCTCAGCGCCAGATAGACGCATGGAAGCGGCAAGCCGCCGCCGCCAAGGTCGCGGCAGTCCAGCAAACCGCCAACGGCGGCTTCAATCAGCTACTGGGCGTCCGCGAGGTCGATACCGGCGCCGCCGCCCGCTCCGCCGCCATCTTTCAGGAAGCGGCGGCTGTCAACAAGCTGGGCGATGGCCTCGCATTCAATCGTATGCAGTTCGTGGTTGGCACCGCCGCCGCCCGTAACTTTGTGGACAGCCTGCTTGCCGGGCAATCCCCCCTCTCAGCCTTCACGATGCAGGCCGGCGATCTGGCCACGGTGCTGCAGATGGATGACGGGGGCGTGAAAGGCGGGCTTCGCAAGATAGGTGCGCTGTTCTCCCCCACGGTGATCGGCCTTGGCGCCACCACAGCGGCAACAATCGTCGGCGCTGCCGCCTGGGCAAGCTATGCTGGCGCAACCGCCAAGCTGGCGCAAATCTCCATAGGTTCCGGCCGGCTGATCGGCGCGACACAAGACGCCCTGGAGGCCAACGCCGCCGCCGCTGCCCTTGCCGGCAATATCAGTGTTGCCAGCGCCCGCGATATCCAATCTGCCTATGTGCAGCTTGGCGGCATCGGCCTCGATATCCTGCCCAAGCTGACCGCCGAAACCGAAAACTTTGCAGCCGCCACCGGCTCGGACACCGCCGCCGCCATCCAGCGGCTAGGCGAGGCGTTCCGCGACCCGATCAAGGGGGCTGAGGATCTGACGCGGCAATACGGACTGTTCACGCAAGAACAGATCATCCGCATCCGCCAGCTGGCCGATGAAAACCGGCTGAGCGAGGCGCAGGCCATCCTGTTGGACGGCATCGCCAAGGGCATGGACGGCGCGACCGAAAAGGCCAGCGCGCTCTCACGGGCCATGGCAGGCGTTTCTGGCGCGTTCGGGGATAGCTTCACCTGGATAGGCCAAACCATTGACCGCATCGTTGACGGCGGCACGGTTACGGAAGAGCTTGAACAGCTGCAGCGCTGGCGCGCGCTCGCCAATGCTGACAATTCCAGCACGAAATATATCGAGGACCTGGACAGGCAGATTGCCGCTCTCAAAAAGCGCTCTGCCGAGGAAACGACCGGCGCGGCGGCACGCCTGAAAGCCGCAAAGGAAAATGCGGTTGCTCAGGCCAAGGCCGAGGAGCTGGCCAAGAAAACCGAGGAGGCCAACAAGGACCGGGCGCGCGATGCGGCGCGCCGTGCGGCTGACAGGGTGCGCGAGGCCAAGCAGGTGGCGGACGCCCTGGCGCGGGATCGCGCTGCCGCGCTGAAAGCCATCACGGATGCGCCCGGCACGGCGTCAAGGGCGCTGCCTGGCAGCATCGGCGGCGCGCTCGCTGGTATCGAGGCGCAAACAGCCGCTTCCGCCCGCGCCCTCGATTCGCTGCAAGCCAGCATCAACCCCACGGCCCGCAGCCTGTCTCAGATTGTCGATGATATCGATATCGCCAAGGCCAAGCTGGCGGAGATGAACAAAATCCCGCCGCTCAATCCCGATGCGCTGCGGCTAGGCGAATCGCTGCTGCAAAGCGCCTCGTCATCTATCACGGACGCCATCACCGGGGCTCAGTCCCTGGGGGACGCGCTGGTGAATACCTTTGCACGGGCCGGCGCGGCGATACTCGATTCCGGCATCCTGAATATCCTCTCAGGCGGCAAGCAGGGCATCAGCTTTGGCGACGCCATCTCGGGGATCACCTCCATTTTCGGCGGTGGCCCGGCGCGCAACGCCATTGGCACGCCCTACTTTTCCGGCGGCGCGACCTACCTTGCCGAGAACGGCCCGGAGCTGGTGACGCTGCCAACGGGCTCCCGCATCGATAGCGCCAGCTCCACCCGCCGCCAGTTGGCCGGCAACGGCCCGCAATCACCGTCCCGGATGATCTTCGACCTTCGCGGCGCGGTTCTGACGTCCGATCTACTGGCGCAAATGAACAGCCTGGCCAACGGCGCGGCACAGCGCGGCGCCAATGGCGGCGCTCAGATCGCCGCCGCACAACGCGCCAGAACGGCGCGAAGGTCGCTCTAGCGTGAAAGCTGCCTGTCTATGAGCCGCCGGATAGCCTCAGGCCTGGACGGCTCTCCCGGCTGCGCAAGCCGCCACTGGTCAAGCGCGGCGAGGCTTTCCGGATGAAGCCGCACCATGACCGGCACGCCCTGGCCCGTGGGTTTAGGGCCGCGCCGGCTTTTCTTTGGTATCAAAGTTTCTTGCTCGTCCACAATAACCCTGATATCGCGGTATCGAGCCGAAAGGAAGCTACAACTTTCCCTTCGGCTCTAACCACGAACCTGGAGAACCCCATGTCCGAAGCTACCAACACCCTCAGCACGTCCGGCACGTCTGGCGCAAGCAACTCTCAGGGCGATTCGCCCGTCATGGCCAAGTTCCGCGAATGGGCGCGGCTTTGCCACCGCTCCAATGAGCCCGCCACCAGCGATGACGAAACAGACCGCCGCGTTCAACTGTGCCTCATTGCCGAGCGCGACTTGCGCACCACGGCCCCGATCTGCGCCCGCGACCGTGCCGCAAAGGTCATCGCCGCACTCTGCGCCCTCGACCTTTCGATGATGATCTCGACGATGGTGCACAGCGACCCCGACGATTGCGACGAATGGTCTGTCTGCATCGCCTCCGATGTGTTCAGCCAATATCCCGAGCTGGCGGCAATCTGCATGGGTCCGCAGCTGCGCTGAGGGCGAGCGGCGGCGCGCGATTTGTGCCGCATCTATCCCCTGTTTGATGTCGGCGGAAGGTTGTGGACACGTGCCATTTTTCCAAAATATCGACTTGCGCTAAGCGATTTGCGGCTTCAATCTGGCCAAGTCGAAATTGGGAGTTAACTGACATGCAATCGAGCGAGTTTGATGCCAAAGAGAGGGCGGGAGTGGCTTATCGCGCCGCTGCGGTCAGCCCGATGACCGCGCGCACCTGGACGCGCACTGTTGATCTGGCGCTTGGGCACCGGGATGCCGGAGGCCATCCGCGCTATGATCTGGTCGATATGGTCTGCTTGGCGATCATGAAAAATCTGACGCAGGACGCAAACATGGGCGCGTCCACGGCGGCTACCATTGTAAACTATCTGCGTCCCAATCTGCGTGAAATCATCGACGCTGTTATTCAGGAACAGGCGGAGGCCGGGCGATGGTCTTGGGGTCCGTTCCCGTGTGCAGTGGTGATCGGCCGGCCGTTGGCAAATCAGGCGAAGGAATCTGGCAGAAGGCATTGGTTGTTCTTTGCGCAGGACGCTGAGGCGTTGGGATTGCTTCTCGACGGATCGGCGCTGAAGTGTCCGGTGGTCATCCAGTTGGTCCCGCTCATCAACGGCGTCCGCCTTGCGCTCAAAAACAGCGCCTCTGAGTTGCCGGAATGACGCGCCCCTCAGCCTCTCGGAGCGCGGACGGCGCAGTTGCCCCGGCAGTGCCGTCCAAGCACAATCGCCGGCCTCCCCCGGCTGCCATGCGGCAGATCGTGACGGCTGTCGGCGGCAAGCGCCCGGTGCAATTTTGCGCCAATGGTGACGTGATCGTCGGGCCGGAAGCGAGCGCAGAGCCGGCAACCGAACTCGAGAAATGGAAGGCGGGCCGGGGCCGGTGACGCGCGTCAAGCTTTCAGGCATCAACGTGATAACCCGCGCGCTGGCGAGCGGCGAGAAGCGAGTGTATTTTTATCACCGCGCCACGGGGATTCGGCTTGAAGGGGCGAAGGCGTCCGCTGAGTTCATCGCCAGCTGGCAAGCGGCAGAGGCTGCGATCAAATCGACGGACCGCAACGCCGGCACATTCTTAGCCTGGATATCGGCCTACAAGGCCAGTGACGATTTCAAGGATCGCGCGCCCGCTACGCGCCATGACTACCTGAAGCAGATCACAAAGATTGAAGCCGCATTTGGCGATATGCCGCTGAGCGCTCTCAGCGATCCGCGCGTTCGTGCCGAGTTCCTGGACTGGCACGCTGGCCTTGCCAAACGCGGCGCTCGACAGGCCGATTATGCGATCACAGTGCTGCGCCTTATTTTGTCCTGGGCTGTTAACCGGGGCTACCTGGGCAGCAACCCCGCTGCCAAGCCGGGCCGCAAGTATAGGGTCGATCGGGCCGAAAAGATTTGGGAGCCTTCCGACGTTGACGCCTTCCTTGCCGTGGCGTCCGCCGAGCTGGGCTTGGCGATGGTCATGGGGCGCGACACAGGGCAGAGGCAGGGCGATCTTCTGCGGCTCTCCTGGTCCGCCTATGACGGCACTCACCTGAAGCTGAGGCAATCAAAAACCGGCGCTCGTGTCGATGTGCCAGTTACACGCGAGCTCAAGAAGCTTCTGGACGCCGCGCCTCGTCGCGCAACAACCATTCTGACAACAGCCGCCGGCTTGCCGTGGAAGGCTGACCATTTCCGCCACGAGTGGCGGGCCGCGACGCTGGCGGCAGGAAGGGACGGTTTGCGCTTCAACGACCTTCGCGGCACGGCCGTTTCTCGCCTCGCTGATGCCGAGTGCACGCCTGGGTTGATCGCATCGATCACCGGCCACTCTCAGCGATCTATCGCCGCGATTCTTGACACATATCAGCCCCGCACCACGCGTCAGGCCAACCTTGCGATTGCCAAGCTGGAGCGGAGCCTAAAGGGTAAAGTTGCAAAACGTTTGCAAAACGGCCCTGCAACGGAATTGAAGGGAGCATCTTAAGATGCTGATTTCTAATAATAAAGAATGGTGCCCGGGGGCGGATTTGAACCACCGACACGGGGATTTTCAATCCCCTGCTCTACCCCTGAGCTACCCGGGCGCACCATGGCTGCCGGCCCATGGCCCGACAGCGGAGGCCGCGTCTAAACCGGGTCAGGCGTCGCTGTCCAGCCCGTTGTTGCCCGGCAGGCCCATGTTTTGTGCTTCATCATCATCTGGCATAGCCGGCAGAGCATATCCTTCCCGCATCCACTGCAGCAGATCCCGGTCCTGGCAGCCCGGCGAGCAGAAGGGCGCATAGGCCGCAACGCGCGGACCCTTGCCGCAATACGCACAGAGTTTCGGGTCAGACGACATGTGAAGCCGCTATGGCCAGCGTGGCATCGGCCTGCAAGCTCACATCCCCGCCAAGCTGGCGGCTAAGTGCCTCCACGAGGTCCGGACGGGCTGCCAGCCAGGCGATGAGCACGGGCGGCGCCACCAGCGTGCGGGCGCCAGGCGCGGCGCGGCTGGCGCGGCGCAGCAGCTCCAGCGCGGCAAAGCCCGGCGCCCGCACCTGCTCGAGCAGGCTGGGCCGGGCGCGTGGCCGCACGATCTGGGCAAAGCCGAAGCCATTGACGGCGGTGCGCTCGAACGGCGCGGGCAACTGCATGTCGAGCAGTTCGCCCAGCCGGGCGCGGGCCGCCTTGCCCTCCAGCGTCGGGAAATCGACCCCGATGGAGCCCTGGATGTCAAACCGCCGCACAGCCGCCGCCACGGCCCCGGCAGCGGCCTCCGCCAGCGTCTCGGGCGCACCGGGGCCATCGATATCAATGACGGTCATCGCCGGTGTCGGGCTGATGGTGAGCAGGCCGCCGGCAAACGGCACATGGCCGGTCTGCGCCTGATCGATCAGTTCGCTCCAGCCCATGGCCTCCAGCCTGTCCTCGCCGCCGGGTGCGAGCCGAGTGAGGTTGAGCCCGCGCGCGGCAAGGCGCTGGGCAAGATCCGGGCCGGGCTTGGAGAAGCCCTCGGGTGCCGCTGCGCCTTCGATGGCGCGGGCCTTGGCCAGCCGGGGGCGGCCGATCTCCGGAATTGCCTCGCGAGTGATCTCGATTCGCAGCAAGGCGCCTTCCGGCAGCCGCGGCAGCGGCTCGAGCAGCGCCTCGACGCCCGCCAGTGCCACTATGCCGCGGCGGCCGGGCGCGAGGATGCTGGTGAGCCGCGCCACCGCGATGCTGCCGGCGCGCGGGCCCGAATCATCCCGCTCGAAATGCGCCTCCACCGCCGTGCCACTGTCGATGACCAGCGCGCGGGTGGCGCCGATGCCATGCTCGATGAGAACTTCAGCCATGGTGGTATCCTGACGCCTTCAAGAGCAGCCGCGTTTCCGCCAGCGGCAGGCCGACAACGCCGGACCAGCTGCCCGAGAGCCAGCGCACATAGGCCTCGGCGCTGCCCTGCAGGGCATAGCCGCCAGCCTTGCCGTGCCAGTCTCCCGCCGCGATCAGGCTTTCCATCGCCTCGGCGTCGAGGCGGTGGAAGATGACGATGGTTTCGCTGGCGCGCTGGCGCAGCTGGCCCAGCGCATCGATGGCGGCGATGGCGGTGGTGACGATATGGCGGCGGCCCGAGAGCAGCCCGAGGCAGGACCGGGCCGTCGCTTCATCCTCGGCCTTGGGCAGGATGCGGCGGCCGACGCTGACCACGGTATCGGCCGCCAGCACCACCGCGCCGGGGTGGCGGGCGGCGACAGCGGCGCACTTCTCGCGGGCCAGCCGCTCGGCATGGGCGCGCGGCAGCTCGGCCTTGTGGGGCGTCTCGTCGATATCGGCGGGATCGATGGCGGCAGGCGTGATGCCGAGCCGCGCCAGCAACTCGATGCGGCGCGGCGAGGCTGAGGCAAGGATGAGCGGGGCGGCAACAGGCACTGCGCCGGCGCTCACCTCAATCTTCAGGGGCGATGGTGACGCGCAGGCCATCAAGCGCCTCGGTGAAGGCGATCTGGCAGGAGAGGCGCGAGGCCGGGCTGTTATGGTCCGAGCTGTCGAGCAGATCGGCTTCATCGGCGCTGGCGGTGCCGGCGCGGCCGGCATCGGCCTCATCGACATAGACATGGCAGGTGGCGCAGGAGCAGCAGCCGCCGCACAGCGCCAGCAGCTCGTCGATGCCGGCCTCACGGATGACTTCCATCACCGACATGCCCGGCTTGGCCGCCAGCGTATGCTCGACGCCGTCGCGGGTGGTGACATAAATGCTGGCCATGTGCAGTGCTGCCCTGTGCTGATAGGTTGAATCGCTAAGTCGCCTGTGCCTTAGCGGCAGCAACCGGGCCGGGCAATAAGGGGAGCTTTCCATGCGTGTCGTTCATCAGTTCGCGCCGCCGATGTCGGGGTTGATCAAGACCATTCCCGGCGTCACTTCGGCCGAGCACATGCCGGAGGACCGCCGCTGGGACCTGCCGGTGGATGCCGATGTGCTGTTCGTGCTGTTCAGCGAGGCGGACTTTGCCCAGGCTGCGACCCTTCCGCGCCCGCCGGGCTGGCCGGGCAGCGTCAAGCTGGTGCAGGTGGCGACGGCGGGGCTGGATTCCTACCCGCAATGGCTGTTCGAGGCGCCGCGCATCGCCAGCGCCTCCGGCACGACGGCCCGGCCGATCTCGGAATACACGCTGTCGGTGATGCTCAACCATGTGAAGCGGCTGGGGGACTGGACCTTCAAACCCGGCGACAGCTGGCCGCCGCGTGACAAGATCATCGCCCAGCCACTCGGCACGCTGGAGGGCCGCACGCTGGGCCTGCTCGGGCTGGGGCAGATCGCCCAGGCGACCGCCAGGCTGGCGCTGGCCTTTGGCATGAAGGTGATCGCGACGCGGGCGAGCAGTGCCCCCTCGCCGATCCCCGAAGTCGAAATCGTCGGGCTGGAGGCGCTGGCGGCGCGCTCGGACCATCTGCTGCTGGCCGCGCCCATCGGCCCCGACACGCGCGCGCTGGTCGGCGCGGAGTTTCTCGGCAGGATGAAGAGCGAGGCGCACATCATCAATGTGGCGCGCGGCGCGATCATCGATGAGGATGCCCTGCGCGCCGAGTTCGAAAAGGGCAGGCTCTGGGCTTCGCTCGATGTGACCGAGCCGGAGCCGCTGCCCGATGGCCATTGGCTGTTCGGCCATCCGCGCGCCAAGGTGACGCCGCATATTTCCTGGAGCTCGCCCGAGACCTCACGGCGGATCTTCGAGCGGCTGGCGGAGAACATCCGGCGGCTGCAGGCGGGCGAGCCGTTGCTGGGGGCGGTGAAAGGCTGAGGGCTGGACCCCGGCCCGATGCCCGCGGCTCAGAACGGCAGGATCTTGCCCTTCTTGCTGAACTTCATGTAGCCGGCGTTGAGCCCGAGCCGCCAGCCGACGCCGAGCTTGATCGGCACGATGATGACCTTGTCACGCTGCATGTAGTTCACCGCCACGCCGCCGATCAGGTACGCCTTGCCCTCGGCCGCCGGGTAGCGACGGTAGAGATCCTCGGTGTCGTTGAGGTTGTAGACCAGCGCGAAGATCTTCGAGCCGTCCCCGCCGATGTCGAAGCCGACGCTAGGCCCGGTCCAGTGCACCTCGCGCTCGCCCTCCACCTTGTGGAACAGCTTGCCCGAGCCATAGCGCACCCCGACGATGATCGCGCCGCCGACTTCGCGGCCGACGATATAGCCATTGGGCTGGCCATAGGAGGAAAAGCTGCGGCGAATGGCTTCCGCCAGCCCCTCGGTGCCCTTGCCGAACGCATCTTCGGCCGCGCCGAGCACATCATCCTCGGCATAAGTGGTGGATGCCGCCGGCGGCAGCGGCGCGGGCTGCGCTGCGGCAGCAGGCTGGGCGGCCGGCGCGGGGGCTGGCTCTGGCGGGGCCACGGGCTGCTCCTGCACCTGCTGCATCGGCAGCGCGCCGGCATCCTGCGCCGCCAGTGGCGGGGTGAACGCCATGCCAAACAGCGCCAGGCCCGCCATCATCAATCCGCGCCGCATCACCATCTCCCGCCAATGAGCCCGAAGCTATCGCCCGCAAAGACTTAACGCCGGATGACTCGCGGGGGAAGCGTCACGCTCCGGGTTCCCGCCCGGCAGCGGCCATGCTAGGCGCCAACCTGCTGTTGCCAATCAGGAAGAGTCTGCCATGCGCGTCGCAATGATCGGTTCGGGCTATGTCGGCCTGGTGTCCGGTGCCTGCTTTGCCGATTTCGGCCATGACGTGGTGTGCGTGGACAAGGACCCCGGCAAGATCGAGCGGCTGAATGCCGGTGTCATGCCGATCTACGAACCTGGCCTGGAAGCACTGGTGACGGGCAATGCCCGCGCCGGGCGGCTGACCTTCACCACCGAGCTGGAAGCCGGCATCGCCGGCGCCGAGGCGATCTTCATTGCTGTCGGCACCCCGTCCCGCCGCGGCGATGGCCATGCCGATCTGAGCTATGTGTATGCCGCCGCGCGCGAGATTGCCGCCGCGCTCAAGGGCTATACCGTCATCGTCACCAAATCGACCGTGCCGGTGGGTACCGGGGACGAGGTGGAGCGCATCATCCGCGAGGCCAACCCGCAGGCCGAGTTCGCCGTGGTCTCCAACCCGGAGTTCCTGCGCGAGGGCGCCGCGATCGGCGATTTCAAGCGGCCGGACCGGATCGTGGTCGGCACCGAGGATGCCAGGGCGCGGGACGTGATGACCGAGCTTTATCGTCCGCTGTTCCTCAACCAGTCGCCCATTCTCTTCACCGGCCGGCGCACGGCCGAGCTGATCAAATATGCCGCCAACGCCTTTCTCGCCACCAAGATCACCTTCATCAACGAGATCGCCGACCTGTGCGAGGCGGTGGGCGCCGATGTGCAGGATGTGTCACGCGGCATCGGGCTGGACAACCGCATCGGCTCAAAGTTCCTTCACGCCGGGCCAGGGTATGGCGGCTCCTGCTTCCCCAAGGACACGCTGGCGCTGGTAAAGACGGCGCAGGACGCCGGCGCGCCGGTGCGCATCGTGGAAACCGTTGCAGCGGTGAACGACCAGCGCAAGCGCGCCATGGCGAAAAAGGTGATCGCGGCTGCCGGCGGCGCGGTGCGCGGCAAGACGGTGGCGGTGCTCGGCCTGACCTTCAAGCCCAACACCGATGACATGCGCGATTCCCCCGCCATCGCCATTATCCAGGCCCTGCAGGACGCCGGCGCCAATGTGCAGGCGTTCGACCCGGAGGGCACCGAACAGGCCAAGCTGGTACTGCACGACGTCACCTATGCCGCCAACCCCTATGAGTGCCTCACCGGCGCCGATGTGGCGGTGCTGGTGACGGAGTGGGATGCCTTCCGCGCGCTGGACATGGACAGGGTGAAAAGCCTGATGGCCAGCCCAGTGATGGTGGACCTGCGCAACGTTTACCGGCCCGACGAGATGGCCCGGCGCGGCATCGCCTATTCCAGCATCGGGCGATAAAGGCCGCTGGCGACACAACTAGTTGGCAACAGCAGTTGCCAAAGCCCGATGCAGGTCGTTATACGCCCGGCTTCGCGAAGCACTTCGCGGAGTCGTGGGTGAGTGGCTGAAACCAGTAGTTTGCTAAACTGCCGATCTGGGTAACCGGATCCGAGGGTTCGAATCCCTCCGACTCCGCCAAATGCCGTGGCGAATACCGAGCCGCCTTTAGCGCGGCACCGGGCTTGACGATGCGCACCGCACAGGGCGGCCGGCCTCGCACCTTCCGCTTTACTTGCGCTGCGCTCCCGGCATTAGATGCCGTTGCACTACGCAGGACCATGAATTTCATGCTCAGCCCCAGCTTCCCGCGACCGGATGGCCCGCTGGGCCTTTCGGTAGTGATTCCCTGCTACAATGAGCAGCCTGTGATGGACGCGCTGATCGCCCGGGTGACGCCGGTGTGCGAGAGCGCCTTTCCGGGCGATTTCGAGATCGTGCTGGTCAATGACGGCTCGTCGGACCGGACCTGGCCGCTGATCTGCAGCCATGCCGAGGCCTCGCCGCATGTGATCGGCATCGATCTCTCCCGCAACCACGGGCACCAGGTGGCGCTTTCGGCCGGATTGCAGGTCTGCCGGGGCGATCTCGTGCTGGTGCTCGATGCGGACCTGCAGGACCCCCCGGAGCTGCTGCCCAAGATGCTCGACAAGGTGCGAGAGGGCTATGACGTGGTCTATGGCCAACGCGTGCACCGGCATGGCGAAACGCTGTTCAAGCGGGCTGCTGCCGCGAGCTTCTATCGCCTACTCGAGCGGATGATCGATATCTCCATTCCCCGCGACACCGGTGACTTCCGGTTGATGACGCGCCGCGTGGTCGATCAGCTCAACGCCATGCCGGAGCGCTTCCGCTTCATTCGCGGCATGGTGAGCTGGGTGGGGTTCCGCCAGACCGCGATCCCCTATGAGCGTGACCCGCGCTTTGCCGGGGAGAGCCATTATCCGCTGCGCAGGATGCTCGGGCTGGCCATCGATGCCATCACCAGCTTTTCCACCCTGCCGCTACGCTTCGCGTCGCTTCTGGGCATGGCGTTCGGCCTGCTGGGGCTGGTCGTGCTGGGCTGGGTTCTGGTGGCCTATTTCACCGATGGAACGATCGCCGGCTGGACGAGCATGCTCGCCATCGTGCTGATCCTCGGCAGCGTGCAGCTGCTGATCCTGGGCGTGTTCGGCGAATATCTGGGCCGCATGTACATGGAGACCAAGCGGCGCCCCTTGTTCATCATACAGGAAATTCGCGGCTTGCCGGCCACGCAGACCACAAGAACCACGGCAGGACAGCCCGAACATGCCCAAGGCTGAATTCGATGCCGTCGCTGCGCAATACAAGGCGCAGCATGCCGCCTCGATCCGCCTGAGCGGCGAGGACACCGGCTATTTCGCCCAATACAAGGCCGAGGATGCCCGTGCCATCGCCGCCGAGGCCGGTTGCGCCCCGCGCGATATGCTGGATTTCGGCTCCGGCATCGGCAACTCGGTGGCGCCGCTGCGGCAATGCTTCCCGCAAGCGCAACTGACCTGCCTCGATGTTTCCGCAGAATCGCTGGCTCTTTCGCGCGAGGGCCATGGCGAGGACGTCCGCTACCGCAGCTATGATGGCCGGCAGCTTCCCGATGATCTTGGCGAGTTTGACCTGATCTTCACCGCCTGCGTGTTCCATCACATCCCGGCAGAGCAGCACATCGACCTGCTCCGCCAGCTGAAGCGCCAGCTTCGCCCCGGTGGCCTGTTCATCCTGTTCGAGCACAACCCCTGGAACCCGCTGACGCGCCACGCCGTCAACACCTGCCCGTTCGACGAGAATGCCGTGCTGATCACCGCCCCCGAGATGCGGCGGCGGCTGCAGGCGGCCGGCTTTGCCGATTGCACGGTGCGCTACCGGATCTTCTTTCCGGGCGCGCTCGCCGCGCTGCGCCCGCTCGAACGCCACATGACCGGGCTGCCGCTGGGTGCGCAATATTCGCTCAGCGCCCGATAAGGACCGGGCATGGCGATGGTCTCCCGATTTCTGGTCGTCGGGCTGCTCAACACCGCATTCGGCTATGCCATCATTCTGCTCGGCCTGAAGCTGGGGCTGGGCGATTATCTGGCAAATGCCGCGGGCTATGCGGCCGGGCTGGCGCTCTCCTATGGGCTGAACAGGCGCTGGACCTTTGCCGTGACCACCCGGCCCACGCTCGCCGAAGCGGGGCGCTTCGGCCTGGTCGCGCTCGCCGCCTATGCCGTTAACATCGGCGTGCTCTATTTCGCCCGCTCCATGGGCTTCGTTGACAGTCCCCTGGCCCAGGCAGCCGCGATGCTGTGCTATTCCATGGTCTTTTTCCTGCTCTCACGCTTCTTTGCCTTTGCCGGCGCCGAGACGCATGCCGGAGAGAAAGCTCAGCACGGGTGGACAGCGAACTATCCGGACTATGTGTTGCTGGGTGTGAGCGCAGTTGCGCTCGTGGCGCTGCACGGGGCGCAGCCTTCGGGAGATGTCAGCTGGCAATTCTGGATCGCCCGACAGATGCTGGGAGGTACCGAGCTTTATGCCGACATCTGGGAAGTGAACCCGCCTTTGTGGTTCTGGTCAGCCGTCCCTGTGCAGTGGCTTGCCGAACGCACTGGAATTCCCTCGTCATCGCTGCTTGTGGCCGTGGTGGTTGCATTGGGCGCAGCCTCAGCCTGGCTGACGGCGCGGCTGGCGGAACTGCCTGACAGTCGAGACCGACTGGCCTTCATGCTGCTGATCTTCTGGATTTGCGTCATCGCGCCGGTGGCCGAGATCGGCAACAGGGAGCAACTCGCCCTGCTCACCAGCCTGCCCTATGCAGCCTTGATCGCGCGCCGTCATGCACGGCTGCCTGTGCCCGTGCTGCTGGCGGCGGCAGCCGGCTTGCTTGGCGCCTATGGCTTTGCGTTGAAGCATTATTTTGTCCTGGTCCCGCTTGTTCTGGAACTTTGGCTCGCCCTGCGAATGCGACAGGATTGGCGACCGTGGCGGCCGGAAGTGCTGATCCTGGCCGCATTGGCGCTGGTATATGCGGCCTGCATGATGCTGTTTGCGCCGGAGTTTTTCTCGCGCATGGTGCCGATGGTCGGTGTCGCTTACGGGCCGTTCGAAGTGCCGCTCGGCGTGCTTATGACAAGGCCATGGGTGTTCTTCTGGCTCCTGGCGAGCGCATTTCTGATCCTGTACCGCCATGAGACCCCAGAAAGCCGCGAAGCGACGCCTCTACTGCAGGCCCTGCTGCTGATGGCAGGGTGTTTTGGGTTGGCCTATCTCATCCAGAGCAAGGGCTGGTTCTACCATGCCATTCCGGTTTCCGGCGCGCTGGCAATCGCTGTCGGGCTGCGGTTGCTACAGATGCGCCGGCAGCGCGCTCTGCCGTTTGTACTCGGCCTGGCGCTGCTGGCGCTGCCCGCGTCCACAGTCCTTACGCCGCAGCCGGACCGCAGCAGTCTGACCAAGGCTGCCGGGCCGTTCCTCGACCGCGTGGCCGCTGGAGAGGCGGTATTTGTTGCCGCGACTGACAATCGCTGGACTTGGCCCGCCATCGAGCAACGCAAGCTGGTCTGGACATCGCGACTCTACTCCATGTGGATCATGCCCGCGATCGCAAGGGGCGAGTTGTTCGGCCCCAACCCACCGGAACTGCGGATGCTTGCTGCCGAATTGCTGAAGGCAACCTCGGAAGATATTCGATGCAAGACGCCGGCATTGATCCTGATCGAACGCACGCCGATCACCATCGAAAAGTTCAGTGTCAGGGACTTTCTGTTCCGCGACCCGCAACTGCGCCAGTTTGTTGCTCAATATTATGTGGCACTGCCTGCAACAGAGCATGTTCTCGCATATCAACGAATCGGTCCGCCACAGGGCATCGCCGGCTCACAGTGCCGCGCCATCCGCTAGGCGCAAAAAAGCCACCGATTTCAAACATCTCGGAGCGACGTCGGTATCGATTTGCCCGGTACGCTGTGATCAGCGGGAGAATCGCTCGCTGAAAGCAGGCGTTCGGGGGATGTAAAGCGCCGCCCCGACACCGCTCCCACCGGTCTCTGCAGCAGTCAGCTGTAAATAATTCTCGTGACGGCACCATGCCTGCAACTGTCCTGCAGAGCGGGCTAGATGAATGGAAAATCAGCATCAAAGTCGGCTGCCTGCCTTTTCGGCGCGCATTTTCCAGCGATCCTGCCCAAAAATGCTGCAATGCCGCATTTCCTTGCCGCTCGACCAAGGGCTTCTGGCCGGGCCAGCGAAGGATTCCTCGCCCGCCTGCGACACCTCCTGCGCGCCACAGGCCTTGCCGACTGCAATATCTGCCGACACTATCCCGCAATATCGGGACATGGCCGAGGGGGAAACACGCCACATGATGAGTGACGGGATGATGCCGACGCGGCGGCAGATGCTGCGGGCCATTGGCATGGCGGGCGGCACTTCGGCGCTTTACCAGGCGATGACCTCGATGGGCCATGCCGCCGAGACGCAGTTCAAGGGGCCGCCGAACCTGCAGGGAGCGCGCGAAGGCGCCTCGGTGCTGGTGCTCGGCGCCGGGCTGGCTGGCATGCTGGCGGCCTATGAGTTGACCAAGGCGGGCTACAAGGTCGAAATCCTGGAATACAACACCCGGCCTGGTGGCCGGAACTGGTCGCTTTATGGCGGGGATACCTACACCGAGCTCGGCGGCGCTACCCAGAAGGTGGACTTTGCGCCGGGCAATTATCTGAACCCCGGCCCGTGGCGCATCCCCCACCATCACCGCACCCTGCTGCACTATTGCAAGCAGTTCGGCGTGGCGCTGGAGCCGTTCATGCAGCTCAACCACCAGGCTCTGGTGCACCAGAGCAAGGCCTTTGGCGGCAAGCCGCAGCGCTACCGCGAGCTGGCGGCGGACTATGAGGGCAACATTGCCGAGCTGCTCGGCAAGGCCATCGACAACAAGAGCCTCGATACGGCGATGACCATCGAGGACACCGACAGACTCCGGGAATCGCTGCGCACTTGGGGCCTGCTCGACAAGGACATGCGCTATGTGAAGGGCATGCGCTCTTCCGCCCGCCGCGGCTTTGACCGGCCGCGGGGTGGCGGTGTCGATGGCGCGCCGATCCCGTCCGAGCCGTTCGCGTTCAAGGACGTGATGGACTCGCGGATCTGGAACGTCGTGCAGCACCACATGGACGGCTTCCACCAGACGACGATGTTCCAGCCGGTCGGCGGCATGGGCATGATCGGCAAGGCCTTTGGCAAGCAGGTGGCGGGCATGATCCGCTACGGCGCCAAGGTAACCAAGATCGACCAGAGCGGCGGCAATGTCACGGCCACCTACACGGACATGGCGACGGGCCAGATCAAGGAAGCCAAGGCCGATTATTGCGTCTGCACCATCCCGCTCGGCATTCTCTACCAGATCGAGCTTGATGCCTCGCCGGGGCTGCTCGCGGCCATTGCGGCGGTGCCCTATTCCAACTCGGTGAAGGTCGGCCTCGAGATGAAGCGCCGCTTCTGGGAGGAGGATGAAGCCATTTACGGCGGCATCAGCTTCACCGACCAGGAGATCGCCATGATCTCCTACCCCAGCGGTGGCCTGCACAGCGCAGGGCCAGGGGTGATCCTGGGCACCTATGCCTTTGGCGGCGCGGCCTACAAGCTGGCTGGCATGACGCCCGAAGAGCGGGTGGAAGTGGCGCTAAAGCAAGGCGCGGTGTTCCACCCGGAGAGCTATCGCAAGGAGTTCTCCAACGGCGCCTCGGTGGCGTGGAGCCGCGTGCCGTTCACCCTCGGTTGCTGCGCCCGCTGGACCGAGGAGACCCGCAAGGAGCATTACCAGACGCTGGTGGCTGTCGATAACCGCATCGTGCTGGCCGGCGAGCATGCCTCTTATGTCGGCTGCTGGATGGAGGGCGCGCTGCTCTCTTCGCTCGATGCCGTGACCCGCCTGCACAAGCGCGCCCAGGAGGCCTGATGATGATCCGCATGCACAGTCTGGCACTCATGGCGCTGCTTGTCGCCGGCCCGGCGCTTCTCACGGCGTCTCCGGCGCTGGCCGCCACCGCCAAGGTGGCGGCGCCGCACCCCGGCGAGGCGGTGTACAAGAACATCTGCCAGGCTTGCCACATGGCCAATGGCAAGGGCGGCGTCGGTGCCGGTGTCATCCTGCCGCTCGCCAACAACGAGAAGCTGGAATATCCGGAATATCCGATCAGCCTGGTCGTGCAGGGGCGCGGCGCGATGCCGTGGTTCCGCGACGCGTTGACGCCGCAGCAGATCGCCGATGTGGTCGCCTATGTGCGGATCAACTTCGGCAACAAATATCGCAGCAAGGTGACGCCGGAGATGGTCAAGGAGATCATCGGCGACGCTTCGACGGTGCGCGAACAGGAGTAGGCCCGAGCCGCTATCCACAGGCCGGACAAAGCCTTCACGCACCGCGCATTGCCGGCCAACGCCTCCATCATCCGTGCAAGGGACTTGCAGGGAGAGTGGGATGGACAGGCGACAATTACTGACAGGCGGCACCGGCATGCTCGGCATGGGTGCGCTGCTGCCGATGCTGGCCAATGCCTCGGCGGCAGCGGCGCAAGGCCCGGCGATGGCCGCGACCGGCGGCTTCAACCCCAATGACCCGACGCACAATGCCGAGGTGCTGGCGCGGATGAACCTCGGCATTGACCCTGGCACCAACTATGGGTGGTTCAAGGGCCGGGTGTTCGCGGTGATCGGGGACGAGCAGGTCATCCAGCCGCTGTTCGATCTGGAGGGCTTTGGCGCCAACCGGATGGAATCGCTGGGCAACTCGCGCTATCGCAGCCTCCACCGCGAAGTCGGTTACTACAAGGACCTGCGCACCGGCCAGATCATGGAGACCTGGGCCAACCCGATGCTGGGGGGCGAGACGGTGGAAGTTTCGCACATCCACAACAACCCGGTGAACTCGATCATCGGACCGACGATCGAAGCCAAGCTCGGCGAGGGCATGGTGACGGAGTTTCCGCTGCGGCTGCCCTGGACGATGATGGGCGACCTTGCGATGACCAGCTTTGACGTCAACACCCGCTGGAAGAACGTGCTCGACCCCAAGGAATGGCCACGCGAAAGCTCCGGCCAGGAGTATGTCCGCGTGTCGGAATATCTGCAGTTTGTCGCCAAGCGGGCGGACCTGGAGAACTGGCGCTCGGTGCAGCGGATCGAGAGCCATGGTGCCTGGCAGCGGATCGGCACCTGGCTGCCGTGGATGCTGATGGGCAACAAGCCGGGGCATCTGTTCTACCGCAGCCACACCAAGTCCCTCGCCTCGGTGGACGAACTGCCAAAGGACATCCGCGCCTATACCGAGAAGCGCTACCCCATCTACATGGATGCGCCCGAGAAATGGGTGGAACCGAACGTCACCAGCTTTGAAGTCTACAAGCTGGAGAACAAGCCCAAGCCCTTCAAATAGGCCGTTCAGACAAGCCAGTCGGACAGGCTTGCCGCCGGGGGTTTTCAGGGACGAAAATCCTCGGCGGCGGTCTTGTAGTAAAGCTGGGTGAGATAGGTGATCGCGGCGTCGGGCGTCTCGCTCCAGCCGATCAGCTGCCAGCCGGCATCGGTGTGGGCGAGCATGGCCAGAACATGGTTGAAGCCGCCCATCGCCTTGCCGCGATGGTGGAAGGGCATGCCGCTGGCGAGCGTTGCCTCGGGGCGGAAGCGGATGTCCCAATTCATGTCCATCGCCACCATCCGGCAGTCCTCGGCGATGCGGATGTGGCGCAGATTGTGCAGCCGCAGCCGGATATCGTCGTGCAGCCCCTCGTTCTGCCGCCAATAAGCCTGCACATCAGCAAATACGGTATAGAAGCTGAGGATTTCCTCGGCCTTGTAATAGGCAAAGCGATCCTGCGCCCAATGCGGCGCCAGCGCCTCGGCGCTGTTCAGCCGCCAAGCGTCTGCATAGGCAAAGAGCGCCGCGTCGATCTGCTGTTCCATGCCGCTCTCTCCCTCTGCAGCGCACAGACTTGGCCTGTGCATCCGGGATTTCGATGGGCGTATTGCGTCTCGTCGGCAGCCGGAGATTATCGGCCCCTGCGAAAAAGAGTCTGCTGTCGCGCGGCCTGCGCTTTGCGCTAAGCAGGCGGCATGGAAATGCCCGCCCCCGATATGGCCGTGATGGCCCGCCGCAGCGAGATCATCGCCGCGTTGCGCGCCATCATCCCCGGCGAGGGCGTGATTAGCGATCCGGCCTCGCTGCGCCCCTGGGAATCGGATGGGCTGACCGCCTATGCCCAGGTGCCGCTGGTGGTGGCGCTGCCGGAGAACACCGCGCAAGTGGCCGCCGTGCTGCGCTGGTGCAACGCCAATGGCGTCAAGGTGGTACCGCGCGGCTCGGGCACCTCGCTTTCCGGCGGGGCGCTGCCGCTGGCGGATGGCGTGCTGCTCGGGCTCTCGCGGCTCAACCAGGTGCTCGATATCGATTATGCGGATCGGGTCGCGGTGGTGCAGCCGGGCGTGACCAACCTTGCCATCACCCAGGCTGTCGAGGAGCGCGGCTTTTACTATGCACCCGATCCATCGAGCCAGATCGCCTGCTCGATTGGCGGCAATGTCGCGGAAAACTCCGGCGGCGTGCACTGCCTCAAATATGGCCTGACGACCAACAATGTCCTGGGGGTCGAACTGGTGCTCATCGATGGCGAGATCGTCCGGCTCGGCGGCCGCCAGCTTGATCCGCAGGGGCTGGACCTGCTCGGCATCGTCATCGGCTCGGAAGGGCTGCTCGGCGTGGTGACGGAGGTGACCGTCCGCATCCTGCCCCGGCCGGAAACGGCACGCGCCGTGCTGCTCGGCTTCCCCAGCGTGGAAAGCGCCGGGCAGTGCGTGGCGGAGGTGATCGGCGCCGGCATCATCCCGGCCGGCATGGAGATGATGGACCGGCCGGCGATCCATGCCGCGGAAGCCTTTGTCAACGTCGGCTATCCGCTCGATGTCGAGGCGCTGCTCATCGTCGAGCTCGATGGGCCTTCGGCGGAGTGTGACTATCTGATCGATGAAGTGGCCAAGATCGCCGCGGCCAATGGTGCTGTCACCTCGCGCGTCTCGACGAATGAGGCCGAGCGCCTCTCCTTCTGGGCAGGGCGCAAGGCGGCCTTTCCGGCCGTGGGGCGCATCTCGCCGGATTACTTCTGCATGGATGGCACCATTCCGCGCCGCCGCCTGCCCGATGTGCTGCAGCGCATGGAGCAGCTTTCGCTCGCCTATGGCCTCAAGGTGGCCAACGTCTTCCATGCCGGGGATGGCAACCTCCACCCGTTGATCCTCTACGATGCCAACAAGCCCGGTGAGCTGGCGCAGGCCGAGGCCTTTGGCGCGGACATCCTGCGGCTGTGCGTGGAAGTGGGCGGCGTGCTCACCGGCGAGCATGGCGTGGGCGTGGAAAAGCGCGACCTGATGCCGGCAATGTTCAGCGAGACGGACCTGGCGCACCAGGAGCGGGTGAAAAGCGCCTTCGACCCCGGGCTGCTGCTCAACCCCGGCAAGGTCTTCCCGCTGTTGCACCGCTGCGCCGAGATGGGCCGGGTGCATGTCCACCATGGCAAGCTGCCCTTCCCCGAGCTGCCGCGCTTCTGATGCTGCGGCCCAGCAGCATCAGCGAGCTTGCCGAGGCGATCGGCACGGCGCGGGCCAGCGGCCAGCGGCTGGAACTGCGCGGCGGCGGCAGCAAGGCCGGCATCGGCCAGCAGCGCGAGACGACGATCCTCTCGATGCAGGGCTTTGCCGGCGTCATCGATTATGACCCGCCCGAGCTGGTGCTCACCGCCGGCGCCGCAACACCGCTCGCCGAGATCGAGGCGCTGCTGGCGGCGCAGGGCCAGATGCTGGCCTTTGATCCATACGATCATGGGCGGCTGTTCGGCTCTGCCGAAGCTGCGACGCTGGGCGGCGTGATCGCGGCCGGCGTTTCCGGCTCGCGGCGGCTTTCCGCCGGCGCGGTGCGGGACCATTTCCTCGGCTTTCGCGCCGTTTCCGGGCGCGGCGAGGCGTTCATCGGCGGCGCCAAGGTGGTCAAGAACGTCACGGGCTATGACCTGCCCAAGCTGATGGCCAACAGCTGGGGGCGGCTGGCGGCGCTCACCGAAGTGACGCTGAAGGTTCTGCCCCGGCCGCGTGCCAGCGCCACCATCGTGCTGCCCGGCCTGAGCGATGAGGCCGCGATCCTGGCCATGGCGCAAGCCATGGGCTCGCAGGCCGAAGTGGCGGCGGCGGCGCATGTGCCGGCTGCCCTATGCAACCCGGCGCTCACGGCGCTGCGGCTCGAAGGCTTTGCCCCCTCCGTGCAGGCGCGCACGCAGATGCTGCTGGCGCTGTTCAAGCCGCAGGGGCCGGACGTGCTGCTGGAAGCAGACAGCGCCGCACTGTGGGATGGCATCCGCCACGCCGCGCCGCTCGCCGGGGAGGGTACACTGTGGCGCATCAACGTACCGCCCACCGCCGGCGCACAGGTGACCCAGCCGCTGGCCGCGATGGGCGCCTATTGGCTGTATGATTGGGCCGGCGGGCTGATCTGGCTGCAGCTGCCGCCGGGCGCCGATGGCCTGGCCGTGCGCGCCGCCGCCAGCGCGGCCGGTGGCCACGCCGTGCTGGTGCGCGGCGATGGTGGCGGGCTGCCGATCCTGCATCCGGAAAGCCCCGGCGTGGCGGCACTCTCCGCCCGGGTGAAGGCCGCCTTTGATCCGGACGGCATCCTTGATCCGCACAGGTTCGGCTGAACCCCATGCAAACGCATTTCACCCCCGCACAGCTTGCCGACCCGGCGATGGCAACGGCGGAATCGATTATCCGCAAATGCGTGCATTGCGGCTTCTGCACCGCCACCTGCCCGACCTATGTGCTGCTCGGTGACGAGCTCGATTCACCGCGCGGCCGCATCTACCTGATGAAGGAAATGCTGGAAACCGAGGCAAAGCCCAACGCCGAAGTCGTCAAGCATATCGACCGCTGCCTCTCCTGCCTTGCCTGCATGACCACCTGCCCCTCGGGCGTGAACTACATGCACCTTGTCGATCACGCCCGGGCCTATGTGCAGGAGAATTACCGGCGGCCACTGGCGGACCGGCTGACGCGCGCGCTGCTCGCCGCCGTGCTGCCGCACCCGGCGCGCTTCCGCCTCGCGATCAGCCTTGCCCGGCTGGCCCGGCCGGTGGCGCCGCTGCTCGCCAGGGTGCCGGCGCTGCGGCCGCTGGCGGCCATGCTGGCGCTGGCCCCGGCGCGGGCTGGCCGCGCCCTGCCCGCGCCGCCCGCGCCTGCCGCGCCTGTCGGGCGCATTGCGTTGCTCGGCGGCTGTGCCGAGCCAGTGCTGCGGCCGGAAATCCGCGCCGCCACCATAAGGCTGCTCGGCCGCATGGGGCATGAAGTGATCGCGGCTCCCGGCGAGGCGTGCTGCGGCGCACTGGTCCATCATCTGGGGCGCGAGGCCGATGGCCTGGCTGCAGCCCGCCGCAATGTCGATGCCTGGACCGCCGAGATCGAGGGCAAAGGCCTCGCCGCCATCGTTGTCACCGCCTCCGGCTGCGGCACCACAATCAAGGACTATGGCAATATGCTGCGGACCGACCCGGCCTATGCTGCCCGCGCCGCCCGCGTCTCGGCGCTGGCGCGGGACATCAGCGAACTGGTTGAAGGCCTCGGCCTGCCGCCCGTCACGCGGCCCGGCGGCATGACGGTGGCCTATCAATCCGCCTGCTCGCTCCAGCATGGCCAGAAGGTGACAAGCGCACCGCAGGCCCTGCTCACCGCCGCCGGGTTCACCGTGCGCCAGCCGGCCGAAGCCCATCTGTGCTGCGGCTCGGCCGGCACCTACAACATCCTGCAGCCCGCCATCGCCGCGCAACTGGGGGACCGCAAGGTCGCCAATATCGAGAGGCTCAAGCCGGACGTGATCGCCACCGGCAACATCGGCTGCGCCACCCAGATCGCGGCGCGCACCGGCGTGCCGGTGGTGCACACTGTCGAGCTGCTCGATTGGGCGACAGGTGGCCCGGCACCGAAAGCGCTAGCGCAGCACCAGCCGTTCAGCGCGTAGGCTTAGCGTTGGCGGCACGGTTGCTCGCCGTGTCACGCTTGGCCGCCAGGATGGGGGTGCAATTGACGTCCTTGGCGTCGCCCAGATCGATGAACGCCGCAATGGCGGCGAGAGGCGTGGCGACAAGGCCCAGGGTTACGGCAGCTGCGCCGCGGCCCAGCAGCTCGGCCGAGATCGGATTGATCGATGGATCGGCGAAATAGCCGTTCACCTTGATCGGCGATTGGCCGGAGAACAGGCTGAACTGCTTGGAATCGCCCTCAAGCGACATGGCCAGTGATTCATCGCCAAAGCTGAAGCCGCCGCGCCCGCGGAACACCGCCTTGTTGGTGTCGATGATGATCGGATCGGCAACCGCGCGACCGTTGGTGACGGTAAAGGCGACGATGCCGCAATTGATCAGGCGCTTGTCCTTGAGCGTCTTGCCGATCAGCGCGGTGAGGAAATTCTGCAGATCGACTTCGGCGAGTTCGATGTTGCGGACCCAGAGCATGCCCGTTGGCACCACCAGCGCGATGCGGCCATTGGCGCTGGCGAGGGACTTGTGGACGGTATCGCCGGTGCCCTTCAATTGCAGCCGGCCACGTATGGACGCAGTGGTGCCGGCATCCTCGACATTGAAGCCGTTCAGCACCTTGCCAAGCGGGATCTGGGTGAGCCGGACATCATAACCGGTGCGCACCGGCAGGGTGCGGGCGTTGATGTCGATCTTGGCGATCAGTCGCCCTCCGGCGATGTCAAAGGCGAACGGGGAGAGGGTGAGCAGCTTGTCATCGAGCCCCAGAACCAGGCGGAGATTGTCGAACGGCAGCTTGCCGGTGCGGACAACGCGGGCGCGATAATCGATACGGGCATCGAACTTGCCGAGCGTCTCGATGGCAAGCGGGGCATCGGGCAGCAGGCGCGGGCGACCGGAGACCTGCTTGACGATGCTCTGCCCGGCTTCGAGCTTGACAGGATCATAGCCGATGAGCGGGCCGACATCCTTGATGTCGAGGGCTTTCGAGTTCAGCTTCCCGTCGATCCGGAAGCGATCCTTGGCCGTTTCAGCAAGCGTTGCGGTGAGCGTGCCGGCGATGTCTGAATCGCCGATGCGGCCGGTGAGGTTGGTGAAGCGGAACTCGCGATTGGCCTTGGTCAGGTTGGCAGCGAGCCGATAAGGGCGCGTGGCGGGCAGGATGATGCCGAACAACCGGCCGGGATCCTGAAAATTGCGGCCAGCCATGGTGATGCGCAGATCGGCGCCGTCGATGCGGGTGGCGCCGGGCAGCGTGCCGGCGATGGTGATGCGGGTGCGGGCGATCGTGCCGACCAGATCGAGGCCGAGGCGACCACCCGCGGCGGCCTGGTTGGGCGTGGTCAGGCGGCCATCGAGGCGGAACGGCGCGCCGCGCGTCGTGCCGGTGCCGGCAAAGGCCAGCGGACCATCGATGCGCTGGCCACCGCTGGCGGCGGTGCCGGCGATATCGTTGAAGGTCATGTCGAGCCGGGTCGCGGTGGGAGCGTCTATGAGCGTCAGGCGACTGTTGGTGACAGCGGCACGGATGATGTCCGGAATATCTAGCGCGCCGCCACCGAAGGTCCAAGTGTTGGATCTGTCGGCGCGGCGCTGCAAGGCCAGCTGCCCGCCATCGACAGCGAGATCGTTGATTGTCACATCCCCGAAGATCGCCTGCCACAGCGAGGCATCGAGATTGATGCTCTCGGCAGCAAAGAACTGGTCCTTCTCGGCCCAATCCGGGTTGGCGATGGTCAACCCTTCGGCGCGAAAACGGATATTGGGGTCAAGATACAGCTGAAAATCCCCGGCAACGCGCACCGGGCGGCCAGCGCGCTTGGAGACATAGGATTCAAACGTCGATTTCCAGAAAGCGCCCTTCGTAACATACTGATAAACATAGAGACCGACGAGAACGATCAGCAGCACCGCAAGGGCCTGCCAGACGCGCCGCCAGCGGTTGCGCACTTCGGGAACCGGGGCAGCTTGAGCGTCGGGCGATAAATCCATTATTGAACAACGCATGGGGCATCACGAGTGTTCCGTGCAGTCGCCACGATACCGGCATGCGCGGAAACCGGTTGTCACTCCCGGTTCGCAGGTGACGGTATAATCCCTTCTTACGCCCGGCTGTAATGGTGCTAGCCTCTGCGCTAGGCAGCGCGGGGGAATGTGCTGCCTTGGGAGCCAGTGATGCCGCGGATTTACGCTCTGCTTGTCGGGATCAATGATTACGCGCCGAATGTGTCGAAGCTATCCGGCTGCATCAGCGATATCGAGAGCGTGCAGGGCTATCTGACCAAGAGTTTCGACCCCGCCAGCCTTGCCATTGAAGTGCTCAGGGACGCCGACGCGACGCGCGGCAACATCATCGGGCAGTTCCGCAGCCATCTGGGCCGGGCGCAGGCCGGCGATGTGGCGCTGTTCCATTATTGCGGCCATGGCGCGCGCTCGGCCAGCGCCGGGGCGTTTCGCGAGTTCTTCCCCGGTGGCCGGGATGAAGGGCTGGTGTGCATCGACAGCCGCCTGCCCGGCGGTTTCGACCTGGCGGACAAGGAACTGGCGGTGCTGATCGCCGAAGTGGCCCGCAATGATCCGCACCTCGCCATCATGCTGGATTGCTGCCACTCCGGCTCCGCCACCCGCAGCGCCGACGATATTCGCGGCCTCACCGCCCGTGCCACTTATGAAGTGACCGATGAGCGCCCGCTCGAAACCTATCTCGACGGGCATTACGCCCAGCTGCTGAAAGCCGGCCAGCCGCTCTCGATTCCCGCCGCCCGCCACATCCTGCTCGCCGCCTGCGAGCGCACCCAGACCGCCAAGGAAAATGCCGCGCGCGGCGGTGTGTTCACCAGCGCGCTGATCGAGGTGCTGGAGAAATCCGGTGGGGACCTTTCCTATGCCGATCTGTTCGTGCGCTGCCGGGCGGCCGTGCGGGACCGGGCGGACAAGCAGGACCCGCAGTTCGAGGCCTATGGCGGCTTCAATGGCCAAAGCGGCTTTCTCGGCCGGGCCGCCAGCTTCGCCGCGCCGCGCTACAGCGTTTATTTTCGCGATGGCCGCTGGCAGGCCGATTGCGGCGCCGTGCATGGCGTGCCGACCGCGCCGGACACGCCCGTGACGCTGGCGCTCACCCCGGAGACGGACCAGGGCCAGCGCGCCGGAACAGCCACCACCACAAGGGTCGGGCCGCAGAGCAGCGAGCTGGCGCTGGGCTTTGCGGGCGATGAAGCTGTGCGCTACCGCGCCGAAATCACCAGCCTGCCGGCAGCACCTTTGCTGATCGGCTTTGAAGGGCCGGACGCGATGCGCGCCGCAGTGGAAGCAGCGCTGGCAGCCGATGCCATGGCCGGCGTAGCGCTGGCGGCAAGCGGCGAGACGGGCCTGACGCTGGCGGTGGAGGGGGGGCAGATGCTGCTCAAGCAGGCAACCGGGCTGCTGGTGCAGGGCGCGGCGCTGGCCGATGGGCCGGAGGCACTGCTGCCGACGCTCAAGCATGTCGCGGCCTTCGAGCGCAGCCTCAAGCTGGCCAACCCGCATACGGCGATGGAGCCGGCGCTGGTCGATTTCGTCTTTGCCGAGGCCGGCGCAAGCGAGTTCGTGCATCCGGGTGCGGACATCAGCCTTGATTTCGAGACGGGCAATTATGTGCGCGGCAAGATCAAGGTGCGGAACCTCTCGGGCCAGACGCTCTACATGGCGCTGGTCTATTATTCCGGCGCTTATGGCATCCATGCGCTGCGCAACGAGCCGATCGGCTCGCGGGACGCCTGGGTCACGCTGTGGGGCGATGGGCCGGGCGATCACTTCGGATTGCGGGACGGGGCGAACCTCTCGGTCGACCAGTTCAAGCTGATTGTCAGCACCGAGCGGGTCGATGATTTCCTGCTGGTGCAACCGGGGCTGGAACTAGGCCGGATCGTGCAGCCAGTGCGCGATATCGGCAGCTTTGCACCGATCAACAAGCCACAGCACCGCAACGAGTGGTTCACCAAGGACCTGCGCTTCACCACCGTGCGGCGGCTGAATGCGGTGAGCAACCGCGATGCGGCGCTGGCCGGCGGCAGCATCCGCATCAAGGGCCACCCGAGCGTGACGGCAAACCTTGGCCTTGCCAGCGCCCAAGCCGCGGCGCGCAGCCTGGGCGGCGGCACGGATTTTCATCGCGCGCTGGAGGGCGCAGGCCTGGCGCTGATCAATTTTGCCGCCGCGCCCGGCAGTCGCGATGGCGAGGATTCGAGCATCCTGGAACTGACCGACATCCGCAATGCCGAGGCACTCGCGGCCCAGCCACTGGAGATCGAACTGGATGTGCCGCTGGCCGAGGGCGAAGCGCTGCTGCCGCTGGTGCATGATGGCCAGTTCCTGCTGCTCGCTGGCGAGAGCTGGACGGATGCCGCCGGCACCAGCCATGTCCGCATCGACCATCTGCCGGAGGCGCCGGACAATCGGCGCAGCCTTGGCGGCGCGCTGAAGCTGTATTTTTTCAAGACGGCGCTGGGTCGCCAGCGGGTCAACAGCCTGCGCTGGCTGGCGTTCAAGCCTGATGGCAGCTTCGAGCATCGCAGCGATGGGCTGATGGAGAAGGTGGCAGCAGCGGGAAGCATCCTGCTGCTCGTCCATGGCATCATCGGGGACACCGCCGCCATTGCCACAGGCGTGCAGGGCTGCGGCCTGGACCGGCAGTTCGACCTGGTGCTGGCCTATGATTATGAGAACCTCAACACCCCGATCGAGGAGACAGCGCGCCAGCTGCGCGATGCGCTGGCCGGTGCCGGGATCGATGCCGGGGACGGCAAGCGACTGACCTTGCTGGTGCATTCCATGGGCGGGCTGGTCTCGCGCTGGTTCATCGAGCGCGAAGGCGGCAAGGCCATGGTCGATCATCTGGTGATGTGCGGCACGCCCAACGCCGGCTCGCCGTTCGGCCGGGTCGGCGAGGCCGGGCGCCTGTTCAAGCTGCTCACCGAGCTGGCGCTGAACGTCGTGCCGCCGCTCGCGGCCTTCGGCAATGCGCTGCTCGGCAAGCTCAATGTGCTGGGCACGCTCACCCCCACATTGGAGCAGATGAACCCGCAATCGGACTTCATCGCCACGCTCAACGCCAGTGAGGACCCGGGCGTGCGCTACACCATCCTCGCGGGCGACGTGGCGCTTTATGATGCCAGTGCGGACCGGCTGATCGGCCGGCTGGTGGCCAGCGCCGGGCGCGGCTTTGCCTTTGAGGCGCTGTTCGCCAACGCCGCCAATGACATCGCGGTGAGCCAGGAAAGCATCCGCCACATCGGCGGGCGGCGGACACTGGCGCCGACGCGGCTGGACGTGGCGTGCCACCACCTCAATTATTTCCACTCCGCCACCGGGCAACAGGCCTTGTCAGCCGTGAAGTGGGTGCCATGATGTACGGGACAGGCTTGGGGGCCGGCAGGGCATGAAGAATTATCTCAACGTCACTGTTTTCATCGCGCCCGGCGAGGGTGAGACCTTTCAGGTGCGCGCCGTTTCCGATGAACGCGGCGGCGAAGGCAATTCGGTGCTCAGGCTGCCGTTTGCGCTCACCGATATCGAGGGCGCGGTGTTCAGCCCCGGCGGCGGCACACGCGACATCGGCTCGGTGGCTGCCAAGGATGCCGGCAGCGCCGGGCTGACGCGCCCTTCCGCCCATGGCAACGCCACCGATGTGGGGGTGGCACTGTTCGAGGCGCTGTTCCAGGGCGAGGCCCGCGATGTGCTGCGCGCCACGGAAAGCGCCGCCGAAGCCGGGCGCGGCGCCGGCGTGCGGATCCGCCTCTCGATGGACCTGCAATCACCGCGCATGGCCGCTGTCGCCAGCCTGCCGTGGGAGCTGATGCGCCGCCGCGGGCAGCAGCCGTTCGTCGTCTCAGCGCAGACGCCGCTGGTGCGCGCGCTCGATACGCCGCGCGCCATCCGCGACCACACGCTCGAAGGGGACCTGCGAATTCTGGTCATCATGTCCAACCCCAAGGGCAGCGCCGCGCTGGACCTGGAGGCGGAGCGCCGCGCCATCGAGGCGAGCTGGGCAAAGCTGCCGGGCGTGCAGGTCGATTTCGTCAAGCCGGTGCAGGCCGATGTGCTCAAGCAGCTGGCCAGCGCCGATTATCATGTCATCCACTATATGGGCCATGGCGACTTTGCCGCCGACAGCGGCGGCATGCTGTTGCTTGAGGAGCCGGACGGCAGTCCGCATCTGGTGAGCGGCACGGTGTTCGCAACATGGCTGACCGATGAGCCGCTGCGGCTGGTGTTCCTCAACGCCTGCAAGAGCGGCACCACGGCGCCCGCCGGCGCGGCGCACCCCTTTGCCGGTGTTGCCTCGGCGCTGATCCGCGGCGGCGTACCGGCAGTGGTGGCCATGCAGTTCCCGATCACCGACGATGCCGCCACCGAATTCGCCCGCACCTTTTACGAGCGTATCGCCCAGAACTTCCCGGTGGATGGGGCCGTGGCGGAAGGCCGCAAGGCGCTCTACTCGGATGAGGAGCGCGCCGAATGGGCGACGCCGGTGCTCTACCTGCGCGGCAAGGATGGCCGGCTGTTCACACCTGCACCCCAGAAGCATGCCGCGCCTGCACCAGCGGCCGCCCCGCCGACACCGGCGCCTGCACCGATGGCGGCCTTCAGCGCCCCCGTCGCCGCTGTGATCCCCTGGTACAAGAAGCCGGTGGCCCTGATCGTCATGGGCATGGTGGCCATGCTGGCGCTGATCATCATTCTCGTGCCCGATGAGGAGACCCCGGTTACCGAGCCGGTCGCCGCTGCCGCCGATGCCGCACCTGCCGAGGAGGAGGCCGCCACCACCCCGGCGCCCGAGGGCGAGGCAAACCCGGCGCTTGAGGCGATAGAGGCCATCGATCCGGGCTGGTGGATCAACGAGCCAGAGGAAGCTGCCATCGCCAAGGCGGTGTTCAAAACCACCTCTTTCGACGCCGTGGCGGATCTTGCCGATGGCGGCGGCGGGGACCGACGGGCCAGCTTCATCGTCGGCGAGGCGCAATATTACGGCCTGAACGGTGCCAGCAAGGCGCCGGATATCGCCATGCAATGGTATAATGCTGCTGCCTACAAGCAGTTGCCGGTGGCCGAGCTGGCGCTGGGCTATGCCTATGCGGAGGGCGTGGCCAAGCAGAGCGAAGGCGGCGAGGCGCTGATCAAAGACTCTGCTGCGGCCAAGGTGTGGTTTGGCCGCGCCTCACGACAGGGCAATGTCGTGGCGCAGGATATTGTAGCGAAATATGATGAGTATTTCCCCGAAACGCCGTGAGGAAATAGAGCCCTATACCGGCACGGCGATGTTCTTGCCGGCGAACACCGATTGCCAGCTCTCGATCTCGCTGATGACGATATCGTCCATGGCGTGCGCCAGATCGGCGATGCGGCCGTGGCTGAGCGCAATGGCCGGATCCGCGAGCAGCAGCGAGGCCCGTTGTTCCAGCGCTTCCAGCTTCTCCGCCGTCACCTCGGAGATGGCGGCAAAGCGCTCGAAATCTCCAAAGTAGCGGATGCCCGCAAAAGCGCCGCCCAGTGCCGGCAGGGCGACGCCGAGAAAGGTGAAGGCCTTGGAAGCGCTGGCGCCGAACGCCGCCGGCACGATGCCCAGCGCGCCGCCTGCCACCAGAAGCAGGTAAAGACTCACTGAAGCCACGGCGAGCATGAACATCCGCTCCGAGGCATGGTCGAGACCATGGTGCACCCGCGTCAGCCGCCGGGCCTTGGCGGTGTGATAACGCTGCTGCCCTGTGATGTAGTGCAGCAGCAGCGTCTCCAGCGCAGTCCGGAGATAGGCCTGGGACACCACCATCGCCGGCAGGCCGAGCGCGCGCAGCGCCAGCCGGGCGTGATGCTCGGGCCATTGCGTCTCGGAGCCGCGCGGCCAGCGGCCCGGCGCACGCGCCACCCCGAGCAGCAGCATGATCGGCGCATGGCGCAGATATTCCGCCACGCGCCGCGTCTCGAACCAGCGGCCATGCCAGCGGCGCTTGCGGCCGATGCCGGTGATGAGCAGAATGGAGCCGAGCAGCGCCAGCTCGAACAGCGCGAACGGCCATTTCCACTCGACCGCCACCAGCGGCAGATAGGCCGCGCCACCGATGATGGCGAAGGCCGAGAGCAGGAAGTTCATCACCATGCCACCGCGATAGGCATCCGACAGATAGGTGGAGAGGCCATCGGCCCAGGCGAAGCGGCGCAGCACCTCGGCCTCGACGCGGCCGATGAGTCCGGCATCGCCGCCGGGAAGCGCCCTGGCGCTGGCCAGCAACGGCGCTGCCGAGCCGCTGGCGATGGCATCGGGCGCTTCATAGGTCTGGCGCAGGCTGGCCAAGGCCCGCCCGCCGCCGAACACGGCCTCGACGCGGCGATAGGCATGGAAGCGCCGGCTGCTTTGGGCATGCCATTGCTCGGTGTGGAAGCGCGCGGCACGATCATCGGCATCGCCTCCCGGCGGGCTGGTGAAGCCGGCGATGAGCGCCTGCACATCGGCCTCGGACTGGGCGGGGCCGGGGCTGAACAGCGCCTCGGGCGAGCGCAGGATACGCCAGCAGGATGGGGCCCTGGCGTCGACCCACAGCACCGGCGCGCCCTGCTCCAGCGCGGCCGCCATGGTGTGGCGAGTGCCGCCGACAGCACCGGGGGTGACGCCATCCCAGATGGCGATGACGAAATCCGATTGCTCGATCATGACGCGGCCAGCCGCCGCCACCCGCTCCGAGGCCAGTGCCGAGAAGGCGGCTGCCGCAACAGCATCACCGGGCGCGGCGAGCATGGCGGCGAACATGGCAGCCAGCGTCCCGTCCTGCTCAGCCATCTCGAACCGGCGGACCCGGCCGGCCAGCCCGCGCATGGCTGTGGCGCGCGCCTCGACAACGGGGCTGGCAGCGGCCCGGCCCGCGAGCAGCGCCTCTGCATCGGCGGCGCTCTCCGGATGGGCATTGATGGCGATGTTGAGCGCGAGGCCGAAGGGCAGTGGCGCCGCCACCTCCCAGCCGCGCTGCAGCGCCTGCTCCAGCGCCATGAAATCCGCGCCATGGGCGAACAGCGAGTGCAGCCGGGTGCTGGCGGCACGCGGGCCGACCGCCGCCTCGATGAGCGTGAAGATGCTCGCCAGAGCCGCGCCAATGGCCGCCTGGTTGGCCTGGAAAACCGCATTGCTCTCCCGATGGCCGGTAATGCCCAGGCACAGGCGCGGCGCCGGAAGCGGCAAGGAGGCGAACGGGCGGAGGCTGGCGGGCATGGGCCATCCTAGCGTGCCAACGCAGCGCAACAAGCCATTCCCGCACGCTGCCGCCTGCCCCTTGTTGCCCGCCCGGCAAGCGCCTAGAATCAATGCTGCGCCAATACGCCGGGGGGCGACAGTGAGAGGGCCAAGAGCCAGCGGATGACAGCCGGGGTTGAACCAGCAGGCAGCAGCGCCGCGAGCATCTTTGTCAGCTATTCGCGCGAGGACCGGAAGCGGGTTCTGCCGATCATCAAGCTGCTCGAGGACGCCGGCTACACGCTGTGGTGGGACGGGCTGCTGGAAGGCGGCGATCGCTTTTCGCGCACCACCGAGGCGGCGCTGGAGGGTGCCCGCGCCGTGGTGGTGCTGTGGTCCCGCACCTCCGTTGCCTCGCATTGGGTGCATGATGAAGCCACCCGCGGCCGGGACCGGCGCTGTCTGGTGCCACTCTCGCTCGATGGCAGCGAGCCGCCACTTGGCTTCCGTCAGTTCCAGACCATCGATATCTCGCGCGCCCGACTGAAGCCCGGCGACGCCGCGGTGGACAGCCTGCTCCGCGCCGTGGCGGCGTTGCACGATGCACCGGCGCCGCCTGCCACCAGGCGGCGCGAAGCCGGCATTGACCGGCGCCTGCTGCTTGGTGGCGGCGCCGCCATCATCGGGCTGGGCAGCGGCTATGCGCTGTGGAACGGTCTTGGCGGCCCGGCGAAAGCCACCGCCAACAGCGTGGCGGTGCTGCCGTTCATCAACATCAGTGGTGATCCGGCGCAGGCCTATTTTTCGGATGGGCTGGCGGCCGAAGTGCGCGCCGGCCTCGCCCGCAACCCATTGCTCAAGGTGGCGGCGCAGGCCTCCTCGAACAAATTCCGCGAGCGGAAGGAAGATGCGCGCGCCATCTCGAGCGCGCTGGGCGTGACCTACCTGCTGGATGGCAATGTGCGGCGCGCCGGAAACATGGTGCGGATTTCCGCCGAACTGATCGATGGCGCCTCGGGCTTCAGCCGCTGGTCGCAGAGCTTCAACCGCCCGCTCACCGACATCTTTGCCGTGCAGGACGAGATTTCCGGCGCGGTGACAGCGGCGCTGGTTGCCGAAGTCCTCAAGGATGGCGGCACCCGGCAAACGGCCAGCAGCACGGCCAGCGCGACCGGCGGCACCGCGAACGTGGCCGCCTATGATGCCTATCTGCGCGGCAAGGACCTTTTCGAGCAGGGCATCGACGAAGCCAGCGACCGCGCCGCGCTTGCCGGCTTTGACGCTGCGATCGCCGCTGATCCCCTCTATGGCAACGCCCATGCCGCCCGGGCGCGCACGCTTACCGTAATCGGCAACCAATATGCGCAAGGGGCCGCCCGCCGCGCCACCTATGTCGAGGCGCTGGCCGCCGCCAACCGCGCTGTGGGCCTCTCCCCGCAAAGCCCAGAGGTGCATTCGGCGCTGGGCTTCGCGCTGTTCAACGGCAAGCTGGATGCCAAGGCGGCGCGCGAACCCTATGATCGCTCCTATGCGCTGGGGCCGGGCGATGCCGATGTGCTCAGCCGCTTTGCGCTCTACAGCGCCCGCGCCGGGCGCTTCGATGTCGCGCGCACCGCCATCATGCGCTCAGCCGAGCTTGATCCGCTCAATGCCCGCATTTTCCGGCTGGTCGGCGAGGTGGAATATTCGGCGCGGCGCTATGCCCAGTCGATCCCGCCGGTGCTGCGCGGGCTGGAGCTCAACCCGCGCATGGGCGTCGCCCGCTCGGCGCTGGGTGCGGCGCACCTCATGCTGGGCGATGTGAAGGCTGCCGAGGCCGCTTATGCCGCCGAACCGAACACCCTGTTCGGGCTCACCGGCATCGCCATCGTGGCGCAAAGGCAGGGCCGCACAGCGGAGGCGCAGGCGGCACTGGCGCGGCTCATGGCCGAGCATGGCGACAACAGCCTCTACCAGCAGGCGCAGGTTCTGGCACAATGGGGCAAGCCGGCAGAGGCGCTGGCAGCGCTGGCGCGGGCTCTGGCCGAGGGTGACGCCGGGCTGATCTACCTGCGCAACGACCCCTTGCTCGACCCGCTGCGCAAGGCGCCGGAGTTTAACAATTTGCTAAAGACGCTGGGCTTCGAATAGACTTTTTATCGGCCAACAGGAGACGGCACCATGCACGAGACACCGGCTTCGACCCTTTCGCTTTCCGTTGCACCGCCGCGCGCCGTGCGGCGCTCGCTCTCGCCAGCCTTCTCCAGCGCGCCCGAAACCCTCATGGCAATTGACAGCAGCGGTGCCGACAGGGGCAACGGTGACAGGGGCATCGACCGTGGAAATGGGGATCGCAGCGCGCCCGGCATCGACCGCGGCAACGGCGACCGCAGCGCGCCGGGGATTGACCGCGGCAATGGCGATCGTGGCGCGCCGGGCATCGACCGTGGAAATGGTGACCGCGGCGGCAATGGTGACCGTGGGGACAAGGCGCCGGCTCCCGATCCGGAGTGAACGGCGCTCGGCTCAGCCTTCGCCGGGCGGGCCATCCAGCCAACGGCGCAGGCGGCTTTGCGGATCGCCAAGAAGAGTAGCGGTAGCGCCGGTCTCCACCGTCTCGCCACCCTCGATCAGGCACAGCCGATCCGCCACAAGCGCTGCGTCCTCGATATCATGCGTCACGATGAGCATCGGCGCGCGGGCGCGCAGCCGGGCGAGCAGCGCGATAAGCGCGCGGCGCACCGGGCGATCCGTGGCGGCGAACGGCTCATCGAGCAGCAGCACATCCGGCGCGCGGGCCAGGGCGCGGGCCAGCGCGACGCGCTGCTGCTGGCCACCGGACAGCGCTGCCGGCAGGCGGCCGGCGAGATCGGCGAGACCCATTTCGGCGAGCAGCGCCTCGGCGGTGGTCCGCTGGCCGGCGCCCTTGGGCAGGGCGGCCATGATGTTCTGCAACGCCGTCAGGTGCGGGAACAACGCATAGGATTGAAAGACAAAGCCGGCGCGGCGCTGGTGCGGCGGCAGCGTGACGCCAGCGGCACTGTCCAGCCAAGGCGTGCCATTGGCGATGATGCGGCCCGAAACCGGCGCGTGCAGCCCGGCGATGGCGCGCAGCAGCGTGGTTTTTCCGGCTCCCGAGGGACCGACAAGGGCAACAATCTCCCCGGCCGCAAGCGCCAGCCGGGCATCGAGCGGGATCGGGCCGGGAGAGCTGAGGGCGATCTCCAGCATGTCAGCGGCGGCGGGCCGAAAGCAGGAAGCTGGCAGCGACAGCGGCAAGGCTGATGGCGAGCAGCACAGCGGACATCTGGCCCGCAGCCGCCATGTCAAAGGCCTGCACCCGATCATAGATGGCCAGGCTCAGGGTTCGCGTTTCGCCGGGGATGGCGCCGCCGACCATCAGCACCACGCCGAACTCGCCCAGCGTATGGGCAAAGGCCAGGATGGCGCCGGTGAGGATGCCAGGCCAGGCCAGCGGCAAGGTGATGCGGACAAAGGCGGTGAACGGCGCCATGCCACAGGTGGCGGCGGCATCGCGCAGGTCTGCCGGCACCGCCTCGAAGGCGCGCTGCGCCGGCTGGATGGCAAAGGGCAGGTTGACGAAGATCGACGCGATGAGAATCGCTGAAAAGCTGAAGGCCAATTGGCGGCCGAACAGCGCCTCCCAGAGCGCACCCGCCGGGCTGGCCGGGTTGATCGCGGCCAGCAGGTAAAAGCCGATGACGGTGGGCGGCAGCACCAGCGGCAGGGTGAGTGCCGCCTCGGCAAGGTGCCGGCCGCGCCAGCGCGTGGTGGCGAGCCAATGGCCGATGATCAGCGCCAGCGGCAGCAGCGCCGCCACCGTGAGCAGCGCCAGCAGCAATGACAGGCGCAGCGCGACATAATCCATCAGCCGGCCTCGCCAGGCAGCGTGAAGCCGTGGCGGACAAAGGCCTGGCGCGCCTGCGGTGTCTGCAGAAAGCCCTGAAACGCCCGCGCCGTCGTGCCGGCGCCCCGCATCAGCACCATGCGCTGGCGCAGCGGACGGTGCCAGCTGGCCGGCAGCACCGCAGCATCAAGACGCGGCGCCACTGCCGGATCGCGCAGCAGCGCCAGCGAAACGATGCCGGCCTCCGCCCCGCCAACCAGCACGAACTGCAGTGCCTGCGCGACATTCTCACCAAGCACCAGGCGCCGCTGCAGGTCAGGCCAGAGCTTCTGGCCGATGAGTGCCTCGCGAGCGCGCTGGCCATAGGGCGCGTGCGCGGGGTTCGCGATGGCGAAATGCTTGATGCGCCCCTGCGCCAGCGCCGCCCGCAGCCCCAGCAGCCGCGCATCGACCCTAAAGCCACCACCGCGGCGCGCCACCAGCGCCAGCCGGCCGATCGCATAAAGCTGCCCTGCATCCACGGTGCGCCCCGCCGCTGCCAGCCGCGCCACATAGGCCTCATCCGCCGAGAGGAAGAGCTGGAACGGCGCGCCGCCCAGCAACTGGCCGGTCAGGTTGCCCGACGAGCCATAGCTGATCCGCACCTGCTTGCCGGTGCTGTGCCGGAAATCCGCAGCGATGGCGTCCAGCGCCAGCCGGAGGTCTGCCGCCGCCGCAATATTCGGCACGTCGTCCGCCGCGCGCGCCGGGGCGGCGAGCAGCAGAGGCAGGGCGAGCGCCGCGCGACGGGAGAGCGTTGTGTCCACCGGCGCACATCGCAGCGAGTTTGCCGCGCTGTCAACTGAGGGCGTAAGGTGCCGCCATGGACGCGCCACCCCCACGCCTCAAGCTCAAGGCCCAGCTCATGTGCGGCGAGGCCATCGCCATGGGTCCCGGCAAGGCGGACCTGCTCGCCGCCATTGCCGCCACCGGCTCGATAGCGGCGGCCGGTCGCTCTCTCGGCCTGAGCTACCGCCGCACGCGAGACATGGTGGAAACCCTCAACGCCTGCTGGCCGGGCCCGCTGGTCCACGCGGCACGCGGCGGTGCGCATGGCGGCGGCGCTGGCCTCACCCCCTTGGGCGAAGCCGTGCTGGCAGACTATCGCGCGCTGGAGGCGGCATTGGAAACGGCTGCCGCCGGGCCTGCCGCAGCCCTCCTCGCCCGGCTGAACGCGCCAGGATAAGGGGCATGGTGCCACACCCCGGCGCGGATAATGATTTTGCCGCGCCGCTTCCGCTAAGAGGAACAGATGGCAAAAGCCGATCCTCTCCTGCGCCAGAGCGCTGCGCCCGTGCTCGATGTGCGCGGCCTGACCAAGGCCGTGCCGGGCGGACGCGTGCTGTTTTCCGGCCTCGATCTTGCCGTGGCGCCGGGCGAGGTGGTGGCGATCATGGGCGAATCGGGGGTCGGCAAATCGACATTGCTCAATCTCATAGCCGGGCTGGACAGCCTTGATGGCGGCGAAATCGCCATTGCCGGCGCCGGGCTGGCGGCGCTCGATGATGATGCCCGCACCCTGCTGCGGCGTGACAGGATCGGCTTTGTCTTCCAGGCCTTTCATATCCTGCCGCACCTGACGCTGTGCCAGAATATTGCGCTGCCGCTGGTGCTGGCCGGCGGCGCGCGCACCCCTTCGTTGGCGCGCGCCGAGGCGATGCTTGGCAAGGTCGGGCTGGGCGGGCGCGGCGGTGATTATCCCGCACAGCTCTCCGGCGGGGAACTGCAGCGCATCGCCATCGCCCGGGCGCTGGTGCATGGCCCGGCGCTGATCCTGGCTGATGAACCGACCGGCAACCTCGACCCGGAGACCGCCGAGCGCATCCTGGCGCTTCTGCTGGCTGAAGTGAAAGCCTCCGGTGCTGCCGCCGTGATCGTCACCCATTCGGATCGCGCCGCCGCAGTGGCGGACCGGGCGCTGGTGCTTGGCCGCTCGGGGCTCTCGGAACGGGCACCCGCCGGTGGCGGCTGAGGCCAGCGCGGCGCTGCCGCCGCTTGCTGCGCGCTGGCTGGTGCTGGGGGAGTGGCGGGCGCACCCGGCGCGCGTCATCATCGGTGCGCTGGCCATTGCCGTGGGCGTGGCGCTTGGCTTCGCTGTCCACCTCGTCAACCGCACGGCGCTCGACAGTTTTGCCCGCGCCATCAGCACGGTGAACGGCGCGGCCGATCTGCAGGTCCATGGCCTCACCCCCGCCGGCTTCGATGAGGCGCTTTACCCCAAGGTGGCGCGGCTGCCCGGCGTGGCGGGCGCCAGCCCCGTCGTGTCCCTCGCTGCCCGGCACAGCGATGCCGGCACACCCGAGTTCAACGCCGGCAATGGCCGCCAGCGCATCACCCTGCTCGGGCTAGATGGGCTGCGCGCCGCCAGCGTCACGCCCAGCCTGATCGGCATGCCCATCAACGGCCCCGGCCGGGCCAGCGGGCTTGATCCGGATGCGATTTTCCTCTCGCGCGCCGCGCTTGCCGCCACCGGCAAAAAGCCCGGCGACCGGCTTTCGCTCACCGCCGCCGGCCACAGCCGCAGCTTCACCATCGCCGGGGTGCTGGCCGGTGCCGGCGAGGACCAGGCACTGGCGGTGATCGACATTGCCGACGCCCAATGGCGCTTTGGCCAGCTTGGCCGCTTGCAGCGCATCGATGTGCGGCTGGCGGAGGGCGCCGATGCAGCGCGGGTGGAACAGGCGCTTGCCGCCATCCTGCCGCACGATGCCGAGATCGTGACCGCCCGTAGCGAGGCGCAGCGCAGTGACAGCCTGTCCCGCGCCTATCGCGTCAACCTCGAGATGCTGGCGATGGTGGCGCTGCTCACTGGCGGCTTCCTGGTGTTCTCGGCGCAATCGCTCTCGGTGGCGCGGCGCAGCGGGCAGTTTGCGCTGCTCCGTGTGCTCGGCCTGCGCCGCCGCGCGCTGGTGGCGCAGGTGGTGGCAGAGGGCGCCGTGCTCGGGCTGATCGGCGCCGGCGTCGGCATTGCATTGGGCTATGGCCTCGCCGACCTCGCGGTTACGCTGCTCGGCGGCGACCTTGGCGGCGGCTATTTTCCGGAAGGCACGGTGCACCTGCGCTTTCCGCCGCTGGCCGCCCTGGCGTTTGCGGCGCTGGGCGTGGGCGTGGCGGTGCTGAGCAGCCTGTTGCCGGCGCGCGCCGCTGCGCGTGCCCAGCCCGCCGTGGCGCTCAAGGCCAGCGGTGATGCCACGGACCCGCGCCGCCAGCCGCGCTCCTGGCCGGGGCTGGCGCTGCTCGCCGCCGGCGGGCTGGCGGCGCTCGGCCCGCCGCTGTTCGGCCTGCCGCTGCTTGGCTATGCCGCCATGGCGCTGCTGCTGGCCGGCGGCGTGGCGGCCATGCCGTTCCTTGCCCGCATGCTGCTGGCGCCGCTGCTGCGCGCCGAATGGCCACCGGCTATCGACCTCGCGCTCAAGCGCCTGTGGGGGGCGCCGGGCGCGGCCGCCGTGGCGCTGTGCGGCATTGTCGCCAGCACCAGCCTGATGGTGGCGATGGCGGTGATGGTGACAAGCTTTCGCGGCTCGGTGGATGATTGGCTGGTGCAGATCCTGCCCTCCGACATTTATCTGCACGTGGAGGGCGCCGAGGCCGGCGGGCTGGACATGGCGGCGCAGGCGCGGCTTGCCGCAACGCCTGGTGTCGGCAGCGTGCATTTTGTCCGGCAGATGCCGCTGCGGCTCTCACCCGAGCTTCCCGCTGTCATCCTCAGCGGCCAGCCGGTGAACGCGGCGGACCCCGGCGCGCGCATGCCGCTGCTTGGCGATCCGGTGCCGGTGCCGGCGGGCGAGACAGCCGCCTATATTTCCGAGCCGATGGGCTGGCTTTATGGCCTGGCACCGGGGGACCATGTGACCCTGCCCTTGGCCAGCGGCAAGCAGCGGGTGTTCGTGGCCGGCGTCTGGCGAGATTACGCCCGGCAGTTCGGCGCCATCACCCTCGATACCGCCGATTTCGAGCGGCTGACCGGCGATGCCAGCAAGACCGAAGCTGCGATCGATGTGGCCCCGGGCGCCAGCGTTTCAGCCGTGACGGACGCGTTGCGCGCGCGGCTGCCCGATCAGCTGAGATCACAAACAATGTTCGCACAGCCACGCCAGATGCGGGCGATGGCGCTGCGGATCTTCGATCGCAGCTTTGCCGTCACCTATGCGCTGGAGGCCATCGCCATCATCATCGGGCTGATCGGCGTCGCCACCACCTTTTCCGCCCAGACACTGGCGCGGGCGCGGGAGTTTGGCATGCTGCGCCATATCGGCGTCAAGCGCCGGCAGATCATGATGATGCTGGCCACCGAGGGCGCGCTGCTCGGCCTTGTCGGCGTGATCGCCGGGCTGGGGCTGGGGCTGATGATGGCGCAAGTGCTGATCCATGTCGTCAACCCGCAGAGCTTCCACTGGACCATGGACACACGGCTGCCCTGGGGGCTGTTCGCCGGGCTGGTGGCCGCGCTGGTGAGCGCGGCAGCCGGCACCGCGGTGCTGGCCGGGCGCAAGGCGCTCTCTGCCGATGCCGTTCGCGCCGTGCGGCAGGATTGGTGATGCGGCTGCTGGCTCTCGTCTTTCTGCTGCTGCTCGGCGCCGCCGCGCCGGCCAGCGCACCCTATGCGGTGGTCAAGCCCGGCGTGGCGCTGCGCTTCCCGGCCGACCATGGTGCCCACCCGCAGTTCCGCACCGAATGGTGGTATGTCACCGGCTGGCTGAAGACCGCAAAAGGCGAGGACTTGGGCTTTCAGGTGACCTTCTTCCGCACCCGGCCGCCAATCGACACCGCCAACCCCAGCGCCTTTGCGCCCCGGCAGATCCTGTTCGCCCATGCCGCGATCTCGGACCCGGCCACCGGCAAGCTGCTCCACGCCCAGCGCATCGCCCGGCAGGGCTTCGGCCTAGCCGAGGCGGCGACCGGGGACATGAAGATCGTGCTCGATGAGTGGCGGATGGTGCGCCGCGCCGATGGCCGCATCGCCACGCGCGTGCAGGGCCGCAGCTTTGCGCTGGACCTGATGCTGGCACCCACGCAGCCGGTGCTGCTGCAGGGCCAGGCCGGCTACAGCCGCAAGGGCCCAAGCCCGGCGGAGGCCAGCCATTACTACAGCCTGCCGCAGCTGCGCGTGGCCGGCACGCTGGTGCGCGGCGGCAAGCGCGAGGCCGTGACAGGCACGGCCTGGATGGACCGGGAATGGTCTTCCAAGCTGCTCAACCCGGCGGCCGTGGGCTGGGACTGGCTGGGGCTGAACCTGGACGATGGCGGCGCCCTGACGCTGTTTCAGGTGCGCAACGCCAAGGGTGGCGCGGTGTGGGCCGGCGGCTCGCTGCGCCGCGCTGATGGCCGGATGACAGTGCTGGGGCCGGGCGATGTGCGGTTCCTGCCCGGCCGGCGCTGGCGCTCGGCGCGCACCGGCGCAACCTATCCGGTGGCGCAGGTGGTGCGGGTGACGCTCGATGGCAAGCCGCGCGACATCCCCGTTACGCCACTGTTCGACGATCAGGAGCTGGATAGCCGACGCGGCGGTGGGCCGGTCTACTGGGAGGGCGCGGTGCGGGTGCCGGGCGGGCGCGGCTATCTGGAAATGACCGGCTATCAATCCGCCCTGAAGATGTAGCGGTGGCGGATTGCATCTCTGCGACCAGCGGCTAGGCTGGCGTCACATGATGGCGTGGGGAATGATTTCGTGAGCCTTGATGATCCTGCGCAGCCGGTGTGGGCGCCGCCGCTGCGCGAGGCCGCGCCGCGCGGCCTGTGCACGGATTGCGGCGTCTCCCGCCTCGCCGAGCCGCAGCAGTGCGGCAGCGCCTGCCAGTTCATCAAGCCCGATTATGCCGCCATGGAGGCGCGCGTCCACGGCCGGGCGCGCGATGAAGCCAAGCCCGATGAGCTGTTCTTCGGGCCATTCCGCCAGTTGCTCCGCGCCTCGTTGAAAGCCCCGATCGAGGGCGCGCAATGGACAGGCATCACCAGCCGCATCGGCGAGAAGCTGCTGGAAACCGGCGCGGTGGACGCGGTGCTGACCATGGCGCCGGATGCCGATGACAAGTGGAAGCCGGTGCCCGTTATCGTCACCAAGGCCGAGGGCATGGCGCAGGTGCGTGGCATGCGCATGGGCTATGCACCGCTGCTGGCGCTGCTCGAGCCGGCGCGCGCGCGTGGCTACAAGCGCGTCGCCATCATCGGCATCCCCTGCCAGGTCCATGCGCTGCGGGCGCTGGAGAAAAGCCTCGGCTTCGAGCGGCTCTACGTTATCGGCACGCCCTGCTCGGACAATACCACGACGGCGAATTTCCACGAGTTCCTCGGGCTGCTCTCCGACAAGCCGGAGACGATTACCTACCTTGAGTTCCGCGCCGATTATCATGTCGAGCTGCGCTTCGAGGACGGACGAAAGAAAGCCATTCCGTTCCTGATGCTGCCACTGTCCGATCTGCGGCCGGACTTTTTCCCGCTCACCTGCCGCACCTGTGTCGATTACACCAATGCGCTGGCGGACATCACAGTGGGCTATATGGGCGGCACCGGCGAGCAATGGCTGATCGTGCGCAACGAGCGCGGCAGCGAGTTGATCGCACTGCTGGGCGATGAGCTGAAGACCGGCGCGCCCGAAAACGCCGGCAACCGCGCCGGTCCGGTAAAGGGCTTCATGGCCAATACCGAACGCTCCGCCGGCGGGCTGCCGCTGCGCCGCATGCCGAAGTGGCTGCGGCCCATCGTTGGCTGGCTGATGCCGCGCGTGGGGCCCAAAGGGCTGGAGTTCGGCCGGGCGCGCGTGGAAATGAAGGCGATCGAGACCATCCTCCACCTGCGCCGCGAAAAGCCGCGCCGGATGAAGGCCATGGTGCCGCCCCATGTGTGGAAGCTGGTGGCGCCCTATGGGCTCAAGCCCGAGGCGGGGGAGCAGGATTAGCGGTTTTTTGCAGGTAGTCGGCGCCGGCCCGCTCCCCCGCCCGGCCACCCAATTCCAGTGTACGCTGTGGGTGGCCGGGCGGGGGAGCGGGCCGGCGCTGACTCCACTTGACTGCAAAAAACTCTAGCGGCTGCGGGTGTCCATAAGCTGCCGCGCCACCACCATCCGGTGCACCTCCGATGGTCCATCATAGATCCGCATGTTGCGCACGCGGCCGGCGA
>DIUN01000004.1:468-22032 GCA_002423025.1 Sphingomonadales bacterium UBA6157 | reverse complement strand
ACACCTGGCTGCCGGATGCGCACGTGGAAGCGCCGACCGCCGGCTCGGTCATCCTGGCCGGCGTGCTGCTCAAGCTTGGCAGCTACGGCTTTGTGCGCTTCTCGCTGCCGATGTTCCCGGATGCTTCGGCGCAGCTCATCTGGCTGGTGCTGGGTCTCTCGATGGTGGCCGTGGTCTACACCTCGCTCGTCGCGCTGGTGCAGTCCGATATGAAGAAGCTTATCGCCTATTCGTCCATCGCCCATATGGCGTTCGTCACGGCCGGGCTGTTCGCGCTCAACCAGCAGGGCATCGAAGGCTCGCTGATGATGATGCTCAGCCATGGCCTTGTCTCGGGTGCGCTCTTCCTGTGCGTCGGCGTCATCTACGATCGGCTGCACACGCGCGAGATCGCCCGTTATGGCGGCCTTGCCGATACCATGCCCAAATATGCGCTGATGTTCATGTTCTTCACCATGGCGTCCGTCGGACTGCCGGCGACCAGCGGGTTCGTCGCCGAGTTCCTGGTGCTGATCGGCCTGTACCAGACCTCGACCTGGGCGACGCTGGTGATGACGACCGGCATCATCCTCGGCGCGGCCTATATGCTCTGGCTCTATCGCCGCGTGGTGTTCGGCGCTGCTGCCGGGGAAGATACGCGCGCCATGCCCGATCTTTCCGTGCGTGAAGTGGCGATCCTGGCGCCCATCGTGGCCGCGGTGCTGTGGATGGGCATCTACCCCGCCAGTTTCCAGGACCCGATGAAGCCGGCCATCGCCAGCATCCTCGGCCGCCTCGAAGGCCGTGCGCTCGCAACCTTGCCGACAGACATGACCATCGTGCGCGGTTTGCCCCCAGTGCCGAACGCAGCGCCGAACGCAGCGCCGGTCGCGGCCCATAACGCCATGGAAGCGGCTCACTGATGCATCCCACCTTCGCCTCGATCAGCGTTGCCGCCCCCGAGGCCGTGCTCACCGCCGGCTCGCTGTTCATCCTCATGCTCGGCACCTTTGGCGGGCGGGACAAGGCCCTCGCAGCCCTGACCTGGGTGAGTGTGCTGATCCTCGCCATCGCCGGCTTCACGCTGCTTGATGATCCGCTTGCCCCGATGCTGGCCTTCGAGGGCATGTATGTGGCCGATGGCTTCTCGGCGTTCCTCAAGGTGCTGATCCTCGTGTCCGCCGGCGCCTCGATGCTGCTGGCCTTGCCCTATCTCGCCACCGCAAAAACCGGCCGCTTCGAGTATCCGGTGCTGCTCATGCTCGCCACGCTCGGCATGTGCATGATGGTCTCGGCAAATGATCTGCTGTCGCTCTATGTCGGCCTCGAATTGCAGAGCCTTGCGGCCTATGTGCTCGCGGCGTTCCACCGCGGCGAGGCGCGCTCCTCGGAGGCTGGGCTGAAGTATTTCGTGCTCGGCGCGCTGGCCTCGGGCATCCTGCTCTATGGTTGCACACTGGTTTACGGCTTTGCCGGCACCACCAATTTCGATGTCATCCACGCCGTGCTCGGTGGCCAGAGCGAGCGCTCGCTGGGCGTGCTGTTCGGCCTGGTGTTCATCCTATCCGGGCTCGCCTTCAAGATCTCGGCCGTGCCGTTCCATATGTGGACGCCGGACGTTTACGAAGGCGCGCCGACTCCCGTCGCCGCCTTCTTCTCGGCAGCCCCGAAGGCCGCGGCGCTCGGCCTGCTGGTCCGCGTGCTGGTCGTCGGCTTCGGCCCGATGATCATCGATTGGCAGCAGATCATCATCTTCCTCTCCATCGCCTCGATGGTGCTGGGGGCGGTGGCCGCCATCGGCCAGACCAACATCAAGCGGCTGCTGGCTTACTCCTCCATCGCCAATATCGGCTTTGCGCTGGTCGGGCTTGCCGCTGCCACGCCGCTCGGCATCGAGGCGCTGCTGTTCTACACCTCCGTCTATCTCGCCATGACGCTGGGCAGCTTCCTCGTCGTCCTGCAGCTGCGCCGCGCCGATGGTGCGCCGGTTGAGCTGATGAGCGATCTCGCCGGCCTGTCACGGGTGCGGCCGGGCCTGGCGGCGGCGCTGGCGATCTTCATGTTCAGCCTTGCCGGCATTCCGCCGCTTCTCGGATTCTGGCCGAAGTTCGCGGTGTTCCAGGCGGCGGTCGCGGCCGGGCTCGTGCCGCTGGCGCTCATCGGCTTTGTCGCCTCGGTGGTCGCGGCCTATTATTACCTGCGTCTGGTCAAGATCATGTATTTCGATGCGCCGGGCGTGGCGGTGACCAGCGAGGGCGGCCGCACCAATGGCGCGATGATTGCCGCGGCGGCACTGTTCTGCTCGCCCATCGGCATGCTGGTGATGACCCCGCTGGTCGCGGCGGCTTCGCGTGCGTCCGCCTCGCTGTTCCAGATCGGCGGCTAGTTGACCGGCGCGAATTTGACCCACCTCGCCGAGGTGGGCTCGACGAACGACTGGCTGCTGGCCCGCGCCGATACGCTGCCCGATGGGCATTGGGTGCTCACTGACAAGCAGACGGCGGGCCGTGGCCGCCGTGGCCGCGCCTGGAACGACGGCGCCGGAAACCTGATGGCCTCGGTTCTTGTCCACCCCCTTGCGGAGCCGCCGGCCCAGCAGCTCTCCTTTGTAGCCGCGCTGGCGCTGCGCACGGCGCTGGTGGCGGCAAGCGGCGCTGCCGATGCGCGCATCAGGCTGAAATGGCCCAATGACCTGCTGCTCGATGGCGCCAAGGTTTCGGGCATCCTGCTTGAGCGCAGCGGGCAGCACCTCATCATCGGCTTTGGCGCCAACATTGCGCAGCATCCGGCCGATACCGAGCGGCCGGCGATCTCGCTTGCTGCTGCCGGCCTTGGCAACCCGGCGCCGCTGGCCGTGGTGCAGGCGCTGATGACGGCCTTTGCCGAATATCGCGGGCTTTGGGAGGCGCAGGGCTTTGCGCCCATCCGCAGCCGCTGGCTTGAGCAGGCGGCCGGGCTGGGCGAGCGCGTTGTCGCCCGGCTTGGTACGGAGAGCATCGAGGGCCGGTTCGATGGTATCGATGCCGATGGCGCGCTGGCGCTGCGGCTCGATGACGGCAGCGTGCGCGCCATCCATGCCGGCGAGGTTTTTGCGCTATGATGCCTCTACCCGGAAGCTTGGGAGACACCTGATGCTGCTCGCCATCGATGTCGGCAATACCAATATCGTCTTTGCCATCTGCGAGGGGGAGGCCATCCGCTGGCGCTGGCGGATCAGCACCGATGGCCAGCGCACGGCCGATGAATATGCCGTGTGGCTGCACCAGCTGATGCAGCTGGAGGGCGTGGAGCGCACGCTCATCGATGCCGCGATCATCGCGACGGTGGTGCCGCCGACGCTGTTCAACCTGCAGCGCCTGTGCCGCAAATATTTCAATGTCGAGCCGATCGTGGTCGCGCAGGGGCTGGAGTATGGCCTGCGCATCGACATGCCGAATCCGGCTGAAGTGGGGGCGGACCGGATCGTCAATGCGGTCGCCGCGCAGGCCGAGCATGCGGGCAATCTGGTCATCGTCGATTTCGGCACCGCGACCACCTTTGATGTGGTGGTGGACGGGGCCTATGTGGGCGGCGTTATCGCTCCGGGTATCAATCTGTCGATGGATGCCCTATATATGGCAGCAGCGAAGCTGCCGCGCATCGCCGTGGAGCCGCCGGCCGAAGGGCTGGGGGTGATCGGCAAGGGCACGGTCCATGCCATGCAATCCGGGGTGTTCTGGGGCTATGTCGGCCTGATCGAAGGCCTGGTGGCGCGGATTGGGGCAGAGCTGGGCGCTCCTGCCAAGGTTATTGCGACTGGCGGTCTTGCCACATTGTTTCACCGTCACACATCGGCCATCGACGCCGTTGATGGCGACCTTACCATTCGCGGGCTTATCCGCATCAACACACTGAACGAAAAGAAAAAAACTTAATGAAACCTGGAAAAGAACTGATCTTCCTGCCGCTTGGCGGTTCAGGCGAGATCGGCATGAATGTCAATCTCTACGGCTGCAACGGCAAGTGGGTGATGGTCGATCTCGGCATGACCTTTGCCGATCCGTCCTACCCTGGCGTCGATCTGGTGCTGCCGGACCTGAGCTTCATCGAGGAGCGCGCCAAGGATCTGCTCGGCATCGTCCTCACCCATGGCCATGAGGACCATATCGGCGCCATTCCGTATCTCGCGGCCGATCTGGGCGTGCCGCTCTATGCGACGCCGTTCACCGCCGGCCTCATCCGCAAGAAGCTCGATGAAGAGGGCCTCTCCAAGGAAGTGAAGCTGCACATCATTCCGATGGGCGGCACGCTGCAGCTTGGCGATTTCGGCTTTCGTTACGTCGCGCTGGCGCACTCGATTCCGGAGGGCAACGCGCTTGTCATTGACACGCCCTATGGCAGGATTTTCCACACCGGGGACTGGAAGCTCGATGATGGCCCGTTGCTCGGCAACCCGGCCAGCGCGGCGGAACTGACCGCCATCGGGGACAGTGGCGTCCTCGCCATGGTCGGCGATTCCACCAACGTCTTCAACACCGAGGCTTCGGGCAGCGAGACGGATGTGCGCGCCGGGCTGCTGAAGGTCGTCAAGGCCCGCAAGACCGGGCGCGTGGTCGTCACCACCTTTGCCTCCAACGCGGCGCGGCTCGCCACGCTGGGCTTTGTCGCCAAGGAGACCGGCCGTCATCTGGTGCTGGCCGGCCGCTCGATGGACCGCATCACCCAGGTCGCCAAGGCCACCGGCTACCTCAAGGACATGCCGCCGACGCTGAGCTGGGAGGCCGCTGCCAACATGGATCCGGGCAAGGTGCTGGTGCTCTGCACCGGCGCGCAGGGCGAGCCCGCCGCCGCGCTGAGCCGCATCGCCGATGGCAGCCACCCGCAGATCAAGCTCGAGAAGGGTGATCTGGTCATCTATTCCTCGAAGCAGATTCCCGGCAACGAACTGGCGATCGGCCGGGTGCAGAACATGCTGGCGACTCGCGGTATCGAGGTGATCACGGAAAAGCAGGCGCATGTGCACGTCTCCGGTCACCCTGGCCGCCCGGAGCTGGAAGCCATGTACGAGTGGATCCGGCCCGAGATCGCCATTCCGGTGCACGGCGAGCGTCGCCACATGGAGGAGCACGCCAAGGTCGCCAAGGCCGCCGGCGTCAAGAAGGCGATGGTGCCGATAAACGGCAGCGCCATCCGCCTGGCGCCCGATGGCCCCAAGCTGCTCAGCCATGAGAAGGTCGGCCGGCTGCTGCTCGATGGCGATGTCATCCTGCCTGCCGACGGCATCACCATCATCGAGCGTCGCCGCCTGATGATGAACGGCTTCATGTCCGCCACCATCGTCATCGATGCCAAGGGCAAGCTTGCCGCCATCCCGCGGATCGTCGCCCACGGCGTGCCGGTGGAGGAGGACAAGACCGACTTCCTCGCCGAATGTGCCGAGGCTGCCAGCAAGGCTGCCAAGCAGGGCGATTCCAGCAAGCCCGAGAAGTATGCCGAGGGCATCCGGCTCGCGGTGCGCCGTGTCGCCAGGGAGTGGACGGGCAAGAAGCCGGTTACGGACGTGCAGGTCGTGCGGCTGCAGAGCGCCGGGTAATCTTCGATGAAGCCGGTATCCGTCGTCGCGATCTACCTGCTGTTCTGGGTGATCACCTTGTTCGCCGTGCTGCCCTTCGGGGTACGCACGACGCGCGAGGCAGGCGGCGAGCCGGCGCCGGGTGAGGCGGATTCTGCCCCGGCCAACCCGATGCTGGGCAAGAAGCTGCTCTGGACGACGATCATCTCGACCAGCCTGTTCGCGCTGTTCTACGCCAATTACGTGGCCGGCTGGGTGGGTATCGAGGACATTCCGGGCTGGGAGAACACCGGCCCCTATGAGGATGCTGCCTCCCGCTGAGCCGCCTCAGTCGGCGCGCTCCACCGCTTCCTTGAGCGCCAGGTAGAGCTTGCCGGTATCGGACGAGAGCAGCGTCATCGCGAGGCTGCGGCCTTCCCGGTCGGTCATCACATGGCCGATCAGCGCCTCGAACTCCTCGACATAGCGCACCGCCTCGATGCGGAACTCGGCATCATGCGCGGCATGGCGATTGATGGAGCGCAGAGTCTCGCCATCCAGCCGCTGGCTGATGCGGCGGGCAAAGATGCTCTTGTCGCCCTTCAGATACTCGTCCCAGGCGGAATCCTCGATATCCAGCGCCAGCAGCCGGGTCAGGTCGATGGCGGCTGCCTGCAACGAGTCCAGCATCAGCTTCGAGCGCCGGGCGAGGGTGTTGCGTTCGCGGATATCGAAGCGCGTGTCCACCTCGTCGATGCGCGCCTCAACGCCGGCGATGGTGCCGGTGAGGGAGAGCAGCCGCTCGGCGACACGCTCGGCAGCGGCCTGCGCGGCACCGGCGGCGCGCTGGTGCGCAGCTTCCAGACTTTCGATATGGGCGCGGATCGGTGCGCCGAACGCCGCTTCGGCCCGCGCGCTGCCGGCCCGGTCAAGCGCCGCCTCTGCCTCGGTGATGACGCCCGAGAGCGTCTCGCGCATGGTGCCGGCGGTTTGCGTTGCCACGTCGCGGACGCGGCCGAACACGTCGATGAGATCTGTGGAGGCGGTGAGCGAGGCATTGCCGGTGAGCGTCTCGATCTCGGCGATGGCGGCGCGGGCGGCCTCCAGCTGTCCACCAAGTACGATCGCGGCCCTCTCAAGCGCCGCGCGAGCCGCTTCAAGCCGGCCCTGCGCTGCTTCTATGGTCTCGCCGCTGCTGCTGATGGGCGCTGCAAGCGCACTGGCGGATTCGTGGAGCAGGACAAGCTCGCCGGCGATGGCATCGAGACGGGGCAGGGCGGCGGGCAGTGCCTCGTCCAGCATGGCCAGCGTCGTGCCGGCGGTGCTGCCGACGTCGGCAAGCCTGTTCTCCACCGCCGCCAGCGCCGCCTCTGTGCCGCTGATCGGCTCGCTCAGCTTGTGAATGGCGTCACGGGCATCCTCGAGCCGCACGGTGATCGATTCCAGCGCGGCATTGCCAGTGTTGGTGCTGTTGCCGAGCTTGGCATCGACAATGCCGAAGTTGCGGCCGATCTCGTCGATGATCTCATGCGTGTGCGCGGCCTGGTCATCCAGCGCCAGTCCGAGCTTCTTGATGTCCGCCAGCAGCACGGCGAGCCGCGCGTCGATTGCCGTGGCAGCTTCGTTGCCCATCGCCTCGATGCCGGCGCGCGCCTGCTCGACACTTGCGACGAGAAGCCCGGCCTGTTGGGCGGCATTGCTGCCCAGCGCGGCAGACTGGGCCGCGAGGCTGGCGTTCAGCGTGTCCGTCTGCTGCTGCAGGCTGGCGCGGCTGTGCTCCAGCGCAGCGGCCGCGGCTGCCAGTGCTGACTCCACGCCGCCGCGCAGATCGGCCAGCGGCGTCACCATGGCATCCTGCGCACGCAGGCTGGCATCGGCGATCGCGGCAATGCTGGTGGTGGTTTCGGCTGAGGCGGTGCGGGCCTGGGCCTCGGCCTCCTGCAGCCGGGCGGTAAGTGCTGCCAGCATGGCATCGGTTTCCGCCAGCTGGCCGCGCAGGTCGTCCCCACTGCGGGTGAGCAGCGCGGCGAGCTGTTCGGCCTGCGCCGTTGCGGCGGGCGTCGTGTCACCCAGCTGTGCCGAAGCGGCCTCGGTGCGGGCGGCAACAGCAGAGAGCGCAGCGCTGGCAGCATCAAGCTGGCCGAGCGCGCTGCCCAGTGTCTCGTGCTGGCGCTGCACAGGCTCGGCGGCGGCGGCGAGGCGTTCGGCCAGGGTCTCGATGCGGCTCTCCAGCATCGCCATCGCCACGGCGCCCTGATCGAGCTTGATCTCGGTGTAGCGCATATGCTCGGCCATCAACGCGGTCCGGGCGGCGCGGTCTCCGCTTCTCTCGCGCAGATGCAGGGCGACGAAAAAGATGACAGCCAGCGGCGCCGCCAGGTTGAGCGCCACGCCAAGGCCGATAGCGATGTTGCCCATCACCGCCGGCAGAACCAGGCCGGGAACAAGCGGGGACATGGCGAGCAGCGACAACAGCAGCCAGCCAAGCGCAGCCAGCAGCGCCAGGACAAGAGGCCAACGACGCGGCGGCGGCAGGTCCGAACTGTCCAGAATCACTCTCCCCGAAGCTGCTGCAGGTCTAGCACCGGCGGCGGGGCGTGCACCACCTCGGCGATGCCCTGCTCGCGCCGCCGCAGCCGTGCCGCCATGAGGACGGCAATGAGCGTGAGCGCCCCGATCTCCCAGTACCAGTAGAATTGCGGATCGCCGGCAAGGCAGGCCAGGGCTATCGCAATGGTGCGGTTGTTTGCCGAAAGGATGGAGAGCTGTCGCACCAGCGGGGCCGTGGCAGCGAGATAGGCCTCCAGCCGCTCGGGGTGGCGTGCCAGCACGGCATCGATCGGGCGGGCACCGCTGCCCAGCCGCTGCTCCACCCAATTGTAGAGGCCCTCGATCTTCATGCCCGAAGCGGCCTGCACTTCCGTCGCGAAGCTGCCACGGGCACGGCGCTTCCAGGCCTCGCGCTCGCCCTCGTACCAGGCCGATTGCACGGCGTGGAAGGCGCCCGAAACCAGCGCCAGCGCCAGCATCGGCTTCCAGTCCGCAAAGCTCAGTGCAATCGGCAGCAGCACGAAGATGAAGGCGAAATAGTCGCACAGGCCATCAATGAGCCGGCCCAACGGGCTGGCCTTGCCGCTGGCCCGGGCCAGCTTGCCATCCAGCCCGTCCATGATGTGCCAGCCGACCATGAGCGCAAAGCCGGCCAGCACGGCCAGCGGGCTCTGCCACTGCCAGTAGCACAGGCCGGCGAGCGCCCCGAGGCCCATTCCGGTGAAGGACACGGTGTTGGGGTGGATGCCAAGCCGCAGGGCAGGGGCCAGCAAGCGGTCGGCAGCGGGGTGCACGATCCACAGGTTGCTGGGGTCTTCGATCAGCGACGGGCGCGCGATGGTGTTGGGAGTTTGCTTCACACTCCAGCGCTAGCCTTCTCGGTCGGGACTTGGCAAGCGACCATGCAAACTCCTAAGAAACGCGCTGTGATTGCCGACAGGACAGAGTGCAAATGATCGGCCTGCTTTTTCCGGCAGAGGACGAGGTAACCACCCTTGTCATCGGCGGAATTTCCATTCTTGCGCGCCAGGCCCGGCAGCTTCGCCAGGCCGGAGCGACGCAATTGCTGATCGTTGATCCCGAGCCGCTTTCCGAAGTGCCGGAGGGCGCCGAACCGATCAGCCGGGCGGCGCTGGCCCAGCGCGTTTCGCCGGATGTGCCGGTGCTGGCCATCGCGCCGGGGCTGATCATCGATGAGCGGGCCATCACGCTGGTTGCCGGCGCCGCCGCACCGGCGCTGCTGGTGAGCCTTGCAACCCCGGCCGATGTCGCCACGGCAGCGCCCGGCACGGCCCCGCCCGGCATCGAGCGGCTGGATGCGGACACGCTGGCGGCCGGCGTCATGCTGGTGCAGGGCAGCCTGTTGCGCGATGTGCTGGGCGGGCTGGGCGAATGGGACCTCGCCTCGACGCTGTTGCGCACGGTCGCGACGGATTCGCGCACGACTCGGCTGAATTTTGCGAGGATTACCCTCTATTCGGCATCCCGGCGGCGCGATGTGCCGTTGCTCTGGTCTCGCCCCACCACGCCGGCCGAGGCAGCGGCCACCACTGACGAGCTGATCGCGGCGGCCCAGAAGGGCGTGCTCGATTGGCCGGCGCGCTTCCTGCATCCGCTGGTTGAAGATCCGCTGGTGCGGCTGCTGGCGCCAACCCGCATTACCCCGAACATGGTGACCCTGTTTGGCGGTGTCATCGGCATCGGCGCCGGCATCGCCCTTGCCACCGGCATGCTCTGGCTCGGGCTGGGGTTGGCGCTGCTCGCCGGGCCGCTGGATGGCGTGGACGGCAAGCTGGCGCGCACTCGCCTCGAGTTCTCGCGCTGGGGAGATCTTGAACACGTACTCGACAAGATACTGGAATATGGCTGGTATTTCTGCGCGGCTTGGTGCTTCTCCGGCGTTTCCGGCTCGGCGCTGCCATGGGCTATCGCGTGGCTGATTGCCCTGCCGGCGTTGGTCGAGGCCGTGCAGGGCGAGTTCTTCCGCCGCATGACCGGCCGCCAACTTGACGATGCCGGCCCTGTCGAGCGACGGATCCGGCTCATCGCTGGCCGCCGCAACACCTTCCTGTGGACTTGGGCGGGCTTTGCCGCCGCCGGATTCTGGTTCGAAGGCTTTGTGGCGCTGGCCGTCTACAGTGTTGTCACCACCGCGGTTGCGCAGTGGCGTTTCTATGTGCGGCTGCTGGCGTATGCGCGTGACCATGGCGATCGGATCGCCGCAAACTACGCAGCTACGGATTATGCCTTCTTGCCCGAAGCCAAACTGTAGTCTAACGGCAACATTTCCGTAAAACGTCTCGGGGCCGCATCCGGCCCCGCCCTAAAGGATTTCCGCCCATGTCGTCCATTCCAGTCGCCATCGTTGGCGTTGGCAACTGCGCATCTTCTCTCGTTCAGGGTCTGTCCTATTATTCGAACGGTGGCTCCAACGACGAACAGGGGCTGATGCACTGGGACCTCGCGGGCTATCGCCCCAAGGACATTCAGGTCGTAGCTGCCTGGGACGTTGATGCGCGCAAGGTCGGCAAGGACGTTTCGGAGGCGATCTTCGCCAAGCCGAACTGCACTGCCGTGTTCTGCGACCATGTGGAGAAGACCGGCGCGATTGTCTCGATGGGCCGCATCCTTGATGGCGCTTCCGAGCACATGATGGCGTACCCCGAGGATCGCCGCTTCATCATCGCCGATGCACCGCAGCCGACCAAGGCCGAAGTGGTGGAAACCCTGAAGCGCTCCGGCGCGCAGGTGATGACCAACTATCTGCCGGTGGGCTCGCAGGAAGCCACGGAATTTTATGCCGATGCCGCGATCACCGCCGGCGTCGCCTTCGTCAACAACATCCCGGTGTTCATCGCCAGCAACCCCGAGTGGGCCGAGCGCTTCCGCGCAGCCGGCGTGCCGATCCTGGGCGATGACATCAAGGCCCAGCTTGGCGCGACCATCGTGCACCGCACCCTGACGGACCTGTTCGCCAAGCGCGGCGTGTCGCTGGACCGGACCTACCAGCTGAACACCGGCGGCAACACCGACTTCCTGAACATGACCAACAAGGCTCGCCTGGCCTCCAAGAAGACCTCCAAGACCGAGGCCGTCCAGTCGGTCGCCGCGGTTCGTCTTGATGACGAGAACATCCATGTTGGCCCGTCCGATTATGTGGCGTGGCAGAACGACAACAAGGTCTGCTTCCTGCGCATGGAAGGCCGGATGTTCGGCGGCGTGCCCATGAACATCGAGCTTCGCCTCTCGGTGGAAGACAGCCCGAACAGCGCCGGCGTCGCCATCGACATGATCCGCTGCGCCAAGGTCGCCCTTGATCGCAAGCAGGGTGGCGTCATCCATCCGCCTTCGGCTTACTTCTGCAAGCACCCTCCGATCCAGACGACCGATGACGAGGCCTATGCCGCGCTCGAGCTGTTCATCGGCGAGTCGCTGAAGCACTAAGGCTATCAGGCCATGGGCGCCCGGCCAGTGTGCCGGGCGCCCATGGTCCGGCCTGCCTCCGCCGCAGAGCACACACCATGCAGGCCATCATCCTCGCTGCCGGCATGGGTACGCGCCTGCGCGCCGTCTCGCCCTCCAAGCCGCTGACCATGGTGGCCGGGCGCCCGCTGCTGCATCGCATCCTCGACAATCTCGCCGCCGCCGGCATCACCCGCCCGCTGGTCATCACCGGCTATCGCGGGGATGAAGTGGCTGCTGCTGCCGCCGCCTGGCGTGGCGGCACCGCCGAGACGCTGCACAACCCGCAATGGGACCAGCCCAACGGCGTGTCCGTGCTAGCCGCCGCGCCGCGGCTTGAGGCGCAATCCCTGCTCATCATGGCCGATCACCTGGCCTCACCTGGCGTCTATGCCGCCGTGGCCAGCGCCGGCCGTGACGATGCCGGTCTGGTGCTGGGCATCGACCGCCGCCTCGGGCACCCCTGGGCCGATGAGGCCGATGTTACCCGTGTCGCCACCCGCGCCGGGCGCATTGTCGCCATCGGCAAGCAGATCGCCACTTACGATGCCCATGATTGCGGCGTGTTCCTGATCACGCCTGAGTTGATGGACGAGCTTGCCGCCCTTCAGGCCCCTGGGCTTTCGGATGGCGTGCGTCGCCTCGCTGCCAAGGGCCGTGCTGCCACCATCGATATTTCGGCGCACGACTGGATCGATATCGATGATCCGCGTGCTCTGGCCATCGCCGAAGACTGGGTTCTCGGCCTCGGCGCATAAAAGAAGCCGCCGGAGGTTTCCCCCCGGCGGCTCTTTTTCCACAATCGTCCGAAGCGCCTAGCGGCGGCTCAGCGGCACATAATCGCGCTGCGTCGGCCCGGTGTAGAGCTGGCGCGGGCGGCCGATGCGCTGGTCTTCGTCTTCCATCATCTCGGTCCACTGCGCGATCCAGCCGGCGGTGCGGGCCAAGGCGAACAGCACGGTGAACATCGAGGTCGGGAAGCCGATGGCCGAGAGGATGATGCCCGAATAGAAATCGACGTTCGGGTAGAGCTTCTTGTCGATGAAATACGGATCGGAAAGGGCGATCCGCTCCAGTTCGCGCGCCGTATCGAGCACGGGATCATTGATGCCGAGCTTGTCGAGCACCTTGCTGGCCGTGGCCTGCAGAACCTTGGCGCGCGGATCGTAGTTCTTGTAGACGCGGTGGCCGAAGCCCATCAGGCGGAACGGATCGTCCTTGTTCTTGGCGCGGGCGATATATTCCGGGATGCGCTCGGGGCGGCCGATTTCGCGGAGCATGTTGAGCGCCGCCTCGTTGGCGCCGCCATGTGCCGGGCCCCAGAGGCAGGCGATGCCGGCCGCGATGCAGGCGAACGGGTTGGCGCCGGAGGAGCCGGCAAGCCGCACCGTGGAGGTGGAGGCGTTCTGCTCATGATCGGCATGGAGGATGAAGATCTTGTCCAGCGCATCTTCCACGATCGGGTCGATGACATAGGGCTCGGCCGGCACGCCAAAGGTCATGCGCAGGAAGTTGCCGGTGTAGCTCAGCGAGTTGTCCGGATAGAGGAACGGCTGGCCGACGGAATATTTGTAAGCCATGGCCGCCAGCGTCGGCATCTTGGCGATCAGCCGGTGGCTGGCGATAACACGCTGGCGCGGATCATGAATATCAGTCGAGTCATGATAGAAGGCCGAGAGCGCGCCAACGACGCCGCACATTATCGCCATCGGGTGCGCATCCCGGCGGAAGCCGCGGAAGAACATCGCCAGCTGCTCATGCACCATGGTGTGGCGCGAGATGAGATACTTGAACTCGTCATGCTGGGACTTGTTCGGCAGCTCGCCATTGAGCAGGAGATAAGCCGTTTCGAGGAAGCTTGACTGCTCGGCCAGCTGGTCGATCGGGTAGCCGCGGTGCAGCAGGATGCCGGCATCGCCATCGATGTAGGTCAGCTTGGATTCGCAGGCCGCCGTGCTGGTGAAGCCTGGATCATAGGTGAAGCGCCCGGTCTGGCCGTAGAGCTTGCGGATGTCGATGACCTCCGGGCCTACCGAGCCCTGGAGCACCGGATAGTCCTTGGGGTTGCCATCGAGGGAAATTGTTGCCGCGTCAGTCATGCCATCAGGCCCTTTCTGCTTCCATCCGTGCCAGCGCGTCGTCGATCCGGCCAAGCGTTTCGTCGCGCCCAAGCGTTTCCATAACCTCGAACAACCCGGGAGATTGCGACGAGCCGGTCACGGCAGCGCGCAACGGCTGGGCAATTTGCCCCAGCTTGAGTGTTGCAGCCTCTGCCAGCCCCCTCGCCACTGCCTCCAGTGCCGTTGCCGTCCAGTCTTCCGCGAGCGCCATGGCATCACGCGCCCGTGCCAGCAAGCCCGGAGTGGCGGACGCTAGCAGCTTGGTTGCGCCATCGTCCATGGGAATTGGCCGGGAGCGCAGATAGAACAGGCTGGAAGCCGCCAATGCATTGAGATCATTGGCACGTTTTTTGAGCTCCGGCATGCTGCGTTGCAGCAGCTCCCGGTCCGCATCAGTGAGTGGCCGGCCCAGCGCCGCGGCGATTCTGCCCTCGGTCAGCGTCACCAGCCGGGCATCGTCGGCCAGCCGAAGATAGTGACCGTTCACCGATTCCAGCTTCTTCATGTCGAAGCGCGCCGGGCTGCGGCCCACGCCGGCCAGATCGAACCATTCGATCGCCTGGGTGCGGCTGATGAACTCGTCATCGCCATGCCCCCAGCCGAGGCGCAGCAGGTAGTTCTCCACCGCTTCCGGCAGCAGGCCCATCTCGTCACGATAGGCATCGACGCCCAGCGCGCCATGGCGCTTCGAGAGCTTGGCGCCATCGGCCCCGTGGATCAGTGGAATATGCGCATAGGCCGGCTCGGCCCAGCCCATCGCGCGGATCAGCGCCAACTGGCGGAAGGCGTTGTTGAGATGGTCATCACCGCGGATGACATGCGTGACGCCCATGTCGTAATCATCGACAACCACGGCGAGCATGTAGGTGGGCGTGCCATCGGAGCGCAGCAGCACCATGTCATCAAGCTCGGCATTGGCCACCGTGACGGGGCCCTGCACCAGATCATTGATGGTGACGCTGCCCTCGCGCGGTGCCTTCAGGCGGATGACATGGGGCTGGCCCTCGGGCCAGTCCGTCCGGTCCCGCCAGCGGCCATCGTAGCGCATCGGCGCCTTGGCGGCGCGCTGCTCGGCGCGCATCGCCTCAAGCTCCTCGGGCGTCGCGTAGCAGCGATAGGCATGGCCGGCTTCCATCAGCTGGTAGGCCACCTCGGCATGGCGGGCGGCGCGGGCGAACTGGTACACAACTTCGCCGTCCCAATGCAGGTCCAGCCAGGTCATCCCGTCCAGAATCGCGGCGATGGCCGGCTCCGTGGAGCGCGCCCGGTCCGTATCCTCGATGCGCAGCCGGAACTCGCCGCCATGGTGGCGTGCGAACAGAAAGTTGAACAGCGCGGTGCGGGCGCCGCCGATGTGCAGGAAGCCGGTGGGCGAGGGGGCAAAGCGGGTGACAACCTTGCTGGCGGCGGCGTGGCTTGCGCCCATGGGCAGAATGTCCAATGCTGGAAAGTGGTTAGGGGGCAAAAGGCGGGATGGCAGAGCCGGTTGCAGGGCTGACTAGCAGAAGCGCCGGGGCGGTTCAAACCACCACGGCGCTGTCGCGCCTTGCAGAACGGCTTGCCGCGCGCTGGTGGGCCTTTGCCGAGGCCGAGCGGGAGTCCCTGCCGCTCTGGCTTCCCGTGGCCTTTGCGGCCGGAATCGCCGCCTGGTTCCTGCTGCCGTTCGCCGATGATAGGCTGGCGCTGGCGGTGGCGCTTGCCGGCTTTGGGCTGGCCGGGCTGGCACTGCGCCTCACGCCCGTTGCCGCCATGCTGCTGCTGGCGCTGGCCGGCATGGGCGCGGCGGAGCTGCGCAGCCGAAGCGTGGCACACCCGGTGCTGGCGGCGCGAACCGTCGCCAGCTTTTCCGGCACCATCGAGGCGGCGGAGGTGCGCGCCGCGCGCGAGCAGTTGCGGCTGGTCATCCGGCCCGATTCCGGGGCGGGGCTGTTCCCCGAGGCCGAAAGCCAGGCGCTGGTGCGCGTCACGCTCCGGGGCCGCGCGGCGGAAGATGCGGCGCTGCAGCCCGGGGCGCGGTTGCGGCTGCGCGCGATGCTGTCCCCGCCTGCAGGCGCTGCCGTGCCGGGCGGCTATGATTTCGCCCGCAACGCCTGGTTCGCCGGCATCGGTGCCACCGGGCTGGCGCTGGGCGCGCCGGCCGTGCTCCAGCCGGCGCCACCGCCCTCCGGCCTGCTCGGTTGGCTTGCCGCCAGCCGCGCCGCGCTCACCAGGCGCATCCAGGCCGCCGTGCCGGGGGAGGCCGGCGCGGTGACAGCGGTGTTCGTGACGGGGGATCGCGGCGCCGTGCCGCTCGATACGGCAGACACCATCCGCGATTCCGGGCTGGCGCACCTGCTCTCCATCTCCGGGCTGCATATTGCCGTGGTGGTTGGCAGCACCATACTCATTGTCCGGCGCCTCCTGGCGCTGTTCCCGTTTCTGGCGCTGCGCCTGCCGGTCAAGACCATCGCCTTCAGCCTCGCCGCGGTCACCGGCCTTGGCTACACCGTGCTGGCCGGGGCGGAAGTGCCGACCATCCGCTCCATTCTCGCCACGCTCATCGTGCTGATCGGCATCATGGCCGGGCGGCAGGCGTTTTCCCTGCGGCTGCTGGCGGCGGCGGCCTTCCTCATCCTGGCGGTGCGGCCCGAGGTGCTGCTCGGGCCGAGCTTCCAGCTGTCCTTTGCGGCCGTCACCGCCATTGTCGCGCTCTATGAATCGCCGTTCGGTCGCCGGCTCAACGCCAAGGGCGAGGATGATGCCTTCTGGGCCGGGCCGGTTCGCTTCGTCGCCGCGCTCATCGCCACCGGGCTGGTGGCGGAGGTGGCGCTCTCGGCCATCGGCCTGTTCCATTTCAACCAGTCCGGGCTCTACGGCGTCATCGCCAACCTGTTTGCCATTCCGCTCTCCAGCTTCGGCATCATCCCCATGCTCATGCTGGCGCTGCTGGTGGATGCGCTGGGCCTCGGCACCTGGGGCTATGCGGTAGCGGCCTGGCTGGTGGAGTGGCTCATCCTCATCGCCAACACGGCTGCCGGCCTGCCCGGTGCGGTGGTGCGGCTGCCGAGCATGCCGATGCCGGCGTTTGCCTGCATCATCGCCGGCGGGCTGTGGCTGGCGCTGTGGCGGACCCGCGTCCGCTGGTGGGGCGCAGCGCCCATCGCGCTCGGCCTTGCCGTGGCACTCGCTGCCCCCACGCCAGACCTGCTGGTGAGCGCCGATGGCCGCCACGCCGCACTGCGCCTCGCCGATGGCCACCTGGCCTTCCTGCGCCCACGCGCCAGCGGCTTCCTGCGCGAGATGTGGGGCAACGCCGTGGCGAGCGACGAGGGGGACGCCGCTGCCAGCCTGGCCTTTGCGGAAATGCCCGGCATGGCCTGCACGCCTGATGCCTGCCTGAGCCAGATCACCCGCGGCGGCCACAGCTGGCGCCTGCTCGCGACGCTCAGCCGCGACCATATCCCCCGCGCCCGCTTCGAGCCCGCGTGCGTCGCCGCCGATATCATCATCAGTGACCGCCGCCTGCCGCGCTGGTGCAGCCCCCGGTGGCTCAAGCTTGACCGGGCCGCCCTGGAACGCTCAGGCGCCCTCACCATCCACCTCGCCACCGGCCGCATCGTGGAAAGCAACCCGCGCCTGGGGGACCACCCCTGGCGGCCGCGGGCTGCGCCGCGACGCCGGTTTCGGGCAGGGGGCTAGGACGCCGCCGTGGCCTCCAGAGTCGGATAGTCAGTGTATCCGGCCGCGCCCTTCGCATACCAGGTCTTTGGATTGTCATCGGTGAGCGGCGCACCAGCGCGGAAGCGCTCCACAAGGTCCGGGTTGCCGATATAGCGCCGGCCCCAGGAGATTGCGTCGGCGACGCCGGAATCAAGGTCTGCCTGCGCGCCTGCAAGCGTATACTCCTGGTTCAGCACCAGCGGCCCGGTAAACACCTTGCGGATCTGCGGGCTGAGCTTCGGCACATCGCTGGCTCCGAAGCTGCTGCCCGGCGACTGCTCGCGCAGTTCGAGAAATGCGATGCCCATGGCGTTGAGCGCCCGAGCGGCGGGCACGAACACGCTCTCCGGGTCGCTGTCGTCGGCGCCCTGCGACTCGCCATTTGGCGAGAGGCGGATCGCGGTGCGGTCAGCCCCGACTTCGGCGACGACGCGCTCCATCACTTCCCGCATAAAGCGGATGCGATTTTCCGGCGAGCCGCCATAATCGTCATCACGCGCATTGACGCCGTTGCGCAGGAACTGATCGAGCAGATAGCCATTGGCGCTGTGGACCTGAACACCATCGAAGCCGGCGGCCATGGCGTTGCGGGCGGCGGCGGCATAGTCGTCGATGGTCTGGCGGATGTCGTCCAGCGTCGCGGCGCGCGGCGTGCCATAGGGGTTTTTGTCTGGCACGGCATAGGGCGCCCGCACCGGTGAGGACGAGATCGATTCCTCCCCTGTCGTGTCCGGGCGCGCGAGCCGGCCCATGTGCCAGAGCTGCGCCATGATCCGCCCGCCGGCGGCATGGACGGCTTCCGTGATCGGCTTCCAGGCCTCGGTCTGCGCCCCGGTCCACAGGCCCGGCGTATTGGGCCAGCCAAGCCCGATGCGGCTGATGCCGGTTGCCTCGGCGATGATCAGCCCGGCACTGGCGCGCTGGCGATAATAGTCCACCATCAGCTCAGTCGGCACATGGTCGCTGGTGGCGCGCATGCGGGTGAGCGGCGCCATGAAGATGCGGTTTGGCGCTTCGATCGCGCCGATGGTAATCGGGTCGAACAGACTGGGCATCAGGCGTTACCTTGGTTTGCGTTTGTGCCGGCACCTTGGCCGGGAATGCCGGGCCGGGGTGCCTAGCGAGTTGGCGAGGGTGGCCCTGCCGTGCCACGGACTTCTGCATACAGGCAGTTGCGCTTCCGCTGCGTCCTTGCATACTCGCGGCAAGAAAAGGCCGAAACACCGGCAGCATTGGGGGGCGGAATGATCGACGCGCGAATTTTCCCGACGGGGACTGCCAGATCGGCGGAAGGGCAGCAGTCCAGCGCCATGGTGCGGCAATGGCAGTAAACGAACCGCCCGCCGCCGGCATGAGCATCGGCATGGCAGCGCTGGTGACGCTGGGCGTCGTGCTGCTGATCGTCGGCTTCATCGCGCTGGGAGGCCTGTTCGGGCTGGTGCCGCTCTACGCCGGGTTCCTGCTGCTGTGGTATTTCGGCAGCATCGATGTGCTGGAGACCGGCGCGCTCCCGGCGCTTGTCGTGGGGGCCGTGTGCGGCACGCTGACAGCCTGGCTGCTGCAATATGGGCTGGCAACCTGGGGGCCGATGGGAACTCTGCCGGCGGTGGCTGTCATCATCGTCGCCATCTTCGTGCAGTTGCTAGGGCGGCTGCCGATCGCGATCAACCGCGCTTACATGCTGTATGTGACAGTCCTGGCCGCACCGCTGATCCAGACGCATGAAAGCTTCGATCGGGTGTTGCTCGTCATCGCGCTGGCGACGGTGTATTTCGGCGGCATCGTGCTGATCGGGCGCAAGGTGATGGCGAAGCGGCAGGCGGGCTGACGGGCGCCGCCCGGCCTCAGTGGTAGCGGCGCAGCAGCCCGGCGAGCTTGCCCTGCACGCGGACCTGTTCGGGCCGGTAGCGCTGGGGCTCATAGGCGCTGTTGGCCGGATCGAGGCGAACCAGGCCTTTTTCGCGGCGCAGGTATTTGAGGGTAGCCTCTGAATCATCGATGAGGGCGACCACGATGTCACCATCGCGGGCGTCCTCGCAGCGGCGGATGAGCGCGTAATCACCATCGAAGATGCCGGCGTCGATCATGGAATCGCCGGAGACTTCCAACGCGTAATGATCGCCCGGGCCAAGCAGCGCGGCGGGGACGGCAAGCGAGCGGTCGCTCTCCAGGGCTTCTACCGGCAGGCCGGCGGCGATGCGACCGTGGAGCGGCACGGTGATGGTGTCGTTCGCCGCGATCATTGCCTGCACCGGCGGGCGCGGTGAGGGGACCAGCTTCAGGGCAGGGCGGGCAGCGGGAGCGGCCATAGCGCCCATCATCGCTTCCGGCAGTCGCAGCACTTCCAGCGCGCGGGCGCGGTTTGGCAGGCGGCGGATGAAGCTTCGCTCTTCCAGCGCATTGATGAGGCGATGCACGCCGGATTTGGAGCGCAGGTTGAGCGCTTCCTTCATTTCCTCGAATGAGGGGGAAACGCCGTCCGCCTTCAGCCGATCATCGATGAAGCCGAGCAGTTCCTGTTGCTTGCGCGTCAACATTTCCGTTCTCCCGCACATCTGTTCCGTGGAACACATGCGGAACGATTAGGAAACATCCCCGATACTGTCAAGCGCAATGCACGTCACCATTTCATCCGTTATGGCAGCCGGCGCGCCGATCTCGCGGACGATCAGCACATCGGACGCGGCAAGCACGCTGAGCTGGGCGGAATCCTGCCCCGTCGCGGCGCGCACCCGTCCATCGGGCTGGAGCGTGCCGCGCATATGGTCTCGCCGGGTTCCGTTGGCGGGCAGCGGCGCGGCCAGCGGCAGCCGGCGGGTGGCGATATCGGGGCTCTGCCCGGCCAGCAACCGCACCAGCGGCAGCACGAACAAGGTGGCGCATACAAACGCCGAGACCGGGTTGCCCGGCAGGCCGATGATGCGGCTGGGGCCAAGCTTGCCGGCCAGCATCGGCTTGCCGGGGCGCATGGCGATCTTCCAGAAATCCAGCGTGGCGCCCATCTCCCGCAGCACGGGCACCACCAGGTCATGGTCCCCCACCGAGGCGCCGCCGATGGTGATGATGATGTCCCCCCGCGCCCCGGCCAGCGCCGCTTGCAGGGCCTCGCGCCGGTCCGGCACGATGCCGAGGTCTGCAACCTCCGCGCCGGCCTGCGCCAGCAGCGCGCCGAGCATGACGCCATTGCTGCTGACGATCTGGTCCGGCCCCGGCAGGGTGCCTGGCGGCACCAGCTCATCGCCGGTGGCGAGCAGCACGACGCGGGGCCGGCGCACCACCGGCAGCGTGCCATGGCCGCCAGCGGCGAGCAGCCCGAGCCGCGCCGGGGTGAGCCTGTCACCCGCCCTGGCCAGCAGAGCACCGGCAGCAAAATCCTGGCCGGCGGCGCGAATATGGGCGCCCAGCCGGCCAGGGCCTTCGCCGCTCAGCCGCGTCGTTTCTCCATCGCGCGTTATCTCCTCCTGCACGACAACGGTGTCAGCCCCGGCCGGCAGGGGCGCACCGGTGAAGATGCGCACGGCCTCGCCAGCACCTATGGTTCCGCTCCAGCCGCGCCCGGCGGCGGACTCGCCGACCACGCGCCAAAGCCCGGCGGGAATATCCGCCCAGCGCACGGCGTATCCATCCATCGCGGAGGCCGGGAAGGGCGGTTGGGTGAGCCGGGCCGCCACGTCTTGCGCCAGCACGCGGCCATGGGCGGCGGCCAGCGGCAGTGCTTCGGCGGGCAGCGGCGCGGCGCCGGCCAGAAGCTGCGCCCGGGCCGCTTCCACCGCCAGCATCAGGCGGCGCCCGGTTCCGGCGCCAGCCATTCGCCCGAGCGGCCGCCGCTCTTCTTGAGCAGCCGCACGCCGGAGATCACCATGCCGCGATCGAGCGCCTTCGCCATGTCATAAATGGTCAGCAGCGCGGCGCTGACGGCGGTGAGCGCCTCCATCTCCACGCCGGTGCCGTGGGTGGTGACAACCGTGGCCGTGGCGCGCACGCCGGTGGCCTCGATCGCCAGATCAACGCTCACGGCATCGATCGGCATGGGGTGGCAGAGCGGGATGATGTCGGCGGTGCGCTTGGCGGCCATGATGCCGGCAATGCGGGCNNATGCCGGCAATGCGCGCCACGGCGAGCACATCGCCCTTGCTGACAGCCTGGGTGCGGATGGCTTCCAGCGCCGGAGCGGCGATGGCGATGAAGCCCTCGGCAATGCCCTCGCGCCGGGTGAGCGGCTTG
>DIUN01000004.1:198-437 GCA_002423025.1 Sphingomonadales bacterium UBA6157 | reverse complement strand
CAGCGATTCGCCGACGAGGAAGCAGCCGATGCCGACCTTGGCCAGCGCCGCCAGATCCTCGGGGCCGGATAGGCCGCTCTCCGCCACCAGCGTGCGGCCGGGCGTATCCGAAAGTTCAAACGAGGTCTTGAGATTGACCTCCAATGTCTTGAGATTACGATTGTTTATCCCCAACAACGGCGTCTTCAGCAGCAGCGCCCGGTCCCGCTCGGCGGCATCATGCACTTCCACCAGCACAT
>DIUN01000004.1:0-132 GCA_002423025.1 Sphingomonadales bacterium UBA6157 | reverse complement strand
TGAAATCCTTGCGGATGACGGGCAGCCGCACGGCAGCGCGGGCAGCGGTGAGATAGGCATCGGCGCCGAGGAACCAGCGGTCCTCTGTCAGCACGGAGAGGCAGGAAGCGCCGCCGGCCTCATAGGCGCGGG
>DIUN01000010.1 GCA_002423025.1 Sphingomonadales bacterium UBA6157 | reverse complement strand
GCATCCTTCACGTTGAAATCGAAGCCCATCTTTCGGCCCGTGGCGATGCGATCGAGTTCCTCCTGGCCCATCGTCGCAAGACCCGAGCCGACCAAGGCCATCTCGCCCAGCGTCACATAGGGCGCGTCCTCTGGCTTGATCTCGCGATAGCCGCCGCCGAAACGAACCTTGACCATGACGCGGCCCGGCTCTTCCTGAACCGGCCACAGCAAGACTTTTACGCCATTGGCAAATTCGACCTGCTCGATATTGAGCAGACCAGTTCCAGCCACTGACGCGACCCGGCCCGGCTCACCGATAGCCGGCAGGCCCTCGAACGATAGCGGCTTGCCGGCAAGGCGCACTTCGTCGTCGGGCTTCACCGGATCGATCAAGGCCTGACGCACGCTCGCTTCGGTCGCACTGCCGCCCTTCGGCTCGATGAACACAGCGCGTGTCACGGTGCCAGTGAACAACTGCTGGGTGTGTTTGAGGACCCCCGCTGGCGTGAACCGCGGCTTGGAATCGCGAAAAATTTTCAGCACCGTGTCAGGCGCAGCCACAGTCTCGCGAATATCGAGAGCGTTGACCAGATCGTCAGCCAGCTTCGATCCGGGCAACAGGCGGCGCTGCTCGACCGGCACCTGGAAGGCAACATCAAGCTCCGCGGCCTCGCGATCGATTTCCTCTTGCGTCGGCGGCGTCAGCACCGCGTCGGCAATGACGGCCCGCACATCGTGTATCGCGGCTTTCCAGTCTTCACCCAAGGGAGTCACCGCTACAAACGTGGCGTCAGCCGATCGGGCGACGTCGCTCTGGTTGACTTGCGCGGTCAGGTAGCTGCCGCCCATCCGCGCCTTGGATTCCAGCCGGCGGTTGATGATCGCTTGCGCAACTGCATCCACCATCAGGCCCTGATTATAAACGATCGTATCGTTCACTTTGCGCCAGGGCCGCAGAATCGCATAATTCAGCGAAGCTGGCAGGTCTGGTTCGACAAGCACTTGCGCCTGCCCCACCGGGTTAGCCGGATCGGCGCCAGCGGGAGCGACGGGATCGCCGAAGCTGGGAGCCTTGACCAGCTTGCCGGGCACTTTCCAGCCGCCGAACCACTTCTTCACGTATTCCGCCAGAGCAGCCGGATCGGCATCGCCGGCCACGATCACCGTGACGTTCTGCGGCCGATACCAGCGCTCGTAAAAGGCGCGGACTGATTTCGGTGTCGCGCCTTGCAATGTCTCGATCGTGCCGATGGGCGAACGTTCCGCCAGCGGCTGGCCGGCGTAAAACACCTTCTGCATCGCATCCTGCACCCGCTTGGCGGCACCGCCGCGCTCGCGCATTTCGGCCAGCACGATGGGCAGGTCGGACTTGAGATTGGATGCGCTCAGCGTCGGAGCCGTGACCATGCCCGAAAGCAGCTTGAACGTCTCGTCGAGCGAGGTCGGCGTCGCGTCGGGGAGATCGAGCTTATAGACCGTCTGCGTCGTCGTCGTCTCGGCATTGGTATCACTGCCGAACGAGGCACCAAGGCGCTGGAAGGTCGAAATCGCCGAACCTTCGGCGATGTACTTCGACTGCCGGAATAGCAGGTGCTCCAGATAGTGCGCATAACCGCGTTCGGAGTCGGTCTCGTACAGCGAGCCGGCATCCACCCGGATGCGGATCGAGACCTGCCCCGGCGGCACCCCGTTGGAGCGCGTGGCATAGCGCAGGCCGTTGGGCAGTTCGCCGAAGTTCCACTCGCGATCGGGCGGGACGTCGCTGTCCTTGTAAAGCCACGGCACTTGCACCTTGCCCGGTTGCGCCGGCGCAGACTGCGCCATTGCCGGCTGGAGCGGTGTCTGCGTGACAAGAAGGAGGCAGGCGAGCGAAGCGACGGCGCGCGAGGTATTTTGCATCGGCGGGATATAGTGTGGCCGCTCCTTAAGGGCCAGTGAATAGCCCACCTTCGTGCCACCATAGGAACTCCCGGCCGTCCGCGCCCTTGACCCGGTCCCAACATCACCTAAATCCGACACATGTTCATAGAAACCGAAGTCACGCCCAACCCCTCGACGCTGAAGTTCCTGCCAGGCCGGCAGGTAATGAGCGCAGGCACCCGCGAATTTGCCGATCCGGAAAGCGCGGTCGCCTCGCCGCTCGCCGAAGCGTTGTTCGATCTGGGCGATGTCACAGGCGTGTTTTTCGGTCAGGAATTCATTTCCGTCACGGCTGCGCAAGGCGTCGACTGGGGCTATCTCAAGCCGCAGGTCGTCGGGATCCTGCTGGATCACTTTGCTTCCGATGCCCCTCTGTTCGCAGGCGGGGATGCCGCAGGGATTGCGGTGCCGACAGATGACGAGGACTTCGGCGACGATCCGGAACAGGCCGATATCGTCGCGCAGATCAAGGACCTGATAGAAACCCGCGTACGCCCTGCGGTCGCCAACGATGGTGGCGATATCGTTTATCGCGGTTTCCGCGAAGGTGTCGTCTACCTGTCGATGCAGGGTGCATGCTCGGGCTGCCCGTCTTCAAGCGCCACGCTCAAGCAAGGCATCGAGGGGCTGCTCAAGCATTACGTCCCCGAAGTGGTCGAAGTGCGAGCGGCCTGAGTTTTACTGACCGCGGCGGAGGGCCATGCGGACTTTGGTAATCGACAGCGCGACCGAGGCTTGTTCGGTCGCCTTATTCGACGATGCGACGATAATTGCCGGCGAATATCGGCTGCTCGGTCGTGGGCACGCTGAACAACTGGTGCCAATGATCTCTCGCCTTCCGGAAAACGGACGGGCACAGCGCGTTGCCGTTGCGCTCGGCCCGGGCAGCTTCACCGGCGTTCGCGTGGGCCTTGCCGCTGCGCGCGCGCTGGGGTTTGCCTGGCAGGCCGAAGTCATTGGCTATCCAACCTTGGCGCTTGTCGCTGCCATGTCTCTTGCGCAGGAAGGTGGCCAGCCTTTAGCCGTGGCGATGACCGGCGGCCACGGCGAGTGGTTTGTACAGGGTTTTGACGCGCAGGGTGCCGCAGATCGTCCCCTTGCCTCGCTATCGCCGCAGGTGGCAGCGGCGGAAACGCGGGAATTCCTCGTCGCAGGCAGTCAGTCCGAAGCGCTGGTATCGGCGCGTGGCAGTGGCCGTGCTGTAGTGCTGCTTCCCGATGCGCGCAGCTTCGGCGAGTTGCCGGTGTCATCGCTGTTGGCGGATATTGCCCCCCTCTACGGGCGCGAACCCGATGCCCGGCTTCCCGGGGCGATAGCCTGACCGCGCGTATGGACGACATCGACCATCTGATGTCCGTAATGGAGGACGCGTTCGACCCGGCTTTCGGCGAAGCATGGACGCGCCGGCAGATCGAGGATGCACTGGTCATCGGCAATTGCCATTACTTGCTGATCGCTCCGGATGGCCGCGTCATTTTACCTGGCGCTGCAGAACCGCACGATTGTCTAGAAATTGCCGGTTTCGCTCTTTCACGGCAAGGTTATGACGAAGAAGAACTTCTGCTGTTTGCTGTTCGCCCAAAGTATCGCCGGCTCGGGTACGGCCGAAGAATGCTTGATGCGGTATTCAGTCAGGCCCGCAAACACGGATCGAAACGTATGTTGCTCGAGATGCGTGAAGGCAATCCGGCTGGACTGCTTTATGTTTCTTGCGGGTTCGAAGCGATTGGCGAAAGGCGAGACTACTACCGCACTCGCGATGGTAACCGCCTGAATGGCATTACCTTTGCCCGTGAACTCGAAGGCGATTCCTGACTCACACGTTCATCTTCGTTTAAGAATGTGGATTACTTCGCGCATTCGGCCATTCTGAACTTGTAATTCGAATTGAATTAGCTAACGCGCCTCATGCAACACTCAATGGGTTGCAAAGTCACCTCCCCCGGTGGTCGCAATAATCATCAAAAAGAATGCACAGAGAAGGCCAGCAATATGGATAACATCGAAACTGATATGAGCGAGACGTTGATCACGCTGACTTCAGACATCGTCGCGGCACACGTTAGCAACAATAACGTTCCGCTTGAGGATCTGCCCTCGCTCATTACAAACGTTTACGGCGCGCTTGCCGGCCTCGGCGTTGCCGTAGTCGTTGAGAAAGAAAAGCCTGAGCCAGCGGTTTCGATCCGCGCTTCGGTCAAGCCGGACTACATCGTCTGCCTTGAGGACGGCAAGAAGCTGAAGATGCTCAAGCGTCACCTCATGACTCACTATAACATGACCCCGGACGACTATCGTCAGCGCTGGAACCTGCCCGCTGACTATCCGATGGTCGCCCCCAACTATGCCGAGAAGCGTCGCGAGCTTGCCAAGAAAATCGGTCTTGGGCGCAAGCCCAACGTCCGCCGTGGCCGCAAGCCCAAAGCGGCTGCCTGAGGTTACCGCATGACAACACATGCCTGAAGACAACGCTCAGGCATGGTTGTGATTAAGGCCGTGTCCGCCTAGGTTGGCGGACGCGGCCATTATTTTAACCACAGGGGCGATAGTGCACCAACCGATCGACATCGAAGCCCTTTGCGCCGAGCGCGGACTGCGGATCACCGAACAACGACGGGTGATCGCGCGCGTCCTTTCCGAAAGCACCGATCATCCCGACGTGGAAAAACTCCACGCGCGGGCGACGGCAATCGATGCCGGCATCTCGATCGCGACGGTCTATCGTACCGTGCGCCTGTTCGAGGAGGCCGGCATTCTCGATCGACACGATTTTGGTGACGGTCGCGCGCGCTATGAAGCCGCGCCCGAAGCGCACCACGATCACATGATCGACGTGGAAACCGGCAATGTGATCGAATTCGTCGATCCCGAACTGGAATCGTTGCAGCGCCAGATTGCCGAGAAACTCGGCTTTCGCCTGGTCGATCACCGGATGGAGCTTTTCGGCGTACGACTCGACCGGGGAGATGGCGAAAACAACGGATGACACGCGCCGGGCAGCCGGTGGCGTTCTGGCGTTGGCCGGTAGTGGTCCTGCGCATGGCAGCGATGCTGATCGCGCTCGCGGTGTGTGTGCCGTTGTATTATCTGCTGAAACCGTTCGTGCGCCACAATCCGGCGTCGCGCGCTTTCCTCGCCCTCGTCGGTGCGTTTAGCGGTTTGCGCATCACCGTCGTCGGGCAGCGCCCGCGCGGTTCGGCGTTCCTGCTCGCCAATCATGTCAGCTGGCTGGACATTCCAGCTCTGGCGCACGTGGCCGGATCTGCTTTCATTGCCCATGACGGACTGGCTGACATCGGCGCCTTGCGCCGGCTGTGCGAGATGAACCGCACGGTGTTCATTGCCCGCCACGATCGCACCAGCGTGGCTGCGCAGATCGAACAGATTGGCGCGGCGATTGACGATGGCGGTGCGCTTACGCTGTTTCCCGAGGGCACCACGAGCGACGGCACCGGCCTGCTGGCATTCAAATCTTCGCTGCTGTCAGCGCTGACCCCGGTCCCGCCCGGCGTCGCGATCTATCCGATCTGGCTCGATTACGGGCCGGAAACTGCTGATATCGCCTGGATCGAGGAAGAGCCGGGGACGGCCAACTTCCTGCGGATACTCGCCCGACTCACACCGCTGCAGTTGACCGTGCATATCCTGCCCGAACTTGCCGGCGCCCAACTGGAAAACCGCAAGACCATGGCCGCATCCGCGCAGGACGCGATCATGCAGGCTATGCAGAATCGCGACCCGGCGAAGAATCAGCGCGTAGCGTTGTAGGCGAGCTGCGAATCGTCCAGCTGGAAGCCCACGAGCAGTTCGAAGGTCGCGCGTGCGACAGCCGCCTTCACATCCGGCTCGGCCAAGGGGTCAACCGCAGCATCGAGATCGCCAGCCTTGCGCCTGCGGGTGATACGGTCGCGAATTTCCTGCGGCAGCGTGGCGGCGTTCTGGTCGATATAGGCCGAACCCTGGGCACGTCCCTGCGCACGATCCTGACCTGCGGCGAAATCGATAGTGACGTTGCCGACTCGCTTGGTGGCGACAGTGGTGCCGCCCTGCAGGACGGTGACGAAATACGGCAGCGTGATCTGACGCGCTCCGCTGGCATCGGTGCGACGGGCAAGAACATCGAACGAAACGGTGGCGAACACCTTGTCTCCGCCATCGTTGCACTGCGACCGCACGTTGGTCATCACCGCAACAACGTCGATATTATCCGCCGTTTTGACGCCTGGAACGCGAAATTGGGTGACGTCGCCGGTGTAGTCGGGAATGCCGACAGCCGGGCATTTGCTGCGCACGGCAGTGATGCCGACGCCTTCGTCCAGAACGATTTCGCCCTTCGAACGGCAGCCGCCGAGCCCGGCAAGCACTGCGGCGGTGCAAAGGACGGTTCCAGTCAGGCGGCGTGCATTCATTCTCACATCCTCGGGTCTGCTCGCGCTTGCCCTAGCGAGGCGCGCGGCAAAGCGCTAGAGCCCGCAAGATGAACGCGCCCTTTCCTGTCGAACAGCACTCGCTCCGAATCCTCATCGCCGCGCCGCGCGGCTTTTGCGCTGGGGTCGACCGTGCCATCGAGATCGTCGAGCGCGCAATCGCGCTTTACGGCCCACCGGTCTACGTGCGGCACGAGATCGTGCATAACCGCTTCGTCGTCGATGGCCTGAGGGCCAAGGGCGCGGTGTTCGTCGAATCGCTCGACGAGGTGCCCGATGGCGTGCCGGTCATCTTCAGTGCCCACGGCGTGCCCAAGGCGGTCCCGGCCGAAGCAACCGCGCGCGGGCTGGAATGGCTCGATGCGACCTGTCCGCTGGTCAGCAAGGTGCACCGCGAGGCCGAGCGGCAGATCAAGGCGGGACGGCACATCCTGTTCATCGGTCACGCTGGCCATCCTGAAGTCATCGGCACATTCGGTCAGGTGCCCGAGGGCAACATGACGCTGGTCGAGACACTAGAGGACGTTGCGGCACTCGATTTCCCGGCCGACACCCCGCTGTCGTATCTGTCGCAGACGACGCTCTCGGTGGACGATACCGCCGCGATGATCGACGCGATCACCACGCGATTTCCCGAAGTCGTCGCGCCCAAGGCCGAAGACATCTGCTATGCCACGTCGAACCGGCAGGCGGCAGTCAAGGAGATCGCCCCCCTCTGCCAACTGGTCCTGGTGATCGGCGCGCCCAACAGCTCGAACTCGCTGCGGCTGGTCGAAGTTGCCGAGCGCAGCGGTGCGACGGCACGGTTGATCCAGCGCGCCGACGAGATCGATGCCGAATGGCTGAGCGGCGTCGATACGCTGGGGCTCACCGCTGGCGCCTCCGCGCCCGAAGCGCTGGTTGAGGAAGTGCTGGCGCGCCTGCGTTCCTTGCGTACTGTCGAGACCGAAGAAGTTGTGACCGCGCGTGAGCGGATCACCTTCAAGCTGCCCCGCCAACTCGTCTCCTGAGTTCCCGGTCATGGCAGTCTATACCAAGCTCGGCGCCGAAACGATGGCGGCGATCATCGCGCAGTTCAACGTCGGCACGCTGGTGTCCGCCAAAGGCATCGCCGAGGGCGTCTCCAACAGCAACTGGCTGATCGAGGCGCAGCGTGCCGAAGAAAAGCCGGTCCGCTACATTCTCACCGTTTACGAAAGCCGGGTTGAAACGGGCGATCTGCCGTTTTTCCTCGGGCTGCTGGATCACCTGGCGGAACGTGGATGCCCGGTGCCGCGCACGATCCATGACAGCGACAACCACGCCTATCGCATGCACGAGGGCAAGGCACTGGCGCTGATCGAGTTCCTGCCCGGCGTTTCGGTGGACGAGCCTACCGCCGGACAGGCGCATGCGGTGGGCGCGGCCTTGGCGCAGATTCACATCGCTGCCGCCGATTTCGCGCAGACGCGGGAGAATTCGCTGGCCTTGCCTGGCTGGAAGGTCCTGCTTGATGCCTGCGGTGCCGAGGGATTGACATCAATTCATCCGGAACTTGCCATGATCGTCGCACGCGAATTGAAGTCGCTGGCCGCCCAATGGCCGACTGACTTGCCGCGCGGCGTGATCCATGCGGACCTCTTCCCCGATAACGTGCTGATGCTGGGTGAAAGCGTTACCGGCCTGATCGACTTCTATTTCGCCTGCACCGATGTGCGGGCCTATGATTATGCCATCACCCACGCCGCCTGGTGCTTTTCCGCCAATGGCGCGGTGCACTACCCCGAGCGGGCCGCGGCGCTGGCCGCCGGCTATGCCGAGACGCACGGGCTGAGCGCTGCCGAAATCGCCGATCTGCCAATGCTCGGCCAGGGCGCGGCGCTGCGCTTCACCCTCACCCGCGCCTATGATTGGCTCAACACCCCCGCCGATGCGCTGGTGACCCGCAAGGACCCGATGGCCTTTGCCCGGCGCATGGACTGGTATGCCCGCGCCACCCCGGCGCAAGTGCTGGGGGGATGACCGGCCTCGACACCACGCCGATGCCCAAGGTCGTCATCGCCACCGATGGCGCCTGCAAGGGCAACCCCGGCATCGGCGGCTGGGGCGCGATATTGCGCGCCGCCAATGGCACGGAAAAGGAGCTGCGCGGCGCCGAGGCGCACACCACCAACAACCGCATGGAGCTGACCGGCGCCATCGAGGCGCTCAACGCGCTCACCCGGCCCGCCCATGTCATCCTCTCCACCGACAGCGTGTATGTGCGCGACGGCATCACCAAGTGGATCCACGGCTGGAAGCGCAACGGCTGGCGCACCGCCGACAAGAAGCCGGTGAAGAACGCCGAACTCTGGCAGGCGCTGCTCGATGCCGCCGCCCGCCACACCATCGAATGGCGCTGGGTGAAAGGCCATAGCGGCGACCCGGACAACGAGCGCGCCGACATGCTGGCCAACGAAGCAATCACCAACCTGCGCGGACGCTAGCAAGCCGGAGCTGTGCTGCCACAGCCCCGGCGATGCCCGGTCTCGGTTTGCCTCAGTTTGCCTCAGCTGGCCGGTGCCGCGATGCCCGGATCGGCGAGGACCTTGGGGCCGATGTCGTCGCTGTCGACATACTTCAGGCCGTCGCGCTTCTCGTTGAACTCGGCGACGTTGGAGGGCGAGAGGTTGGGGCGGCCGGACATCAGGCCCATGCGGATCGTGCACTTCACATGGTAGGTTTCGCCGGGCTCGACTTCGAGGTTGAGCACATCCTTGGCTTCGCTCTTGGCGTTGAACTCATAAGCGCCCGGCGCCAGGTTCAGGATGAAATACTTGCCGGCGCCGAGCGCGCTGATCCGCTCCGTGCCGATGTTGACGCCGCAGCCCATGGCGGCGCCCACCATGGTGCCCGACCGCCAGAAGATGATCTGCCCCTGCCCTTCCGGCGCGGCGGGAAGCGTGGCCGGGGCCGGGCTGCCCTTGGTGGTGGCGGCAAGCGCCGGTGCGGCTGGCAGCGCGGCCAGCAGGATGCTGGCGGCAACAATCTTCAGGCTGGTCATTCGGTCATCCCCTGCTGGTTCGTGGTGGTGATACTCGGTACATCCGTCGCAAAGCTTTGTGACGTTTTTGCCTCGGCTATCTGGCCTGCGGCAATATCGGCGCTGGAGCCGGTGACAAACAGGCCGGCCAGCGGAATGGCGATGGAGGCGGCAATCGCCTCGCCGGTGTTGTTGGCCCCGGCGCTGTTGATGCGGAAGCCGCGCAGCGGCAGCCTGCGGCCACCGACATCGAGATACCGCGCCGCCACGATCAGCTCGCCGGCCCGGCCGCCAAAGCCCTTGCCGGCGGCGTGGATGACTTCACCAACCCCCATGGTGCCGGCCGCGACCACCGCCCGCCCGCCAAGGCTGAGATCCTCGACCAGCGAGATGGGGAAGCGATCCCCACGCTTTGCGGTTTTCGAGGACAGCGCCTCCTCGATGCGGATGACGACGCGGGTGCCCTCGGGAAGCGCCGCCCGCGCGGCAGCTTCAGCGTCCGGGGTCGACATAATGGGCTCCTGCGCTTGCGCCACCATCGGCAGCGCCAGCGCTCCCAGCAACATCAAGGTGGCGCGGAGTTCGGGAAGTGACATTCTGGATTGTTTAAGGAATTCCCGCCTGAAATCCAGAGGCCGCAAGATGCGCGTCAGGCTTCCATCTCAAGCCTGTAGCCGACGCCGGGCTCGTTGATGACCAGCCGGGGCCGGGCCGGGTCCGGCTCGATCTTCTGGCGCAAGCCCCGCACAGCAATGCGCAGATATTCGACATGATCGGCCTGTGCCGGCCCCCAGACCGTGCGGAGCAGCTGGCCATGGGTGATGACACGGCCAGGGTGGCGGGCCAGTGCCGCCAGCACGCCATATTCCTTGGGGGTGAGGTGCACAGGACTGCCGCCGCGCAGCACCCGCCTGTCGAGCAGGTCGATGCTCAGTTCTCCGGACTGTACCTGGCGGCGCTCGGCCTGGCTGGCGAGTTGCTGGCGCAGCGCGGCGCGGATCCGGGCCAGCAGCTCGGCGGTATCGAACGGCTTGGTGATATAATCGATCGCCCCCAGATCGAGCGCGGCAATGATGTCGTCAACGGCCTCACGCGCCGAGACGACGATGGCGCGGGTGCCGCCGCCGGCCTGGATGAGCGGCAGCAGCCCCAGCCCGTCCCGATCCGGCAGGCCGAGATCGAGCAGCACAAGATCGGGCTTTTCGATGTCGATCAGGTTGAGCGCCTCGCGCCCGGTGCCGGCCGCCACGACACGGTATCCGGCGTGTTCCAGCGTTGCCTCCAGCAGCCGGCGGATGGCTGGCTCATCGTCCACCACCAGGATTTTGGCGGCCATCGTCATGCCTCGGCTCCATCGAGATCGACCAGCAGTGCGGCGGGAAAATGCAGATCGAACGCAGCGCCGCCGCCTGCGCGGTTGCGGGCCGCCACGCTGGCACCCATTGCCTCGGCAAAGCCCTTGACGATGGAGAGGCCGAGCCCGGCACCCTGGCTGCGATCCGAGCCTTCCAGCCTGTTGAAGGTCTCGAATACCCGCGTCTCGCTGCCCGGCGGCAGGCCGGGGCCGCTATCGGAGACCGAAAGCATCATGCCGCCGGCCTCGCGCAAGGCTGTGATGGTGATGTCCCCCTCCGGCCCGCCATGCTTGGCGGCATTGTCGAGCAGATTGATCAGGCAGTGGTGGAACAGCTGCGGGTCGAGCCGCACCAGCGGCAGGTCAGCCGCGACTGCGATGTGCGGGGCTTGGCCGGGCGGCAGCTCCCGCACCGCGGCGGCAACTGCATCGGTCAGGTCCAGCGGTTGGATATTCAGCCGGATGGCGCCGGCCTCGATTCGCGTCATGTCCAGCAGGTTGGCGATGTAGCGATCGAGCTGGCGCGCGGCGCTGTCCAGAGTCGCGATGAGCGGGCCGGTGGCGCTGGTGCGGGCCAGCGCCGCCGTAGCGGCAAAGATGGCGGTGAGCGGCGTGCGCAGATCGTGGCCCACCGATGAGAGCAGCGCGCCTCGCAGCCTGTCCCGCTCGCGCAATTGCGCCAGGTCACGCATCTCGCCGGCCAGCCGCTCGCGCTCCAGCGCCAGCGCCGCCTGGGCGAGCAGGCCGGCGAGCAGGGCGCGGTCTGCCTCGGCAATCGGCGGGCGGCCGTCATCGCGAGCCAGGCCGAGCACGGCCTGCGCAGGCCCGGCGGCGAGCAGCGGGTGAAACTGCCAATCAGCGGCGCGCAGCATATCGGTGTGGCGGCCTCCCGGCAGGCCGCTGGCGCGGGCAGCCTCGGCAGCCTCGGCCTCAAGGCCTTGGGGCAACTGTATGCGGGGCGGCACGGCGGCCAGCAGCGCCGGCGGCGTTTCGACAGCAAGCGCCAGCAGCAGCGTATTCACGCCGAACAGCCCGGCCACCTCCCGGCACAGCGCCTCGCCAATGTGCGCTGACGTATCCGCCGCTGCCAGCTGCGCGGCGAAGCCGGCGAGGACGGCATTTTGCCGGGCCTGTTCAGCAGCAAAGGCGGCTTCATCGCGGATCCGTGCGGTCAGCCGGCTGGTGAACAGCGCCACGCCGGCCAGCACCAGCACAGTGACGACATTGCCCGGATCATCGATGCGGAAGGTGTAACGCGGCGCCGTGTAGAAGAAATTGTAAGCCAGCGCCGAAGCAAGGCTGGCGACCACGCCGCAGCGCAGGCCATGGAGGCTGGCGGCAGCCAGCACCGGCACCAGATAGGCCAGGTCCATCGCCGACGCCGGCAGCATCGGCGCCGCGACCAGCCCGAGCGCCGTCACGCCGGCCACCATCAGCAGCGTTTCGGCATAGGCGCGGGGCGCCGGTGGGCGCGCAAGGGGCTGGCCGGGGGGTTTCATGCTCAGCCCATGAGGCGCGCTTGCCCCTGCCGCGTCGAGTCCCGGGCGGCCGACTTTACGAAATGCTTATGGCGCCGCCACAAATGCCCCCTCGTTGCCTGATGGTGGGCGGGTGCATGGCAGCGGCTCGCTTGCATCAGGAAAGCCGCAACAGATGACGACACAGATACAACCGAAAGCTGGCCCAGCCGATAGCTTGCCAAAGCTGGCGCTCGGCGCGATCGGCGTGGTGTTCGGCGACATCGGCACCAGCCCGCTTTACGCCATGAAGGAGAGCTTCATCGGCGCCAATCCGCTCACCGTGGACCAGCCGCACATCTTTGGCGTGCTGAGCCTGGTGTTCTGGACGATGACCCTCATCGTGACGCTGAAATATGTGCTCATCACCCTTCGAGCCGACAACCATGGTGAGGGCGGCAGCCTGGCGCTGCTGGCGCTGCTGACGCGAGCGACCGGCTCAGGCCGCCGCGCTGCCACCGTGGTGCTGCTCGGAGTGTTCGCCACCGCGCTGTTCTATGGCGATGCGATCATCACTCCGGCGATCTCGGTGCTCTCGGCGGTGGAGGGGTTGACGGTGGTGGAAGCCGGGCTGCAACCGCTTGTGCTGCCGATCGCCATTGGCGTGCTGATCGGCCTGTTCCTCATCCAGGCGCGTGGCACCGCCAAGGTCGGCACCGTGTTCGGGCCGATCGTGCTCGTTTACTTCGCCGTGCTGGCGCTGCTCGGGATCAGCAACATTGCCAGCCACCCGGAGATCCTGGGCATCCTCAATCCCTATTGGGCCTTTCACTTCTTCCTGGCGGACCCCGGACTGGCGTTTCTGGCGCTAGGCTCGATCGTGCTGGCCGTCACCGGCGCTGAGACACTGTATGCGGACATGGGGCATTTCGGCCGCAAGCCGATCGCGGTTTCATGGCTTTATCTCGTCTTTCCATGCCTGATGCTCAACTACATGGGCCAGGGCGCGCTGCTGCTCTCGACGCCCGAGGCCATTGCCAACCCCTTCTACCTGATGGCGCCTGAATGGGCCCGGCTGCCGCTGGTGGCGCTGGCCACCATGGCCACGATCATCGCCAGCCAGGCGGTGATTTCCGGCGCATTTTCGGTCACGCAGCAAGCCGTGCAGCTTGGCTATCTGCCAAGAATGAAGATCCTGCACACCAGCGCCAGGGCCGAGGGGCAGATCTACATCCCCATCATCAATTGGGCGCTGCTCGGCATGGTCATGCTGCTGGTTGTGGGCTTTGGCAGCTCCACGTCACTGGCCTCGGCCTATGGCATTGCTGTCACGGGCACCATGTTCATCACCACCTGCATGGTGAGCATCCTGGCCTTTACCGTCTGGCGCTGGAACCGCTGGCTTGCGGGGCTGTTCACCGTCACCTTCCTTCTCATCGATGGCGCCTATCTGGCCTCCAACCTCACCAAGATCCCCGATGGCGGCTGGTTTCCGCTACTGGTGGGTGCGGTTGTCTTCACCCTGCTCACCACATGGTCGCGGGGCCGGGCGCTGATGCGGAGCCGGCTGGCGGAAACGGCGATGCCGCTCGATGTGTTCGTGCGCTCGGCCAAAAGCGCGGCAGCCCCGGTGGCCGGCACGGCGGTGTTCATGGACTCGAGCGCGCAAGGCGTGCCGCCGGCGCTGCTGCACAACCTCAAGCACAACCGCGTGCTGCACGAGCGGATCATCCTGCTCACCGTGCGCGTGGGCAATGTACCGACCATCGAGCAGAACGCGCGCAGCGAGGTGCACGACCTTGGCAATGGCTTCTGGCGGATCATACTGCACTATGGCTTCATGCAGGATGTGGATGTGCCGCGCGACCTGCAGCAGGTGAAAGGCTGCGGCCCGGCGTTCCGCATGATGGAAACAAGCTTCTTCCTTGGCCGCCAGACGCTGCTCAGCGCGGAGCGGCCGGGAATGTCGCTCTGGCGCGAGCATCTTTTCGCCCTGATGGTGCGCAACGCCGAGAGCGCCATGGCCTTCTTCAAGCTGCCGAGCAACCGGGTGGTGGAGCTGGGCAGCCAGGTGGAGATCTGATTGCCCCCCTTCGGCCAGGGGGAGCCGGCTCCGGCCAGCCCCCCTTGGCGGTGACTAGCGCTAGAAACCCGCCTCCAGGCCGATGGTGACAGCGCGGCCCTCGCCCGGCGCGAACGTGGCGGAATCGAGCCCGGCGAGGTTGTTCTGGGCGGCGATGACAGTGGCGGCGTAGCGCTTGTCCGTCAGGTTGCGGCCCTCGATGAACAGCATGGCTTTCCGCAGCTTGAAGGCCGCGCGGGCGCCGAGCGTGGCATAGCCGCCGGCGCGCAGCGTGCCGGCATAATCGGCAAAGCCGCCCTGTGGCACGATGCTGGCGAACACCGCCCCGGTAAGGCCCTGCGGCGCATCATAGGCCAGCCCCAGCCCGATGACATGCGGCGGCAGGATCGGCAGGCGGCGGTTGCCGAACAGCGGATCATTGGCAAAGCGCGCATCGGTAAAGGTCCAGCGGGCATCAAAGCCCAGGCTGTCCCCTGTTTGCAGGCCGGGCCGGGCGAGCCGGGCCTCTGCCGAGGCTTCCACGCCCCAGCGCCGGGTCTGGCCGGCGTTGCCCACCGAGGAGACGACCTGCGCCACGAAATCCGCCGTGGAGACGAACTCGCCGGTGAGCCAGCCGCGATACAGCGTGATATCGAGATCGACCGGCCCGGCCCGGCCCTTGAGGCCGATTTCCGCCGTGGTGGCGTGCTGGGCATCAAGATCGGTGATCAGCGGCCGGCGCGGGCTGGCGCCATCGACCAGCGCATCGCCCACGCCTGTGCCCGCGGCGTTGATGAACAGCAGATCGAAGGTGGGCGGCTCCATGACATGGCTGACGCTGCCGAACAGCGAAAGGCCGGGGGCAATCTGCCGGGAGAGCACGGCAAGGCCGGTGAAGCCGGCGTAGCTCCGGTCCAGCACCGCCGCCGGGCGGGCGGCGCGCGGCGTGAAGGCATCGGTGATGCGTCGCCCATGGCGGGCAAAGCCGGCTGCAAGCTCTGCCATCAGCTCTGCCCCCAGTGGCGCGCGCAGGCTGGCGACCATGGAGAACCGCGTGGCATCTAGCCGGTTATCGGCCCAGAGCCGCCCCGGGTTGCCGGTGAAGCTGGGCATGGTGCCGCCGCCGTTGAGATAGAGCTGCTGGCTGCGCTGGCCATCCTGCCACACGGCATCGAGCGCCAGCGTCGCGACATCCCCCGCCAGCGCCACGTCCTGCGCCAGCCGGGCAGTGGCCGACCAATCCCGATTGGCCTCGACCTGCACATCGCGGCGGCGGAAATCCACGTCCGTCTGCATCAGCGCTACAGCGGCATCGAAGCGGGTGGCGCCGCTGTCGATGGCAAGGCCGAGGCTGCCGCGCGTGCGCTCGGCGCGGCGCTGCCAGTTGCCGAGCACATTGCCGGGCTGGGCGCTGCGGTCCCCGGCGGCGATCTGCGCCAGTGTCTGTGGGCCGGGCAAGGCGAGCAGGCTGTTGCTCCACAGGAAGCTGCCGGTCAGCCGCACGCCCGGCGCCAGGCCGACATAAGCGTTGGCATAGCTACGCCAGGCATCCTGCGCATTTTGGGCGCGAAAGCCTTGCTGGCGGAACCAGCTGCCCGAGACAAAGCCGCCGGCGGCGTCATCTCCGCCGCCAAAGGCCAGCTGGCCACGGCGGTTGCCAAAGCTGCCGGCCTCGGCACGGGCGGTGCCGCCGAGCGGGCCATCCCCGGTCTGGCCGCGAAAATCGATGACGCCGCCGAGCGCCGTGGCGGCGGCAAGCGCGCCCCGGCCACCACGCAGCGTGCGCACGGAGGCAAAGCTCAGCGGCTCGATCCACTCGACGAAATCAAAGCTGGTATCGGCAAAGGTCATGGGCAGGCCATCGAGCCGCAGCTCGATGCCGCGCCCGGCCGGCATGGTGCCGCGTTGGAGCCCGGAGCCGCGAATGGCGAGCCGGGGATGATCGACCCCGCCGAAAACCGGCTCGACAAGAATGCCGGGGGCCGCGCGGAACAGGTCCGGCAACGTCGCCAGCCGGCCATCCCGCGAGGGCTGGAGCGCGGTGAGCAGCGTCGCGGGAGCCTCGCGGGCAGCGATGACGACGATGGTTTCCACTGGGCTGGCCGTAGGGGCGGCTTCAGCATGGACGGGGGCGGCGGAGAGGCCAAGCGTGGCTGTGGCGAGAAGCGCAGAGGCGCGCAGCGTGAATGTCATGACAAGAATTCCTCATTTCGGGCGCAGCAAGCAAGCGCGCACCGCTGGTTGTGCGATGTGGAGTCAATGTCCGGCGTGTTCGTCCAACTCGGCCGGGGCGATGGTCAGCACCGGGGCCGGGGCTGGCACGCTGGTCCAGGCGGCGCCGGGCGGCGGGATGTCCGTCCAGCGTTTTTGCGCCGCGCCGCAGGACTGGACAACCGGGAGATAGACTGGGCCGGACGTCGCAGGATCGAGCTTGAGCATGATGCCGAAGCTTTCGAACTGGTCGGCAGGCAGCAAGCCGGTCCAGCGCAGCGCTGTCACCCGGCCGCCAGCGCGGGTGATCTCCACGCGCCAGCCTGGCTTGGGCTGGGGCTTGGCATCGGTGGCGGCGGCGGGAATTTCCACCTCCAGCGCCGTGGTGGCCTGGCCATTACAACCATGGCCAACGCGCAGCACGCCGGCATAATAGGCCCCGGCGCTGCTGGCTTCGGGGGAGAGCACGACATGCGCGGAAGCGGGGGTAGCCAGCAGCAGCGCGCCGGCGATCATCGAGCGGTTCATTATGTCTGGCCTTTTCAGAAGCTGGTGCGGACGCCGCCGAACACGGCGCGGCCTTCCACGGGGTAATAGATCGCCGAGGCGGCGGTGGCGGAGACGACAGCCGAAACATCGGCAATGCCGCGCTTGTCGGCGAGGTTGCGGGCATCGACAAAGGCGCGGATGCCCTTGGCGAGCGCCACCGAACCGCTCAGGCCGAGCAGCGCATAGCCGGGGTTGCGGGTGGTATTGCGATAATCGGCGGAGGCACCGCGCGGCACCCACTCGATGTTCGGCGAGACGCGGACGGCATCTGTGCCAAGCTGGAGCTCGGCGCGGTAGAGATGCTCGGGCACCACGGCGATGCGGTTGTCGCCATATTGCGCATCGTTGCGGAACCGGAAGTCGTTGAACTGATAGACTTGCCGCAGCGTCGCCCAGGGCGACAGCTTCAGGTCCAGCCCGGCTTCGACACCCTGGTGGCGGGTCTTGCCGGCGTTGAAGGTGGCCGCCGGCACATTGGGATCGACCGTGAAGCCGAGCAGTTCGCCGCGCAGATCGGCGCGGTAGACCGACACATCCCAGGCCGCGATGCCGGCCCGGCCGCGCGTGCCGACCTCGAAGGTCCAGCCGCGCTGCGGATCGAGCGGCACGAACCCGATGATCGGGAACTGCACGATCTCGGAGAAGGTCGGCAGCTCGACAGCGCGGTTATAGTTGGCGAACAATTGCATATCGGCCAGCGGCGTCCAGACCGCGCCGATCTTGGGGGACCATTCATTGTAGCTGCGGCTGGCGTTGCGGCTGGCATCGAGCCTATTGACGGTGCGGCGTTTGCCATGGGTGAACTGCAGCCCGCCGACCAGCGCCAGGCTCTCCACCGGGTAGAGCCGCACTTCGCCATAGCCATCGAGCGCATCGGCGAACTGCTCGGCATCCGCTGTAAGCGCGCCGCGACGGCCGGCTGTGTTGATGTATTGCCTGGCCGCAACCCGCCCGGTGCGCAGCGTGGTGCCCAGCGTTGCTTCAGCCTTGAGGCCGGCAACCTCGCCGGCGGTATCGAGCCGGGCATAGCCGCCCCAATCGGTGGATTTCTGGTCGATGACCTGGAAGATCGGGTGGAACAGATCCTTGGCATTGAGGAACAGTCCGGCCTCGATCTGCGTCGCGCCGAGATCGAAGGCCGTGCGGTTCTGCAGGCGCAGCGAGCGGATATCCCGGGCATAGTCATTGGCGATGTTGATGGCCGGAGCGAGGCGCGGCGTGGTGAGCGCGGCGCTCCTGTTGAGCGTGCCGGGCACTTGTTGCTCGACATGGTTGAGGCTGGCGTAAAAGCGAGTCTCCACCGCCTCGCCAAGCTGCAGCCCGATGTTGCCGTTCAGCCGCAACTTTTCCTGCGCGCTCTGGGCGCGATATCCGTCATCCCGGAGGTAGCTGATGGCGAGAAAGCCATCGCCGGGGCCATCGGCAAAGCTTGCTGCCGCCATGGCGCGCACGGTGCCGAAGCTGCCGCCCTCCACCCGCAGCGCAAGCGCCGGTGCGGTGCGGCCGGTGGGGGTGATGGCGTTGATCGCGCCGCCAAGGCTGGAGGCGCCATAACGCAAGGCGTTGGCGCCGCGATAGACCTCGATTCGCTGGAACACGGCGGGGTCCAGCTCCTGGAAATCGCCGCCGCCATCAGCGAGGTTGATCGGCACGCCATCCTGCAACAGCGTGATGCCGCGCAGGTGGAAGCCCCGGCCGGTACCCGAGCCGCGGATGGAGAGCCGCACCTCCTCGCCATAGCGCGCCTGGGCAAAGACGCCGGGAGCGAAGGCCAGCGTATCACGGAAGTTGATCGCCAGCTTGTCGGCGAATTCCGTGGCTTGCGTGACGGAGGCACCGCCGGGGGTGCGGGCGATGCGGGCGCGGGCCTGCTCGGCCTCGGCATCGCGCTGGGCGGTTACGGTGATGGTGACATCAGCGGTGTCTTCGGCAAACGCCGGCGCGGCGGCGAGCAGCAGCGCGCCGGCGAGCAACAGGGAACGGGAGGTCATGACGATAGTCCTTGGGTGTGCAGCGGCGCGCAGCTTCAGGGCGCACGGCCGCGATCTCTCTGGTCTGGAGCGGGAGCCGCGCCGGATGGCGCGGCAGCGTCAGGCGGCGAGAGGTGGCCCGCGCAATGGTGGCCGCAGCCAACCGGGCGCGGCGCGGCGCAGGCCGGGGCTGGCGGCAAAGCCCAGCGCCAGGAACAGCAGGAACAGCGGCAGCGCCAGTGCCGGTGGCAGGCCGGCCAGCGCCGGGGTGCCCATGCCGCTGAAGGCGCAATGGCCATCCTGGCCCTGCGACTCGGCGGGAGCGGCTTCATCACCGATGGTCTGGTGCTCGCCGTAGGAGGAGCAGAGCGTGAACACCACGCCCTGTGCGGTGGAGACCGGCATCCAGCCGACCGGCACCAGCAGCCGCAGCCACAGCGCCAGCAGCGCGGCGACAAGGCCGAGGCTGAAGACGATGCGCAAGTTTGGCAGGCGCTGGAACATTGCGCGCCGCGTTAGGCGCGCGGACGCCGGATGGGAAGCGGCTTTATCGTGCCTCAGGCCGCCACGAACCGATCAACGCCGCCGGCATCGGTGGTGCGCCGCAGCTTGCCCCGCTCCTCCAGCCAGTGGAGATGCGCCACGGCTTCCCCGGTGGCGATGCCATAATCGCCCTCGCCGATCGGCTTGCGGAACAGCGTGGCAAAGCTGTCCACGGCGGTGCGCGGCTCGGCGCAGAATTGCAGCAGCTTTTCCAGCTTGTCGTGATGGTCGTCCCGCAGCTGGTCGAGCCGCGCGTGCAGGCCACGGAACGGCTCGTTATGCGCCGGCAGCACGAGGATATCCGGATCGATGCTGCGCAACGTCTCGATGCTCTCCAGCCAGTCCGCCAGCGGATCGGCATAGGGCTCGGTGGGGTAAACCGAAACATTGCTGGTGATGCGCGGCAGCACCTGATCCCCCGAGATCATCACGCCGTCCGAAACCAGGCAACTGTGCTCCGGCGAGTGGCCACGGCCGGTCACCACCTGCCATTGCCGGGTGCCGATGGTGAGCACCGTGCCATCGCGGATGCGCTTGAAGCCGGCGGGCAGCGGGCTGACGATCTTGCTGAAATTGCCCCAGGGCTTGCTGCGCAGCTCGTCCAGCGCTGCATCGGACCAGCCGGCGCGGATGGAAAAGTCCACGGCTTCCTGCGGCGGCGCGGCGCGCACATCCAGCGTAAGGGTGCGGGCCAGCAGATATTCGGTGCGGGCGATCTCCAGCGGCACGTTCCAGCGCTCGCAGAGCCAGCCGGCCAGCCCGAGATGATCCGGATGATAATGGGTGGCGATGATGCGGCTGACAGGCTTGCCCGCCAGCGGCCCCTTGAACAGCGCCTCCCAATATTTCTTGGTGATGCCGAGGTTGACCCCGGTATCGACCAGCGCCCAGCTGTCTCCGGCATCGAGCGCCCAGAGATTGATGTGATCGAGCCCGAACGGCAGCGGCATGCGCAGCCAGTGGATGCCGGGCATCACCTCGAACAGCGTGCCGCCCTCCGGCACCCAGCGACCAAAGGGATAATGCAGGCCGCGAAGCTCCTGCGGGGCGCGCTCGGCCGTGGGGGAGCCGGCGAGCGCCTTGTAGGGCGCCTCGGGGTAGGGCGCCTCGGGCTGGGGCGGCTGGGCAAGCGATTCATCGGACATGAGGCGGTGGTAGGAGGCAGGGCCAGCGCTGTCGAGCGGTGATAAGTAGCAGTGCGATGGCCTTGCGGCGGGCGCGGCCACAGGCGATAGGCAGCCTATGCACCCCAATGCCGCATTCCGCTTTGCCGCCGGCGATGATGTGCCGGGCTTTGTCTCGGCGCATGGCTTTGCGCACATCTTCGGCATGACAGAGGCCGGGCCACGCGTGGCGCACGCGCCGGTGCTGGCCGCCGCCGGGGGCCGCTACCTGTTTCACCTCGCCAACAACAACGCCCTCACCGCGACGCTGGATGGCCAGCCGGCGCTGCTCAGCATTGGCGGGCCGGGGAGCTATGTGAGCCCCAACTGGTATGCCGAGCCGGCGCAGCACGTGCCGACCTGGAACTACCGCGCCGTCGAGATAGAGGGCCTGGTGCGGGCGCTGGACTGGGATGAACTCGGCGACCTGCTCGATCTCTCCGCCGCCACCTTCGAGCCGCGCGTCGGGCAGGACTGGACCATGGCCAAGATGGCGCCGGCCCGCGCCGAAGCAATGATGCGCGGCATCACCGGCTTTGCACTCACCGCCGAAACCGTGCGCACCACCGACAAGGCCAGCCAGAACCGCAACGAGGCCGATGCCCGGGGCGTGGTGGCCGGCATGGAGCGGATCGGCGACAGGGCCGGCGCCGCTGCAATCCGGAAGGCACGGGGATGGTGAGGCTGGCGGTGTTCGATTGCGATGGCACGCTCATCGACAGCCAGGTCAACATCGTGCGCGCCATGGGGCAGAGCTTTGCCCGCCATGGCCTTGCCGCGCCCGATGCCCATGCCACCCGACGAATCGTCGGCCTGAGCCTGACGGAAGCCATGCGGGCGCTGCTGCCCGAGGCCGAGCACGCCCTGCACGAGAGCCTCGCCGCAGACTACAAGACCGCCTTCCAGCGGCTGCGGGCGGACAGCAACCTTGATCCGGAGCCTATGTATGACGGCGTGAAGGACCTGCTGGTCGCGCTCGACGCCGATGGCTGGCTGCTGGCGGTCGCCACCGGCAAGAGTGACCGCGGGCTGGCGCTGGCGCTGGCGCACCATGGCATCGACAGGCTGTTCGTGAGCCTGCAGACGGCGGACCGCCACCCCTCCAAGCCGCACCCCTCGATGCTGCGCGCCGCCATGGCCGAGGCCGGGGCAGAGGCCGGGCAGGCGGTGATCATCGGGGACACGGTGTTCGATGTGATGATGGGCGTTCATGCCGGGGTGCGCGCCATCGGCGTGGACTGGGGCTATCATGAAGCCGGCGAACTGCTGGGCGCCGGCGCCCATGGCGTGGCGATGGACGCCGCCCACCTGCGCGCGTTGCTGGAGGACCGATGAGCCAGGACGAGCCAACCCCGGTGCTGTCGGTGGCCGAGGCCAAGAAGCGCTTCCTGTTCTACTTCCTGCTCAAGATCGCCGGGCTGGCGGCGCTGTTCGGCGGCGTGTTCCTGGGCCGGGGCGGCGTGACGGCGGCCAGCGTCGTGCTCCTGCTGGCTGGCGCCGCCAGCCTGTTCGTGCGGCCGAAATTGCTGGGCCTGACCACCCGGCCGGAGAAGAAATGAAGCGTTTTTACAAGGTTGCCAGCGTAACCGGTGAGGCCGCGCCCTTTGGCGTGGCGCTGGATGGCCGGGCGGTGCGCACCCCGGCGCGGCTGCCGCTGGAGGTGCCGAGCCGGGCGCTGGCCGAGGCGCTGGTGGCGGAATGGGAGGCGCAGGGCACCGAAATCCTGCCGCGCTCGATGCCGCTGACCGGGCTGTGCAATGCCGCCATCGACCATGTCGCGCCGGCGCGGGAGAGCTTTGCCGATGGGCTGGCCGTGTTCGCGGATAGCGAGCTGCTGGCCTATCGCGCCGATGCCCCTGCCCCGCTGGTGGCACGGCAGGCGGCAGAGTGGGACCCGCTGCTGGCCTGGGCGCGCCGCCGCTATGATGTCGATTTCCGGCTGGCGACGGGCATCCTGCATGTGCCGCAGCCCGAGGCGACCCTGCTGCGGATTCGCGAGGCTTATCGGTCGTTTGACAATTTCGCCCTGGCGGCGCTGGCCAAGATCGTGACGATTTCCGGCTCGGCCATCATCGGCCTGGCCGTGGCCGAGGGCGAGCTGGATGGCCATGGCGCGTGGCAGGCCGGGCATCTCGACGAGCTGTGGCAGGCCGAGCAATGGGGCAAGGACCCGCTGGCCGAAGCCGGGCACAATGAGCGGCAGGGGGACCTTGCCGCCGCCACGCAGCTGCTGCGGCTGCTCGCCTGAAAGCGCTGCGCAAAGCGCCTGGAAGGGCTTTACCTCTGCCACGACGCTGCTAAGCGAGGCGCAACGAAACGGGGAGTGCCATGCTCAAGACCCTTGAAGAACTGGAACGGCGCCGCGAAGCAGCGCGTGCTGGCGGCGGCGAGAAGCGCGTGGCCGCGCAGCACGCCAAGGGCCGGCTGACAGCGCGCGAGCGGCTCGATATCCTGCTCGATCCCGGCAGCTTTGAAGAGCTGGACATGTATGTCGAGCACAACTGTGTCGATTTCGGCATGGAAGAGCAGAAGATTCCGGGCGATGGCGTCGTCACCGGCTCGGGCACGATCAATGGCCGGCTGGTGTTCGTGTTCAGCCAGGACTTCACCGTGTTCGGTGGCTCGCTCTCCGAGCGCCATGCCCAGAAGATCTGCAAGATCATGGANNAGGTCGGCGCGCCGGTGATCGGCCTGAATGATTCGGGCGGCGCCCGCATCCAGGAGGGTGTGGCTTCGCTCGGCGGCTATGCTGAAGTGTTCCAGCGCAACGTGCTGGCCTCGGGCGTTGTCCCGCAGATCAGCCTCATCATGGGGCCGTGCGCCGGCGGCGCCGTCTATTCCCCGGCGATGACCGACTTCATCTTCATGGTGAAGGATCCCAGCTATATGTTCGTCACCGGGCCGGAGGTGGTGAAAACCGTCACCAACGAAGTCGTGACGCAAGAAGAACTCGGCGGCGCGATCACCCATACCACCAAGACGTCTGTGGCCGATCT
>DIUN01000049.1 GCA_002423025.1 Sphingomonadales bacterium UBA6157 | reverse complement strand
AAACTAGGCTCCTAACCAGCGAATTGTCTGAGGCGCAGTGGCTGGCCCCGGAGGGCGTCGTCACTGGCGACAGGCCGGCTTATGGTCCGATCGATATTTGGCGTCAACACCTTTTTGCGTTTTTTGTGACACCCCGGTTCCGGTTAGCGGCTCGACTGGCTGAGTGAGCAGCGCCTGAAGATGGCCCCACTGCCCCTTGCCGAAGCGCAATTTAGCCGCGCGCAGGCGCTGCCTTGCCAGCAAAAATCACCTTGGTGCCAGCCTTGACGGCGAGGGCGAGTTCTCGTGCATCCCAGTTGGTCAGGCGTACGCATCCATGGCTCGCCACCTTGCCGACAAGGCGCGGATCAGGAGCACCATGGATGCCATAGGTGTCCTTGGTGAGGTCGATCCAGGTGCCGCCAACCGGGTTGTTGGGGCCAGCGGGAACCACGTGCTTGCCACTTGCCGCTCCCTTGCTCTTGAAGGTGAGTCGCGCCGGGTCAAAGGTGTAGGTTGGCGCCATTGCAACAGTGCGCACGGCCCATTCGCCTGCGGGCGCCGGCCGCTCAGCGCTTCCCACCGTGGCAGGATAGACCGCCAGCACCTTGCCATCGGCTCCCAGCGCACGGAGCTCGCGATTCGCCTTGTCGACTTCGATCGTGGCGACCTCCGCCAAGGTGTCGCGCGCCACGTTCGCAACGATGATGCTGGCTCCGGCCTTGGTAAGATCGACTCCGGGATTAAGCGAAACAAGCAGGGCTTCGTCCATATGGGCGCGTTCGGCCAGAGCTTCGCGCGTCGATGTCCATCCCATCGACTCACGCTCCGCCATCATGCCGTAGTCACCGGGCTTGACGGGCTGTTCCATCGGGCCCGCGACGTCCTCGGCGGCGATCGTATAACTGCGGAGCGCCGGCAGGTCCCCCGTGGCGACCAGCTTGTCCCATGTGGCTCTGTCGAGTCGACCATTAGCGCGCAGGCCCGAGGCGCTCTGGAAGCTCCGAACGGCCAACCGCATATTGCTGCCGGCCACGCCATCGATCACGCCTGGGGAAAAGTGCAGCCGATCAAGCATGATCTGGGCACGAATCATGACGCGGCGCTTGCTCGCCGCATCCCGGCCAGCGACAAAACCCTGGCGATTGATGGCATCGGCCGTGGCGCCGAGCGACTCGGCGACGGCAACGGTATCTGGAGAAGCGGCGCCCTGCGCGAATGCAGGAGACCAGGCCAGCAGCCCCAACGAAGCCAGTGCAAGTGAGCGGATTTTCAAGTTTCTTACCCTTCAGGAGTGCAGGGATTGAACCCTCGGCGCCTTTGAAGGTTCCTGATTGTGGGCACACCCCTGAAAGGACGTCTTGATGCGCTCATATAAGGGCCTGCTTCTTCTAGCGTTTGGCCTTGCCATGGCGGCGCCGGCACAGGCGGTATGCGATGTTGGCCCGGAGTCGGCAGCTGCGAACAGCGCATCGATTGCAAGCCTTGCCTGGGCGCCGTTCAGGAGGGCAGAAACCGGTTGGTACGTCTATGCGCCCCGGATCGCACACGAGATCGGCAGCAGTTGCGCCTTCGGATCACGCGGCTTTGCAGCGGCACTGGCACGCTGGCAGGCGGCACGCCAATTGCCGTCCCACGGCAGAGTGGACGTGCTGACGATGTCAGCGATGATAGGAGGCTGGCACGCACAGCGACCCTATGTCCGGCTGCGCGCCAGTGGCTCGTGCCCTGCCGCGCCCGAACTCAGCGCATTGGCACCGGCCACCATCAGCGAGGGATATGGTGGCAAGCTTGTGTTGCTGAGGCCTGCGGCGCTGGCGAGTTATCGCCAGATGCGGGCAGCCGCCTGGCGCGACGTTCCGGTGCTGGCTTCGGACAAGCGCTGGCTGAGCATATTCTCCGCGTTCCGCGCCCCGGTGGACGATGCCGCGCGGTGTGCGATCGAGCAGAATTGCCAGGGCGTTGTTCGAGCGAATTGCTCTGTGCATCGCACCGGTCTGGCCATTGATCTCTATGTCGGTCAGGCGCGGGGGCTGCCCCCCGAATCCTCGGCAGATTCCAATCGGATCGCCATGAGCCGGACTCCGGCATACCGTTGGCTTGTGCAGAACGCCGCTCGCTTCGGCTTCGTCAATTATGCCTTTGAGCCATGGCACTGGGAATGGACCGGCGAAGCACCGTTACCAGACAGTGACCCGAGCCCCGGGGAAATGGTGCCCGACGCAGAATAAGCGAGGCGAACGCAAGGTTTTCGAAACACCGCGAACTGCGCTTAGAATGCGCTTCGACAGCTAGGATTCAGCCCATGGCAGACGACGACCGCGGTGATGCCTCACCTGTTCCTGCGACGGCTGCGGCCACCGATACCGGCAAAACCGAACGCGATCCGGTTTGCGGCATGATGGTCAATCCACACACCACCGCGCACCAGGCAGAACATGATGGGCACCCCTGGTATTTCTGCTCCGCCGGGTGCCGCGCGAAATTCATCGGCGACCCAAGGAAGTATCTGGCGCCGCCCGAGCAGCGCGCCGAGGCGCCGGCACCCGATGGCACGATCTACACCTGCCCGATGCATCCGGAGATCCGCCAGATCGGACCCGGCGCCTGCCCCTTGTGCGGCATGGCGCTGGAGCCAGCCGTGTTCACCAGCGAGACCCCGCCCAACCCAGAGCTTGCGGATTTCACCCGCCGCTTCTGGGTCGGCCTGGCGCTGACGCTTCCAGTGTTTGTGCTCGAAATGGGCGGGCACCTGCTTGGCCTCGATCACCTGATCGCGCCGCAGCTGTCCAACTGGCTGCAGCTGCTGCTGGCGACGCCGGTTGTGCTCTGGGCCGGCTGGCCGTTCTTCGAGCGCGGCTGGAGATCGGTGGTCAACCGCAGCCTCAACATGTTCACGCTGGTCGCCATGGGCACCGGAGTGGCCTGGGCCTACAGCATCGTCGCCACGCTGGCGCCCGGCGTCTTCCCGCCGGCGTTTCGGCGCATGGATGGCGCAGTGGCCGTGTATTTCGAGGCGGCAGCGGTCATCGTCGTGCTGGTGCTGCTTGGCCAGTTGCTGGAGCTGCGCGCCCGCGAGGCAACCGGCGGCGCCATTCGCGCGCTGCTCGATCTGGCACCCAAGACAGCGCGCCGGGTGAAGCCGGACGGCGCGGAAGAGGATGTGTCGCTCGACCTGGTAGCGGCGGGCGATACGCTGCGCGTGCGCCCCGGTGAGGCCGTGCCGGTGGATGGCATCGTCACACAGGGACGCTCGACGATCGACGAATCGATGGTCACCGGTGAATCGATGCCGGTGACCAAGGAAAGTGGAGACAGCCTCATCGCCGGGACGATCAACCAGACCGGCGCAGTCACCATGCGCGCCGAAAAAGTGGGCAGCGAGACCATGCTGGCGCGGATCGTGCAGATGGTGGCGGACGCGCAGCGCAGCCGGGCCCCGATCCAAAGGCTGGCTGATCAAGTCGCGGGCTGGTTCGTACCGGCTGTTATCGGGGTGGCGGTGCTCGCCTTCATCAGCTGGGCGAGTTTTGGCCCCGAGCCGCGCTTCACCTTCGGCTTTGTGGCTGCGGTGACCGTTCTGATCATCGCCTGCCCATGCGCGCTGGGGCTGGCGACGCCGATGTCGATCATGGTCGGCATCGGGCGCGGCGCGGCGGCCGGCGTGCTGGTGAAGAGCGCAGAGGCGCTGGAGCGGATGGAGAAGGTCGATACGCTGCTCGTGGACAAGACCGGCACGCTCACCGAGGGCCGGCCCGCCGTTGTCGCCATCGAGCCGTTCGGCGGCATGGAGGAGGCAGAGCTGCTGCGCCTTGCCGCCGCGGTGGAGGGCCCAAGCCAACACCCGCTGGGCGCGGCGATCGTGGCGGCTGCCATGGCGCGATCCCTGGTTGTCGAGGCGGCGAGTGACTTTGACGCTCCCACCGGCAAGGGCGTGATCGGGACCGTCGGTAGCCGGCGCGTGGCAATCGGCAACAGTGCCTATCTGGCCGAGCTTGGCGTCGATACCGCAACGTTGACCGATGCCGGGGACCGGCACCGGCGAGAAGGCGCGACCGCGATCCTGGTGGCAGTGGACGGCAAGGCAGCGGGCGTCATCGCCATCGCCGATCCGGTAAAATTGACGACACCTGCGGCGCTGGCAGCGCTGAAGGCCGAGGGCATCCGCGTCATCATGGTGACCGGGGACAACCGCGTGACGGCGGAAGCCGTGGCGCGGCGGCTGGGCCTGGATGAAGTGGAAGCTGATGTGCTGCCCGATGCAAAGAGCGCCGTGGTCGCGCGGTTGAAGGCGGAGGGTCGGGTCGTCGCCATGGCGGGAGACGGGGTGAATGACGCGCCGGCGCTGGCTGCGGCCGATGTCGGCATCGCCATGGGCACCGGAACCGATGTCGCGATTGAAAGCGCAGGCGTGACGCTGGTGAAGGGGGATCTCAACGGCATCGTCCGGGCGCGGCGGCTGAGCCGTGCGACGATGCGCAACATCCGGCAGAACCTGTTCCTGGCGTTTGTTTATAATGCCATAGGCGTGCCCGTGGCCGCAGGGGTGCTCTACCCTTGGTTCGGGCTGCTGCTGTCCCCGGCAATTGCTGCCGCGGCGATGGCGCTGTCGTCCATATCGGTGGTCGGCAACGCGCTGCGGCTGCGCAACGCCGCGCTCTAGGCGGCGAGGATGCCGCACTCCCGGGCAAAGTCCAGCGCCAGCGCGGCGTGAACCGCTGGGTCTTCCTCATGCGCCAGATGGCCGAGGCCGGGCAGGAGCAGCGCCCGGCCCTGCGGCAGGCGCGCTGCCACCTTGTGTGCGGTGGCGGCGGGGATGGTCTTGTCACCCTCGCCATGGGCCAGGAGGATAGGCAGGTCCAGCGTCGGCAGGGCGCGTTCCAGCGGATGCAGATCCCAGTTCGCCATCAGAGCGAGCGCCCCGCCGATATGACCGGAGGTGCGCAGCAAGCGCTCGTAATAGCCAAGTCCGCGCGTATCGAGCCGCGAGCCAGTGGAGCGGTGGAGGAAGCTGGCGATTTCTCCCGGCACGCGGGCGCGCATGGCGAACAACTCGGGCATCAGCGGGTTGACGAACAACATCCGCGCCATGGCCGGAAACAGCCGACCGGCCAGCCCCGGGAACGGCAGCAGTGCACCGCCAAGACTGATGATCGCCTGCGGCCGTGCCAGCTTCTGCTCGGCCATGGTAAGCGCAATGGCCGCGCCGGCGGAGTGCCCTATGGTGAGCACGGGAGGCAACGCGAGCTCCTGCATCAACTCGGCAACGGCTGTGGCCACGCCAACGGGCGAGGCGCGGCGCAGTGCGCTGGTGAAGCCATGACCCGGCAGATCGGGCGCCACGACAGTGAAATAGGGCGCCAGCAACGGCGCGAGATCGCGCCAACTGTGCGTGGCAGAGGCTGTGCCATGGAGCAGCAGCAGCACCGGCCCCTGCCCCATCACCTGCACATGCCATTTCAGCCCGCCAGCCTCCAGGAAGCGACTGGCCTCGGCATTGGGCCAGCCCTTGCCTTCCACGCTCCACTTCGGTGCGCTCATCGGGCTGCTGCGGCAGAAGCGGCGTTGACGGCCGCAACAACCGCCCGGGCATCGAGCCGAGGCAGCGCCACATAGCGCGCGGCCATGGCGGCTGCGAGCGCCGGGCCTTCGGCACGCGGCCGGGCGCTGCAATCGATAAAGACCGCTGCCATGCCGGTGGCGGCAAATGCCCTTGCGCTGGCCAGCGCATACTCCTGCGGCGAGACGCCGGCTTTGCCGCCGACATTGGCGCGGCCATCGGTGAGCACCACGACCAGCGGCGTCCGGCCACGGGCGCGCTCTCGCTCCGCCACCTGACGCGCCACATCGATGCCGGCGGCCATGGGCGTGCCGCCACCGCCGGCCAGCGCCGCCAGTTCACGCTTGGCGCGCGCCAGACTGCGCGTGGGCGGCAGGGCCAGTTCCGCCGCCTCGCCGCGGAACGCCACCAGCGCCACTTCGGCGCGCTTCACATAGGCCTCCGCCAGCAGCAGCTCCACGGCACCCTTGGCCTCGGAGAGCCGCGCGAACGCCGCCGAGCCCGAGGCGTCGACAGCAAATATGGTCGTGCTCTCGGTGCGGGCCACGAAGCGACGGATGCGCAGATCATCATGGCGGATGGAGAGCCGGCCATCCGGGCGGGCTGGGCGCAGCTTTTGCCAGGGCGCCGCTGTCTTGATGGTCTCGATGAGCGCGAGGCGGGCGCCACGACCTGGCGCGCCAGCGCGCACGCCCGCCGGGCGGCCCGAGGTGAGCGAACGCAGCTTGGCGCCGCTGCTGCCGCCGCCAGGGGATTTCATCATCACGCCATTGGCCAGCGCATCAAGCAAACCGGGCGGAAGTGCGGTTTGCGCCGCGTCCAGCACGATGTCGGTAGCGTCGATCGCGGTGGATTCCGGCGAGTCCGGCGAAGTTTCGCCATCCTCGGGCGGCGGTGGCGGCTCGGGCGGATTATCCTGCGCGTCGTCCGGATTGTCCTCGGGCTGGGGCGGTGGCGGCTCGCCCGGCGGCAGGCGGGTGGCGCGTGGGCCGAGCACCAGCGCTCCTGCGATCTCCAGATCGGCAGCAGCCAGCGCGGCGCGGCCCAAGACGGCAGCATGCACATGCGCGATGCGAATTGCCTGGATAGGCGCACGGATGGAAGCGATGCCCAGCGCAGCAGCAGCTGTTGCCAACGCCGTGCTGGCATCTTCGGCCGGCGCGCCGGGATCATCATCCATCATCTCGGGCGGGAAGCTGGTGTCCCCGGCGAGCAGGGCTGCCATCGGCAGGCGCACATCAGATATATCAAGGTGGATGGCAAGCCGGTCCGCCAGCGCCGGGCTGATGCGGGCGTCGGCCTCTGACGCCGGCTCGGACTCATCGAACAATACGAGCCGCGGGCCATTCTCATCGAGCGCGGTGGCGAGGCGGGCGGCAAGGCCGGGAGACAGGCGCTCGGCCATCGGCACCAGCAATACGCCATCACCCACGTCTGCGAGCACGCCGGGGCGATGCACCGGCCGGCCGGCCGCAAGCGTCGCTGTGAGGTCCAGCCCGCCGTTCAGGCTCTCGGCATCGGCACTGGCCGGCAGGCGCCGCACCGGCAGCGCCATGGCCAGCGCCGCGCTCCAGGCATCGCGCACCGGGCCGGGCCGGGCGCGCAGCAGGATGCCGCCAAGCCCGGTCGGGCATTCCGCCAGCAGTTCGATGGCGGCCAGCGACAGGCTCCAGCGCGCAGCACTTTGGCCATCGATAGCGTTCATGTCCGGCTCGGGCGCTGGCTCGGTCCGCACCAGCGCCGCGCTCATGCCCCGATCAGCTCCTCGACGGCGCGGGTGATGCGGACCGTGGAGCCGGTGTCATCGAGCACATTGCGGCGCAGGCGATGGCGCAGCGCCAGCGCCGCGACCTGCCCGACATGCGCCGGGGCCACGGTCTTCTTGCCGGCCAGCGCTGCGGTAGCGCGAGCAGCGCGCAACAGGGTGAGCTCACCGCGCAGACCATCGGCGCCGACAGCCTGGCAGAGCCGCGAACCGAGCTCGAGCATGACATCGGGCACCACGACGTTGGGCAGCTTCTTGCGAGCTGCCGCAATGCTGTGGACCGTGGCGGCCTCGGCCTCGGCGAACTGCGCGGCAAAGCCTTCAGGATCCCGATCGAACCGGTCGCAGCGCTTCACGATCTCGATGCGGTCTGCCAGATCGGTGGGCGTGCGGACATCGACGGAAAGACCGAAGCGATCAAGCAACTGCGGGCGCAGTTCACCCTCCTCCGGGTTGCCCGAGCCGACAAGAATGAAGCGCGCCGCATGGCGGATGGACAGCCCTTCGCGCTCGACGAGGTTCTGGCCCGATACCGCCACATCGAGCAGCAGATCGACCAGGTGATCCTCAAGCAGGTTGATTTCATCGATATAGAGAAAGCCGCGGTTGGCCTTGGCGAGCAGGCCCGGCTCGAAGCGCTTCTCACCGGTAGCCAGGGCGCGCTCAAGATCGAGGCTGCCGACAACACGGTCCTCTGTGGCACCGAGCGGCAGATCGACAAACGGCACGTTTACTTCCGCGGTCTTCTTACCAGCGCGGGCGCGGCAATCATCGGGGCATGGCGTAGTATCCGCCGGGGCGCAGCCATAGCGGCAGCCCGCCACGATCTTCATCGGCGGCAACAGCGCTGCCAAAGCGCGCACGGCGGTGGACTTGCCAGTGCCGCGATCACCGAACACCATGACACCGCCAAGCCGCGGCTCCACTGCCGCCATCAGCAGCGCCTGCTTCATTTCGGATTGGCCAACGATGGCGGAAAACGGAAAGGGTGTGCCCATAAGTGTCTAAGTAGCATGACAGTTGGCGGCGGCAAGCGGACTTGCCCCGCACGCAAGGCTCGATAGGGTGCGACGATGCCCGATGTGCGCCCGCTCAAGCTGTTCTTCGATGGCGGCTGCCGGCCCAACCCCGGTGCGATGGAAACTGCCGTGGTCGCACGCGGCATTGCCTGGTTCGATGATGCCATCGGCACGGGGGACAACAATGACGCAGAGTGGCTGGCGCTGATCCACGCACTGCGTGTGGCGACCGAGCTTGGCGCTGTCGATATTATCCTTGTCGGCGATTCGGCGCTGGTGGTGAACCAGGCCAATGGACTGTGGCCGTGCCGCAGCGCCGGACTGCTGGCGCACCGCGCCGTCTATGCCGGTCTAGCGGCAGGCTTTGCACGGGTGCGCGTGCGCCGGGTTGGCCGCGCCCAGAACCTTGCCGGCATCGCGCTGCAAAAGCGGCGCGGGCTCAGGCCGCCGCTGCCAGTTCCGTCGCCTGGTTGATGGCGCGCTTTGCATCCAGCTCCATCGCCTCATAGGCACCGCCAATCAACGTGGCGTTGATGCCCGCGGCGACGAGATCATCGTAAAGCCCCCGCAGCGGCAGCTGCCCGGCGCAGATGATGACGGTATCGACATCGAACAGCCGGGGCTCGCCATTGACCAGCGTGTGCAGCCCGGCATCGTCGATGGCGAGATATTCCACCCCGCCCATCATCTGCACGCCCTTGCGCTGCAGCGTCAGTCGGTGCGTCCAGCCCGTCGTCTTGCCCAGCCCCTTGCCCGGCGCACCGGACTTGCGCTGCAGCAGCGTCACCTCGCGGCCCGATGTCGCGACCTCGGGTACGATGCCCGTTACGCCGCCGCGCGGGTGATGCGCGAAATCGATGCCCCACTCCTTGGCGAACACCGCAATATCGACAGCGGCGGAGGTGCCGGCATGGGTGACCAGCTCGGCAACGTCAAAGCCGATGCCGCCGGCGCCCATGATCGCCACCTTCTGACCCACCGGCTTGCGGCCCATGATGACATCGAGATAGCTCACGGCCTTGGGGTGATCGATACCCGGCAGATCCGGCCGGCGGGGCTCGATGCCGGTGGCGACGATCACTTCATCAAAGCCATGCAGGTCATCCACGCCGACGCGGGTTTCCAGCCGCAGCGTGATGCCGAGTTTGTCGATCATGCGGCGATAGTAGCGCAGCGTCTCATAGAACTCCTCCTTGCCGGGGATGCGCTTGGCCAGATTGAACTGTCCGCCGATTTCCGTGCCGGCATCGAACAGCGTCACGCTGTGGCCGCGCTGCGCCGCCGTGGTGGCATAGGCCAGCCCGGCTGGTCCAGCGCCGACCACCGCCAGCCGGCGCTGGACCTTGGCGGGAGCCACGATCAGCTCGGTTTCCCGGCAGGCGCGCGGGTTCACAAGGCAGCTCGTCAGCTTGCCAGTGAAGGTATGATCGAGGCAGGCCTGGTTGCAGGCGATGCAAGTGTTGATCTCGTCCTCGCGGCCTTCCAGCGCCTTTCGCACCAGATCCGGATCGGCCAGCATCGGCCGCGCCATCGAGACCAGATCGGCATCACCGCGCGCCAGCACGGCTTCCGCCACATCGGGCATATTGATGCGGTTGCTGGTTATCACGGGAACGCGCAGCTCCTTGCGAAGCCGGCCCGTCACCTGCGCAAAGGCAGCGCGGGGCACCATGGTCGCGATGGTCGGCACCTGCGCCTCATGCCAGCAGAAATGCGTGCTGATGATGGTAGCGCCCGCGGCCTCGATGGCCTTGGCCAGCGTCACAACTTCGTCCCACGCCATGCCGCCATCGAGCATGTCCATCGCAGCGATGCGGAATACCAGGATGAAATCTTCGCCCACCGCAGCGCGGACGCGGCGCACCACTTCCACCGGAAAGCGCATGCGGTTTTCAAAGCTGCCGCCCCATTCGTCGGTGCGACGGTTGGTCTTTTCAACCAGGAAGGTGGAAAGCAGATAGCCGGCCGAGCCGATGATCTCTACGCCATCATAGCCCGCCAGCTTGGCCATGGCGGCGCAATTGGCGAAGTCATCGAGCTGCTTTTCGATGCCGTCCTCATCCAGCTCGTTGGGCACGAAGGCGCCGATACGCGAGCGGACGGCGGACGGCGCCACGGCATCCGGCGTGTGCGCCAGCGCGCCTGCATGGAGGATCTGCATGACGATCTTCACATCGGCATCCGACGCATGCACAGCCTCGGTAACGATACGGTGCTGTTCCGCTTCGGCTGGGGTGGAGAGCTTGCTGCCGCCACCGCCTGCCTCATGATTGGGGAAGATGCCGCCAGTGATGATCATGCCGACGCCGCCGCGCGCACGTTCGGCAAAATAGGCCGCCTGCCGCACAAAGCCGTTCTCGGCCTCCTCCAGCCCGGTGTGCATCGAGCCCATCAGGATGCGGTTCTTCAGCTGGGTGAAGCCGAGATCCAGCGGGCGGAAGACATGCGGATAACGTGCGGCGCCGATCATCGTCATTGCTATCGTCCCTTATAGACCGGCAGGCGCTTTTCCATGAACGCTCGCATGCCCTCGGCGAAATCCTCGCTCCGGGCGCACATTACCTGGTTGCGGTTCTCGATGGCCATGGCCGCTTCAAGGCTGGGGGCGTCGATCGCCATGGCAAGGCCCTCCTTGGTCATGCGCAGGCCCATCGGCGAGGTGGTGAGCATCTCATCGATATAGGGCTGGGCGGCAGCCTCCAGTTCGGCATCCGGCACCACCTCCGAGACCAGCCCAGTGGCGAGTGCGCGCGGTGCATGGATGAAGCGGCCAGTGAGCATCAGTTCAGCCGCCACCGAGCCGCCAACCAGCCGCGGCAGGAAATAGCTCACACCCATGTCGCAGGAAGAGAGGCCGATGCGGATGAAGGCCGCGTTCATGCGCGCACTCTCCCCGGCAATCCGGATATCCGCCGCCAGCGCAAAGGCCAGCCCGCCGCCGCATGCCGGGCCATGGACCAGCGCGATGATCGGCTGGGGGCAGCGGCGCATCTTGATATAGACATCGGCGAGATAGCCCTGGAAGCCGAAGCCGCCGCCAAAGGGCATATCGTCAGGGTTGCGGCCTGCCTGGTCCTTGATGTCCAGCCCGGCACAGAACGCTCGGCCGGCGCCGCGCATCACGACAATTCGCACGCTGGCATCATTGTAGAGCTTGCCGAAATAGTCGTTCAGCTCATGCACCATATCGAGCGAGATGCTGTTCATCGCCTCGGGGCGGTTGAGCGTCAGCCAATCGACCTGGCCGCGCTTCTCGACGCTGATTGTCCGATAGCCAGTCATCAATGGGCACTCTGCGCGTCATCGACCTTGATGACCGTGCCGGTGACGAATTCCGAAGACGGCGACACAAGGAACAGCAACGTCGAATCAAGCTGCGGTGCGTCGCCGAGGCGCTTGCGCCGCATAGCGGGGGCAATATCGCCCATGCGGGCCAGCATACCATCGAGCATTTCCGAGTGGAAAGCGCCCGGTGCGATCGCGTTGACGTTGATGAAGTTCTTCGCCCATTCGATCGCCAGTGTCTCGGTCATCCGCACCACGGCGCCCTTGCTTGTGGAATAGAGAGCGGCTCCATTGCCGCTGTAATCATAGGCTGCCATCGAGGAGATGTTGACGATACGACCGGGGCTGCCCAGCTCGATGAGGCGGCGCGCTACCTCGCAGGACAGCACGAACGGCGCCCGCACATTGATGTCGAGCACGCGATCAATGAGTTCCATGGACATCTTCACGGCGCGCTGGGCATCGGGAATGCCGGCGTTGTTGATGAGGATGGTAACAGGACCCATCGCGGCCTCGATCGTGCCGACGATGCTGGTCAGCTCGTCTGCCTTGCTGACATCCAGCGCAAAGGCCTGGGCCTTGCCGCCGGCCGCGGCAATTTCCGCGACCAGCTCATCGAGCTTGTCCGTACGCCGCGCCGCCACCGCAACATGCGCACCGGCTGCCGCCAGCACCTTGGCAAAGCGCCGGCCAAGCCCTGCCGAAGCTCCGGTAACAAGCGCCACCTGACCAGAAAGATCAGTGGAGAAATTGGGCAATGGGTAGGTCATGACGGTCCCCGAAAACTAGACTTATGACCATCGCCGCTTCGGCTGCCTATCGGCTACTGGCTCATATGGCAGCCTCGCGCAGCCAACAAAAAAGGCGGCTGACTTGCGCCAGCCGCCCTCCTTGTTTTCAACGAAACGTTCGGCTCAGGCCGCAGCTTCCACCCGGTGCAGGGCGCACTGGCCCCAAATGTCGGAGAGGGCCTTCACCAGCCGGTCGATATCATCGTCGCTGTGCACCGGACCGGGCGTTATGCGCAGGCGCTCGGTGCCGACGGGCACGGTGGGGTAGTTGATCGGCTGGACGTAGATGCCATGGTTTTCCATCAACCAATCCGAGATCATCTTGGCCTTTTTGGCGTCACCCACCATCACCGGGATGATGTGGCTGGGGTTCTCGAGCTGCGGAATACCCATGGAGCGCAGTGCAGCGCGGACCTTGGCAACCCGCTCCTGCTGGCGCTTGCGCTCGAAAGGGCTCGCCTTGAGGTGACGGACACTGGCCAACGCACCGGCCGCGATGGCGGGCGGCAGCGCGGTGGTGAAAATGAAGCCGGATGCAAAGCTGCGCACGAAATCGCACATGGCGCGCGAGCCGGCGATGTAACCGCCAACCACGCCAAAGGCCTTGCCGAGCGTGCCTTCGATCACGGTGAGGCGGTCCATCAGACCTTCCCGCTCGGCAACACCGCCGCCGCGAGGGCCATACATGCCGACAGCATGGACTTCGTCGATATACGTCATCGCACCATGCTTTTCGCAGACCTCGATGATCTCCTTGATGGGGGCGATATCGCCATCCATCGAGTAGACGCTCTCGAAGGCGACCAGCTTTGGCCGGCCCGGCTCGATGGTGGCGAGCAGCCGATCGAGATCCTCGTAGTCATTGTGCTTGAACTTGAGGCACTCGGCGCGGCTGTGGCGGATGCCCTCGATCATCGAGGCATGGTTCAGCGCATCAGAAAGCACGACGCAATTCGGCAGCTTGGAAGCGAGGGTGCCGAGCGCCGCCCAGTTCGAGACATAGCCCGAGGTGAACAGCAGCGCATCTTCCTTGCCGTGCAGATCGGCAAGTTCCAGCTCGAGCTGGCGGTGCGCGTGCATGGTGCCCGAAATATTTCGCGTGCCGCCAGCGCCGGCGCCGGAACGATCCAGCTCCTCATGCATTGCTTCAATGACATCCGGGTGCTGGCCCATGCCAAGATAGTCATTGGAGCACCAGACGGTGACTTCCTGCGTCTCGCCATCCTCAAGGATTCGCGTGGCGCGTGGGTATTCGCCCTTGCGGCGCTGGAGTTCGGCGAAGACGCGGTAGTTGCCGCGTTCCTTCAAGCCCTCGAGCGCAGCTTGAAAATGAGCTTCATAGTCCATTTCATTCTCCTGGACGTTCATTGCCGCGCCGTTTCCATGGCTGCAAGACTATTTGATTGACGAAGTGTCACGGGCGCGGCCATCGGCAGCGGTTGAGGCGGGCTCTTGCGCATCGCCCAGCGAAACAAGCTGGTGTCCTGCCAGGGCACGATGAGAAAGCCGTGCTCGAGAAAAGCAAGCACGACGAGGGCGAAAGCCAGCGCATAACCGGTGGCAAGACCGCCCTCCGCGCCTAGCGCAGCCTGGCCGAGCCAGCCAGCCAGCGCAACAATACCCAGCAGGCTGAAAGCAAAGAACAACCGCGGAGGCCGCACCCGGAAATAGCTGGCGAGATATCGCATATGCTCGGGCATCATCTCGGTCGAGAGGTGCGGCACACCGGCGAAGATATTGAATTTGGCGGAAAGTCTCATCACGAACAACAACATGAAGGTGAGCGTAGCGGTCTGGTTCGGCTGACCCCAGGTGGCGCCTGCGATGATGCCGATGGTGACGAACATCGCCAGTTCATGGTGGATGAGCGTGGCAGCCGCGAGGCGGAAGCGCCGCCACCCAGCCGCATCATCCGGGCACGGTGCGCGATTGGGGCCAGTCACAAAACCCATCAGGAAGCTCAACTCGTGCCAACCCCAGAGCACCAGTGCACAGGCGAAGGCAGCATAGGCGGCAGCGCTTCCCGTCATGGGGGCGGTCGCGATAATTCCGGCCATGGCAAAACCACTGGCCACCGTGGCCGCAACGATGCTGGTGGGCCAGGTGCGACTCGGCAGCCGGTCCAGCCACAGCACGAAGCCGGTGGCGACAAACCACAGGACTGTCGCGAACAGCAGGGGGAGGGCTAGCGCCGACATGCTTACCAGGCGGGCTGCAGCCGGATGGTGGCGGGCAATTCACTGCGCTGAACCGGCTGGAAATACAGCCGGGCGAAGGTTACGCCTGCCGCCAGCGTGAGGCCAATGCGCTTGAGCCCGCCGAGCAGGCCGCCCTGCTTGGCGGCCGCTTCCATGCCCGCAGAGATGGTGCGCATCTCCTCAAGAAGCGCGCGGAACCGGGGGGCATCGGTATCGAGGGCAAGCGGGAAAACCTGGCGGGTGATCTCGGTGCAGATGTTGAACACCTTGAAATCATATTCCGTCGGATCAATGCCGAAAGCCTTGTAGAGCACCGGGCGATTGTGATCCCGCACATACATGGTGGCGTAAACAGCAACGAGAAAGAAGCGGATCCACAGCTTGTTGTAGCCGCTGAGCAGCTTGGGATCAGAGCGCATCAGCATGGCAAAGGCTTCGCCATGGCGGAACTCGTCGTTGCACCACTCCTCGAACCAGTTGAAGATCGGGTGGAAACGAAACTCGGGGTGCCGCTCAAGATGGCGGTGAATAGTGATGTACCGCGCATAGCCAATCTTTTCCGAAAGATAAGTGGCGTAGTAAATGAATTTCGGGCGGAAATAGGTGTATTTTTTTGTCTTTGTCAGGAAGCTCAGATCAATACCGATGCCTGCATCCTTGAGGCTGTCGTTGATAAAGCCTGCGTGGCGGGATTCATCGCGCGCCATCAGCTTGAACAGCGCCTTGGCATCGGGATTTGTCACGCGCTTGGCGATCTCGGCATAAAGGATGCAGCCCGAGAATTCGCTGGTCATCGAGGTTACGAGGAAATCGGTGAACTCGATGCGAAGTTCCGGCGGCAGGTTCTCGATGACGCCATCGAACTCGGCGGTGCGCTTGAAATGCTTCTTGTTCGGGTCCGAGGTCATCTCGGCGATCAGCGCATCCCATTCTGCGCGCACCGGCGAGACGTCGATCCGGTCCATCGCATCGAAATCCGTGGTATAGAAGCGCGGCGAGAGGACAGTATCCTCATTGGCCATAGCCTGGGTAACATCGCGGGTGATGGCGACATCCCGGCCGGTATCGCCTTCGGCAGCCTTGAGGCTGTTCGGCACATGCGCATTCATCGCGACTTCTCCGAAGTGAATGTGATCTCGTAAAGCTCTGTCAGGTCGAACTGGGCACGCAGTTTCGTCCACCAGCTCTCCACCAGCCCTGCACGCGACACCGTTGCGCGGCGGCGAAGGCTGATCTTCTCGCCAAACGGCAAGCGCACCGGGGCACCGTGCACGCGAACCTGGTCCCCCGGGCCAATCTCGATGGAATCATCGAGCTCGACATGGGCGTGGAGCGCCTCAGCCGTATGCTCCACCGAGATGGTGCAGCCCGTCTCCAGAGTTTCGCGTGCAAAGATTCGCATCAGGCCGGGCCCGCGCCAAAAAAGCCGCCGGGGCCATTCGGGTCAGTCTTGACGATCAATGTGTCCCGGGCTTCGAGCAGCTTGGCGAACGACTTGCGATTGTCAGAACCGAAGCTGCCAAGTTCGATGATGCGGCCCGTGGCGGTGTCCTTCAGCGTCAGCGCGCCATTGGCCCATTGCGTGACCGTGACGGGGGCATCGCGCTGGCTCTCCTTGAGCATGCGCTCCCGCATCAGGCCGCGCATGACGCCGCGGATGAAGCCGCTGTTGGAGCCGGGCTCCATGATCATGGCGACACTGTTATCGCTGGTATCAGTGGCAACAAGCGCGCCGTCCGCCCGGTCCGAAAAGCGAAAATCCCGGCTGGCGATGACGGCCACCTGCGCCCGCTCGCGGGCCTGCGGCGCCGTCTCGCGCGCCGGCAAGACACCGCCGCGGACGCCGAACACCATAATGAGCGCAAAGCCGATCAGCCCCGCAGCGCCGTAAAGCGCACCAACCGGGAACTTCTCGTTCTTGAAGTCACTCATGCCGCCACCCCCAAGGGCTCCGTGCGGCTGGCCGCCGGCGCCTTCTCATCCTGCGGAAGGTGCATCGCCGGATCAGCCTTGGCAAGGGCGCTGGCCAGTGTGGCGACAAAGCTTTCCGGCACGGCGCGGAGCATCGGCTCGGGCGAGGCCACCTTCCAGGGGCGAACATGCGGCCACATCTGCAGCCAGGCGAGCGGGAAACGCTCGGTGGTGCGCATCACGATATCAACATGGCCATCACCCGCCGGCCGAGCGTCTGCCGTGCCGATGCGCGAGAGCGGCAGGTTCACGCACTTTGGCAATGCCGTGCCAAAGCGCATGACGATGCGGCGATTGGTCAACGTATAGATCGTGGAACGGGCAGCCGACCAGGCAAGTCCAAACAGCAAAGCCAGGCCAAGCGTTGCGACGCCCATGGTGATGAGGGCGCCGGTGAGACCGGTGCCGCCAGCCACAAAGGCCAGCGACGCCACAAACACGAACCAGCCGGCAACGAGACGCGTATGGAACACGCTGCGGGCGAAGCTGCGCCAATGTGGCGAACCCTGCCAGATGATCTCTTCGCCCAGCGGGAGCTTGCCAGGAAGCCCGGGAATGGGCTCGATCTCATACTCCATGCTCACAGAAGCGGCTCCGAACGCTCCGGCGTTGCCCAGAGATAGCCAGCACCAAAATAGGCCGAGACTTTCTCTTCCTCAAGCAGGGTGATCTGCTCGGCGGAGGCAAGCTGCGGGCAGCCAGCGAACTGCGCCGCCGTAACGGCATCGCAATTCACTTCGCGGCGGCTGATCCGCACCATCGGCATCGGCACAGTGGCCGTGCCGCCGCTGTTCAGCGCCACATCGATATAGCGGATGACATGCTCGGAACGGTCCACCCAAATGTCGCGCACGGTGCCGGCAACAGCGCCATCCAGCCCGGTGACAGGCAGGCCGCGCGGATCGACATCACGGCCCTCGACAGTGATGTGCTCGGCAACACGCATCGGCACAATGCGGGGCCGACCAAACATATCGACATCAGGCCGGTCCGCACGCAACGCATAAGCAGCGGGACCGACGCCGGAGCTCAACGGGTCCCCGACGACATCGAGAGGCGAGCCTGAGTGGGCGCGTGGCAGAACGTTGGCGGGCATCGCATCACGCTCGCCTGTCGGCTGATATACGGTGCCATTGCCGTGCGGCAGCTTGAAGGACTTCTTCGGCATGTCACCCAGCCGCGCGACATCAAGATCGCGGTGGCCGGTGATGTCATGCTCGAGCGGGAAGCCCTCGCGACGGCTCTCCCGGTTCAGATACCAGACGAGGCAGATGAAGAAGCCGAAGAACAGGTAGAAGCTCAGCTCGGCGATATCGAGGCCGCCTACCAGATGAACGTTGGACATTGCTTTCTCCCCCTCAGGTTGGGAATTCGGTGAGACCGAAACGGGCGCGGTTTGTAACGTCCGGGGTCCGCCGCGCCAGCGGGCCGAGGGCGATCAGGCTCATGAACAATAGCGCAATTTCAAAGTGCCACACCATGGAATAACCCGTAGCCGGGCTGACAAGGCCGGGACCAAGTTCCCCAGCCATGGCGAGGCTGCCGATGCCATCACGAATGGCGCCAGACACCAGAATGCCGAGACCAGCGGCCGAGGCCTGCACCGCGCCCCAAGCACCCAGTGCCAAACCGGAATTGCCGTTGCGGGCAAGGTCCATCGCTGCGGTGAGCGTGCAGACGGCGAAGAGCCCGTTGCCAAAGCCGATGCAGGTGGCGCCGAGACCGAACAGTTCAACCGAGGCCAGCGGCGCCGAGAACACCACCATGGCAAACGCCATAATGCCGGCAAGCGCGCCCAGCCCGGCGATGCGCGTGGGATCGTAACCGCGGCCCAAAGCCCGTGCGGCAAGCGCCAGTCCGATAAGCGTTCCGGCGGAGGACAGGGCCGTGAGCCCGGTGGTGGCACCAACACTCAGGCCGAGGACCTGGCCACCATATGGCTCCAGCAAGATATCCTGCATGCCAAAGCCGGCCGCGCCGAGGCCGACTGCTGCCAGCAGCCGGCGCACCTTGCGATCAGCTGTGAAGCCGGACCAACTGGCACTGAAATCCGGCGCATCGGCGGCAGGGCGGGTGCCGCCGGGCACCCGGGCTTCCTGCTTCCAAAGCGCGATGGTGTTGAGCACCACGGTGACGATGGCGGTGCCCTGGATGACACCGACCAGGCGTGTCTCGGAGAAATCGACCAGCAGCTGCCCGAGCACAACCGAACTGAAAAACATCCCGATAAGCAGCATGACATAAAGCAACGAGACGACACGCGGACGAACCTCGGCCGGTGCCAGATCATTGGCCAACGCAAGACCCGCCGTCTGGGTTATCGCCACGCCGGCGCCGACCATCACGAATGCCATAGCCCCGAAGATCTCGCCGGCCAGCGGGCCTTGGAGGCCATTGCCGGTCATCACCAGAATCGCGAACGGCATGATGGCGAGGCCGGCGAACTGCAGCATCGTGCCCATCCAGATATAAGGCACTCGCTTCCAGCCGAGGATAGAGGTGTGATTATCGGATTTGTGGCCGATCAGGGCGCGCAGCGGCGCGAACAGAAGCGGCAGCGCCACCATGACCGCAACGAGAGTGGCGGAGATGCCGAGCTCAACGATCATCACGCGGTTCAGCGTCGCGTTGAGAAGCACCATGGCAAGGCCGACAGACACCTGGAACAGCGAGAGGCGGAGCAGGCGGCGAAGTGGCAGCTCCGTTGTGGCAGCATCCGCAAATGGCAGGAACTCCGTGCCCATACGGGCCCAGAGCTTTGCGCCACGCGAGAGCCGCGGCTGGCTCATGCCGTCAACAGCTCCTGCGCATGACTGGTGTAGAAGCCGCGCGAAACGCGGGTGTCGCGACCGAGCGTTGCGCCAGGCAGCGAGCGACTGAAGTGCGAGCGCAGGTTGTCATGGCTCACCGGAACGATGGTCGGCGCGCGGTCAGAGCGCGGGAACAGCCGGCCGACAGCGCGGGCGGTGCGCAGCAGCGGCGTCCCTGGTGCAAAAGTAAAAATCAGGCTCTGGTCGGCGCGCTCAGCCAGCCGAGCGGTGGCCTTGGCGATTTCGTCTGCCTCATAATGGATCAGCACATCCATCGAGACGATGTGGTCAAAACGCCCCAGCGCCTCGTCGAGCATATCACCGGAAAGGAAGGTTACGCGGTTCGCCAAATCGGCCGGCGCACGCTCGGCGGCGATTGCAATGAGTTGCGGCGACACATCGATACCCACCACGGTCGCCCCACGACGCGCGGCTTCCACGGCCAGAGCGCCCGTGCCGCAGCCGGCATCGAGAATGCGGCGGCCAGTCAGGTCCTCCGGCAGCCAGGACAGCAAGGTGCTGCGCATTTCCTCCCGGCCAGCGCGCACGGTGGCGCGTATCTTGCTGACCGGCGCGTCGCTGGTCAGCGCCGCCCAGGCATCAAAGGCCGTGCGGTCGAAATATGTTTCAAGACGCGCACGGGTCACGTCCCAGCCAGAGGCGGGTTTGATCGTCATGGTCGAGGCCGCAGCCTGGCTCACTCGAACCCGAGGAATTCGAAGATGTCGCGGTCCTTCATCGGATTGGCTTCGAGCGGGCGGGTGCCGGCCCAGAGCAGCGCAGCAAGGCGCTTGTATTCGTTGCAGACGGCTTCGATCTCGGGCGTGCTGTCCATCTCGAAGATGGTGCACTTCTTCAGGCGCGAGCGACGGATGGCATCAAGATCGGGGAAGTGCGCCAGCGTTTCGAGCCCGGTGGCGCCGCAGAAGCGGTCTATCTCGTCCGTAGCAGCCGAGCGGTTTGCAATGACGCCGGCCATCCGCACTTCATAGTTCTTGGACTTGGCCTTGATGGCCGCCACGATGCGGTTCATCGCGAAAATGCTGTCGAAATCATTGGCCGCAACCACCAGCGCGCGGTCAGCATGCTGCAACGGCGCTGCAAAGCCGCCGCACACCACATCGCCGAGCACATCGAAGATCACCACATCGGTCTCCTCGAGCAGATGGTGCTGCTTGAGCAGCTTGACCGTCTGGCCGACAACATAGCCGCCGCAGCCGGTTCCGGCCGGCGGCCCGCCAGCTTCGACGCACATCACGCCGTTGAAGCCCTCGAACATATAGTCCTCAGGGCGCAGTTCCTCATGGTGGAAATCCACCGTCTCCAGCACGTCGATGACCGTGGGCATCAGCTTGCGGGTGAGAGTGAAGGTGCTGTCATGCTTCGGGTCGCAGCCGATCTGCAGCACGCGTTTGCCGAGCAGCGAAAAAGCCGCCGACAGGTTTGACGATGTGGTGGACTTGCCGATGCCGCCCTTGCCATACACAGCAAAGACCTTGGCATTGCCAATCTTCATGGTCGGATCGAGCGCAACTTGCTGGCTGCCCTCGCCATCAGGGCGGGACGGGCGTTCGAGATCAAGTATAGCCATGGTAATTCCTCAAGCCGCCTGTGGTTGCGAAATGCCTTCGAGAGCGTCCTCGATGGCATCGGATGCGGCGTAGAGGGCCGCGAGTGTTTCAGGGTCCGGGGACCAATATTTGCGATCGCTGGCTTCGATCAGCCGGTTGGCGACCTTGGCCGCAGCGCGCGGGTTCATCTGCGCAATCCGGTCACGCATAGCTTCATCGAGGATGTAGGTCTCCGTGATGCGCTGGTAGACCCAGGGATCAACTTCGCCGGTGGTTGCGGACCAGCCCATGGTCGTCGTCACCTGCGCTTCGATTTGACGGACGCCCTCGTAGCCGTGCCGCAGCTGGCCTTCCGTCCACACCGGATTGAGGATGCGGGTCCGTGTTTCCAGTGCCACCTGCTCCTGCAGGCTACGGACCTTGCCGGCACCCTGCGTCTGGTCCCCGATGTAGACCGGCGCGGCCTCGCCCTTGGCGCGCGTCACGGCGCGGCTGATACCGCCCAGCGCATCGACATATTGATCGATGGTGGTGATGCCGAGTTCGACGCTCTCGAGGTTCTGATAGGCACAATCGACGGTCTTGAGCGCCGAGGACAGGATGCTCGCCTGGCGCATCGGCTGGCCCTTTACGCCATAGGCATAGCCCTTCTGCTTTTCAAAGCAGTCGGCCAGTTCATTGGGGTCGGTCCAGCCGCTGCTGTCGATGAGCAGGTTGACGTTGGCGCCATAAGCTCCTTCGGCATTGCTGAAGACGCGCAGGCTGGCCGTTTCCATGTCGCAGCCATGCTCGCCCTGGTGCATCAGGCTGTGCTTGCGCACAAAATTCATCGCCACCGGCTCGTCGGCCTGCGCCGCAAGCAAGGCGGCTTCGGCAAGCATGCGGGTCTGCAGCGGCAGCAGGTCGCGAAACACGCCCGAAAGCGTCACCACCACGTCGATCCGCGGTCGGCCCAGCTCTTCCAGCGAGATCAGCTCGGCTCCGGCGAGGCGGTTGTAGCTGTCAAAGCGCGGCCGGGCACCGATGAGGGCCAAAGCCTGCGCCAGCTGGGCACCTTCGCTCTTGAGGTTGTCCGTGCCCCACAGCACCATCGCCACGGTTTCGGGCAGATGGCCACTGTCCTCGAGGCTGCGCTCGAGTAGCTTCTCAGCCTGGGCGGCGCCGTCCTTGACAGCATATGCGCTCGGCAAGCGGAAGGGATCGAAGCCATGGATGTTGCGACCGGTCGGCAGGATCTCCGCATCGCGCAGGATGTCGCCACCGGCCACCGGGCGGATGTAGCGACCCGAAAGCGCCGCCATCAGGCCATCGAGTTCACCATTGCTCGCCAGCGCTGTGTTGAGAGCAGCGAGTTCCTTTTCCAAAGGACTTGCAGGGGTGCGGGTGCCGGCGAGCAGACCATCGATGATCGCATCGGAGAGGCTTTCGCCGCGGGCTCCTGCGACAGCGACGAGCATGTCGCGGCGCTCCTCCCAGGTCGCAGCCTGGCCCGCAACGTGCAGGCCCTGTGGGATCAGTGCGCGCTCGATTTCGTAGAGCTTGGCGGCGAGCGCGGGAATATCATCGCCATCGAGGTCGAGTGCTGCGGCCTGTTCTGCGATGATCTCGGCAAGCGGCGCCAGTTCGTCGCTGCCCGGCTCGGCGCCGCGCCAGCGATCAACTGACGCCTTCAAGTCCGCCAAGCCCTTGTAAACGCCAGAATTGGTCAACGCTGGAGTGAGGTAGGAGACCAGCGTCGCGGCCGAGCGGCGCTTGGCAAGCACGCCCTCTGAAGGATTGTTGGCGGCGTAGAGATAAATGTTCGGCAGATCGCCGATAAGCCGCTCAGGCCAGCATCTGGCGGTGAGCCCTGTCTGCTTGCCCGGCATGAACTCGAGGCTGCCATGGGTGCCGAAGTGCAGCACGGCATGCGCGTTGAAATCGTCGCGCAGCCAGCGGTAGAAGGCCATGAAGGCGTGGGTGGGAGCAAAGCGGCCCTCGAACAGCAGCCGCATCGGATCGCCCTCATAGCCCAGCGCTGGCTGGATGCCGATGAAGACATTGCCGAACTGCGCCCCAAGGATGAACACGTCGCGGCCATCGGATTGAAGCTTGCCTGGCGCCGGGCCCCATTCGGCCTCGATTTCCTTGAGGAACGGCTCGCGCGAAACGATGGTCTCGGCGCTGACGCGGGCATGGACATTGGCCTCCATGCCGTGGCGATTAGCGTTGCCGCCGAGCACACGCTCGCGCACCGCATCGGCATTGGCCGGCACTTCCACATCATAGCCTTCGCTCTTCAGCCGCTTGAGCGTGGCATGGAGCGACTCGAACACCGCAAGGAACTGCGCCGTGCCGGCAGCGCCGCCGTTGGGAGGGAAGTTGAACAGCACGATGCCGATGCGGCGCTCGGCCTCTTCGGTGCGGCGCAGTAGCGCCAGTTTTACCATGCGGGCGGCAAGCGCCTCGGCGCGCTCCGGGCAGCTCTGCATCGCACGAACCTGACCGGTAGTGGCCCAGGTGCAGCCACGGTCGCAACCGGTGCAGGGCGTGTCTGAGCCATCCGAGCGGCCACCGAAGACCATCGGGGTGGTGCCGCCATCCAACTCCGGAATGGCGACCATGATGGTCGATTCGAGCGGCAGCAGGCCCTGGCGGTTGGCGCCCCAACCCTGCAACGTCTGGAACTCCACCGGATGCGCGGCGATATAGGGGCGATCGAGGCGGGCGAGAATTTCCTCCGCCGCCTTGGCGTCGTTATAGGCCGGACCGCCAACAAGGCTGAAGCCGGTGAGGTTGACCACGGCATCGACGATCGCCTTGCCGTCCTGCATGAACAGCGCCTCGATGGCGGGGCGCGAATCAAGACCTCCGGCAAAGGCGGGTATGACGTTCAGGCCTTTGGCTTCGAGCGCGCGGATCACACCATCATAGTGGTTGGCATCCTTGCCGAGCACATAGGAGCGCAGCATGAGCACGCCGATGGTGCCCAGCGCATCCGCACGGTGCGGCAGCAAAGCGGCAGTGGTGGCCATGCGGTCAGGCAGGTCCGGGTGATAGACACCGACTTCCGGATATTCACGCGGGCTCTCGGCCTTGTTCTTGCCCTTCAGCGCCGCACGCGGCCCCGCGGCATAGCGATCGACCAGCGCCCGCACCATGGCGAAGGCATTGTCATCAGAGCCGGCCAGCCAATACTGCAGCGTCAGGAAATACGCCCGCACATCCTGCGCCGTACCAGGCACGAACTTCAGCAGCTTGGGCAGCCGCCGCAGCACGGCCATCTGCGCAGCGCCGCTGTTCGGTGCGCCAGCCTTGGAGGAGCCACGCAGCTTCTTGAGCCAGCCGAGCGGCCCCTTGGGCGGCGCGTCCATGCGATAATCGCCCATGCGAGTCAGCTTGACGATCTCGCTGGCAGACATGAGGTTGACCATGGCGTCGCAGCTTTCGCGGCGAGCCTCCAGCGCCGGCTTGATGGCGCGGATCTGGTCCTCAAGGAAGATCATGGTCGTGAGGATGATGTCGCCACGGGCGATATCTGCGCGGGCAGCATCCAACCGGCCCGGAACGTCCCAATCTGCGGCGGCGTGGAAGGCGATGGTGACGCCCGGCTGCTCGCGCTCGAAGCGAGCCCGGGCCCGCTGCACGGCGCCGGACAGGTGATTGTCCAGCGTGATGATGACGACGCGCACGGCGGGGTCGGCGACGCCGGATGTCGGAGGTGTGTCAGCGCGCATAATGGGCCTTTGCCTCGTAAAGCGTCTCGACTGTGATGGCGGTGACGCCCTTTTCAGTGGCATAGCGCTCGGTGTTCCGCTTGGCCTTGCCGCGGACAAAAAACGGAATCTTCATCAGCTCGCGCTCGGCATCGGGTTGCCAGCCTTCCGGCTGCGGCGCGGCGATCACCAGAACCGCGTCGGGCTCGACATGCTCTGCCGGCCCGGCCAGCGGCGCGCTGCCATGGCCAAGGTGCGACGGGCCATTGGCATCGGAGAACTCGAAATCATCCCGGAACATCGTGAGCAGATGCTCTTCGAGACCCATCACCAGCGGGTGCACCCAGGTATCGAAAATGACATTGGCACCCTCGAAACCCATTTGCGGCGAGTGGCGAGCCGGAAAATCCTGCACATGCACGGGGGCGGAAATGACAGCGCATGGCAGGCGCAGACGCTTGGCGATGTGCCGCTCCATCTGGGTGCCGAGCACCAACTCGCAGGCAGAAGCGGCGATGGCGTCCTCGACCTCAAGATAATCATCGGTGATCAGCGGCTCGACACCATAGAGCTTGGCGGCAGCGCGGATGTCACGAGCAAATTCGCGATTATAGCAGCCGAGGCCGACGACTTCGAAGCCCAGCTCATCCCGCGCGATACGAGCGGCGGCAACTGCGTGGCTGGCATCGCCGAAAATGAAGACGCGCTTGCCTGTGAGGTAAGTCGAATCGACAGAGCGGGACCACCAGGGCATGCGGCCGGCATCGGGATCGACGGGTGCGTCCACACCGGCGAGACCGGCGGCTTCAGCGAGGAACTCGCGCGTTGCGCCCACGCCGATCGGCACGGTGCGCGTGTATTTCTGGCCAAAGGTCTTTTCCAACCAGCGCGCGGCTTCATGGCCAGTTTCCGGGTACATCAGCACATTGAAATCGGCCTCGCCAAGGCGGGCGATATCGGACGGGCTCGAACCGAGCGGCGCCGTGACATGAACATCGACACCCAGGCCTTCGAGCAGCTTGGTGACTTCGATAATGTCATCCCGGTGACGGAAGCCAAGCGCTGTTGGCCCTAGCAGGTTGGCGCGTGGCCGGCGACCTTCCCTCGACGGAGCAGTGCGCCCCTTGTCGGCAAGATTGCGGACGATCTGGTAGAAGGTTTCCGCAGCGCCCCAGTTTTCCTTGTGGGAATAGCTTGGCAGATCAAGCGGGATAACCGGGCACGGGAGGCCCATGGTGAGCGCCAGCCCGGCGGGATCGTCCTGGATCAGCTCAGCAGTGCAGGAAGCGCCAACGATGATCGCCTCTGGCTTGAAGCGGGCATAGGCATCCCGAGCCGAAGCCTGGAACAGCTCAGCGGTGTCCTTACCCAGATCGCGCGCCTGGAAGGTGGTGTAGGTAACAGGCGGGCGCTTGCCGCGACGCTCGATCATGGTGAACAGCAGATCGGCATAGGTGTCGCCCTGCGGCGCGTGCAGCACATAGTGCAGCCCCGTCATCGCCGTGGCGACGCGCATGGCCCCTACATGCGGCGGGCCTTCATAGGTCCAGACGGTCAGCTGCATGGCCTTACACCGTCAACCGGTCACGGCGCACAAGCGGCCGCGCAAAAAGTTCGGCAAGATCCCCTGCCTGCTCGAAACCATGTACAGGGGTGAACACCAGCTCGATGGCCCATTTGGTGCTCAGCCCCTCGCTCTCCAGCGGGTTGGCAAGGCCGAGACCACAAACGGTGAGATCAGGCCGGGCAGCGCGCACACGATCGAGTTGCTTGTCGACATCCTGGCCTTCGGAAAGCTGCACATCGGCCGGCAGCGCTGCGATTTCCGCGGCGAGGTGGGCACGATGCAGATAGGGGGTGCCGACTTCCACCAGGCTCATGCCAAGCTCATTGTGGAGGAAACGCGCCAGCGGCACTTCCAGCTGGGAATCGGGCATGAAGAAAATCGATTTGCCAGAGAGCCGCTCAGCCTGGCGAGCGATGGCGCGCTTGGCGCGCTCGCGACCCGGCGCGACAACGGCGCGGAAGTGCATCTCATCGATGCCAAACTCCTTGGCCGCCGCGTGCAGCCAGGCCGTCGTGCCCTCGGCACCGAACGGAAACAGCGCCGGCAAGTGGACAGCGCCGCGGGCTTCGAGCGCCTGCGCAGTGTCACCAAGAAATGGCTGGGCGAGCAGGAAGCGTGTGCCGGGACCGACACCGGGAAGATCCTTCGAGCGGCGGGGCGGCAGCGTTTCGACGCGGGCGATGCCGAGCTCGGCGAAAAGCCGGCGGAACTGATCCTCGACCACATCCGGCAGGGCGCCAACGATGAGCAATTGGTGCGCCGGTTCCTCGGGCATGACTGGCACCAGAGAGGCGAGGCAGGCGTCCTCGCCCTGGGTGAAGGTGGTCTCGATGCCGCTGCCGGAATAGTTGAGGATGCGCACGCCGCCATGGCTGCCGTTAAGGCGCTCGGCTGCACGCTTCAGATCGATCTTGATGACTTCGCTGGGGCAGGATCCGACAAGAAACAGCAATTTGATCTCGGGCCGACGGGACAGGAGGCGGTGGACAACCTTGTCCAATTCCTCATTGGCATCGGCGAGGCCGGCGAGATCGCGCTCCTCGATGATCGCAGTCGCGAAGCGCGGCTCGGCGAACACCATCACCCCTGCGGCGGACTGCAGCAAATGCGCGCAGGTGCGGCTGCCGACAACGAGGAAGAAAGCATCCTGCACTTTACGGTGCAGCCAGACGATGCCGGTGAGGCCGCAGAACACTTCCCGCTGGCCGCGCTCGCGCAGTACGGGCCGCGGCGCAAAAGCTGCGGCAACGCCGGCGCTGGGCGCGAGGGCGATCGTCATGCGGCAACAGCCCCGTCGGTTGTGGCATTGGCCGCGGCCGGCGCTTCAAGGCGCGCCATGCGAAGCTTCCAGATGAACTGGGCGGCGTTAATGACATAGGTAAAATAGGCCGCGAGCGCGAGCCACATGAGTTGCACCGGCGGCAGGAGATCCCCAACGAGCGCAATGAGATAAGCAGTATGGAGCGCGATGACGAGCATCGAGAACACATCCTCCCAATAGAAGGACGGAGCGAAGAGATAACGGCCGAAAACCACCTTCTCCCAGATCGCGCCCGTCACCATGATGGTGTAGAGCGCAACCGTCTTGACCACGACTGACCAGGTGGCTGCGGCTTCACCCTCGCCAGTGCGCAGAAAATCCAGGACGAGATAAAGGCTGACCCCGAAAATCAGGAACTGAACGGGCGCAAGAAGCCCCTGCACCAACGTCCATGGGGATTCGTCGCGGCGCTTGCGCTCCTCCGCTGTGTAAAGCGGCCGGGACACAGTCTTTGATTCCAGCGCATTGGCTGGTGTTTTTGTTGCTGCGCCCTGTTGCAGGTCCACCCCGTCTCTCCTTGACCTGAAACCTATCATTCAAGCCCAGAGTGTCAACCTGCCTTTACGTCAAAAAGGTTTGACATCTCATGCCGCAGCGCACACTCATTGGCTCGCAGCCGAGGGAGCGGTTGATTAGCCTGTCGTGGTGTGGAAACTTTCCATCCTGGCCTTCGTCGGCCTGGATGAGAGGAAATCAAACCACGTTGGGGGACGGGATGGCTACGATGCTCGAAATCGTAACAGAGGCGAAAATCGCCGCCGGTCGCGGATGGGACCGTGCGCGGCGCGCCGCGTTCCGGACGCGTGAGGCTGCCAGCCCGGATTCGCTCGCCCGCGTTATAGAAGCCGATATTATTCCCCGCCTCCTCATGGCGCACCGCGAAAATGATGCGTTGCCCGCCATCGCGCCCGCCAACAGTGCCGAAATTCCGGCCGAATTTGCCGATCAGTTCGCCGCCGCCACGCTGACCGAGGAGGTTGGGCCGCTGCTCGGTCGTGTCGAAGCGCTGATGCACGGCGGTGTCGGCGTCGAGAGCATCTATCTCTATCTTCTGGCGCCGGCCGCCCGCCGCCTCGGCGCCTGGTGGGATGAAGATGCCTGCGATTTTGTCGATGTGACGATGGGCCTTTGGCGTCTGCAAGAGATCGTACATGCGCTCTCCGCATTGATCCCTGGCATTGCGCCGGTGGAAGGTGCCGAACGACGGGCGTTGTTCTCACCGGCACCAGGCGAACAGCACGGCCTTGGCGCGCTTATCGTTGAAGAGTTTTTCCGCCGCGCCGGCTGGCAGACGTGGAGCGCCCCCGCACTCGACGAAGATGAGCTGGTGGCTCTAGTCGCCGGCCGCAGCTTTGATCTGGTCGGCCTCACCGTGAGTGTCGAGCGCCATCTGGCGACGCTGCCAAGCTCAATCGCTGCGGTTCGCCGCGCCTCGCGCAATCCGGATATTATCGTAATGGTTGGTGGCCGCGTGTTCACCGATACGCCGTCACTGGCTGATGAAGCGGGCGCCGATGGCACCGCGGCTGATGGCCAGCAGGCCGTAAAAATCGCGGATTTGCTACTTAAATTGCGGCTTGTTGATAAATCGGTGCTGGCCACTCCGGCATCGGGGAACTAAACGACCTGCTTCCGGATTGTCCGGCGGCCGGTCCTTGCGCTCGGCGCAGAGAGGAACTGGCTGTTTCGGTCATGGACGCGCGGACTTCCCCTGCTGATGACCGGACGCGGCGAGAGCCGTTGAGCGCTCTTGGCACGCTATCCTCAGACGCCGCCGTGCGGGCGCTCGCCGCCGCAAGCGACGTCACCCTCATCCTCGACTCCAAAGGCGTGGTGCGAGACATCGCACTGGGCAGCAAGGACCTTGCTGACCATGGCCTGGAGAACTGGCTGAACCGGCCCTGGGCCGAAACGGTGCTCGCTGAGAACCGTAACAAGATCGACGAACTTCTGCATGGCGGCGGCGCCCCGGGGCGCTGGCGTCAGGTCAACCATCCCTCGTTATCAGGCGACCTGCCGATTCGTTATCTGGCGCTTCCGGCTGGTGATGATGGTCGCATCGTTGCCGTGGGCCGGGACATGCGGGCCGCGGCCGCACTGCAGCAGAGGCTGCTTCGCGCCCAGCAGGCGATGGAACGCGACTCGCTGCGCCTGCGCCAGCTTGAGGCGCGTTACCGGCTGCTTTTTGATACAGCGCACGAGCCTATCGTGGTTGTGGACGCCGCGACCCGCCGCATTACAGAAGCCAACCCGGCGGCGCGCCGCATGGCCGGCATTGGCACCGAAATGGTCGAGGGCCAGCCCTTCACCACACTAGTACACAATGATGACCGCGAGGCCGCTGTTGCACTGCTTGGTGCGGTGGCCGCAGCCGAGCAACGCCACCCCGGTAGGGTTCGACTGGCCGGTGGACAGGCTTGCCTGATCTCCGCCTCGATGTTCCGGCAGGATCGCGGCAGCTATCTGCTCATCCGCCTGCGCCCGCTCGAACCGATGACGGACGTGGTAGCCGAGCGACCGCTGGTGGAAGTGCTGGAGCGAATGCCCGACGCTTTTGTGCTGACAGATGCCGCGCTTAATATTCTCGCCGGCAACGGTCTGTTCCTTGATCTGGTGCAGCAAGCACGGCGTGATGATGTGCGTGGCCAACCGCTGGCGCGCTATCTCGGCCGGCCGGGCATCGACCTCGGGTTGCTGGCAGCACAGCTCAAGGAACATGGCGCAGTACGTAATTTCGCCACCATCGTACGTGCCACCGATGGCCATGAGGAAGATGTGGAAGTCTCCGCAGTCACCTCAGAGGAAGGCGGAGAAAGCCGTCACGGCTTCAGCATCCGTCGCACCAGCAAGGTGCGCGCGGATACCAATGACAATCGTCAACTGCCGCGCTCGGTGGAGCAGCTGACGGAGTTGGTTGGCCGCGTCTCCTTGAAGGAGATCGTCCGCGAATCTACGGATCTGATCGAGCGGTTGTGTATCGAGGCAGCCCTCACCTACACGTCCGACAACCGCGCCTCCGCGGCCGAAATCCTCGGGCTTTCACGCCAGAGCCTATACTCCAAGCTGCACCGCCACGGGCTCGGCAATCTGGTGGGCGACGGAGACTAGACCCGGCTTTTCCCGTCAGCTTGGGACGGTCGTTCCAGCGCGAGCAAAAGGTTGCAATTTCACCGTCTCGCCGCGTTGACGACCCTTACTGTCAAGTCTAGCTTACACATTATGGATGGAGCGACTCTGCAGAGGGAGGACACGGTAGCGCCACGCCGCGTGCCGCGACCGCGCGATGTGCTGGAGCTTCTGAAGCCGGTCACCTGGTTTCCACCGATGTGGGCCTTCATGTGCGGCGTAGTCTCCTCGGGCGTTCCACTTTCCGAGCGCTGGGGATTCCTGATCGCCGGCATGATGCTCGCAGGGCCTCTGGTGTGCGGCAACAGCCAGGCTATCAACGACTGGTTCGATCGCCACGTCGATGCCATCAACGAGCCCCAGCGGCCGATTCCCTCCGGGCGCATCCCCGGCCGGTGGGGACTGGGCATTGCACTTGCCGGCACGCTGCTGTCGTTGGTCGTTGCCACGTTGATCAACCCCTGGGTGCTGGCCGCCACGGTGCTTGGACTGTTCCTCGCCTGGATCTACAGTGCGCCGCCAATTCGCGCCAAGGCCAATGGCTGGTGGGGACCGGGTGTGTGCGCTGCTGCCTATGAAGGCCTGACTTGGTTTACAGGCGCCGCCGTGATGGTCGGCGGCCTGCCGGATACAAGGATTCTCGGCGTGCTGGCACTTTATGCCGCCGGTGCGCATGGGATCATGGTTCTCAATGATTTCAAGGCAGTGGATGGAGACAGGGTGAGCGGCGTGCGATCGCTGCCGGTATTGCTCGGCGAGCGCCGTGCCGCACTTGTGGCCTGCTGGACCATGGCAATTCCCCAGCTGGTCGTGGCCGGTCTGCTCGCAAGCTGGGGCGCCGTATTCCCGGCTGCTCTTGTGGCACTATCGGTCGCAATACAGTTCCTGCTGATGCAGCGGCTGCTGGGCAACCCTGCCAAGGAAGCGCCGCGATACAACGCCACCGGCACGACACTCTATGTGCTCGGCATGCTTGTCGCCGCGATTGGTCTGCGCGGGCTCGCCTCATGAGTGGAGCGACGTCCCCGCTGGGTTGGTTCGGCATTGCCCGGCTCGGTCTGGTACAAAGCAGCATCGGCGCCACGGTCATGCTCGCCACCTCCCTGCTAAACCGGGTGATGGTCGTGGAGTACGCTCAGGTTGCGGCGCTGCCAGCCGGCCTTGTCGCCTTTCATTACGCAGTGCAACTCAGCCGACCAAAATGGGGCCATGGCTCCGATCTTGGTCGCAGGCGCACGCCCTGGATCATAGGCGGCATGGCAGTGCTGGCCGGGGGCGGCGTGGCGGCAACCTATGCGACGCTCTTGCTGTCCGGGCCGATCGTGCCGGCGCTGGCGCTGCTCGTTCTGGCCTATGCTATGATCGGCATGGGCGTCGGTGCTGCCGGCACATCGCTGCTCGCACTGCTGGCCAGCCGCACAGCAGAAGCCCGACGCCCGGCCGCAGCGGCGCTGACCTGGATCATGATGATCCTGGGGATCGTCGTTACCGCGACCACTGCTGGCAAGGCGCTGGAACCCTTCTCCAGCGAGCGTCTGCTGCTGGTTGCAGCTTGTGTTGCCGGCGGCGCGTTTCTGCTGGCACTGCTCGCCGTGCTCGGCATCGAAGGGCGCTCAGCGCCGGTTGCCGCCCCAGCCGGCGCATTGCCGCCGCAGTTCAGGGACGCACTGCGCGGGATATGGAACGACCCTCTGGCCCGCCTGTTCAGCATTTTTGTCTTCGTCTCGATGCTGGCTTATTCCATGCAGGACCTGATTCTCGAGCCATTCGCCGGGCTGGTGTTCGGCATGACACCGGGGCAGTCCACGCAACTTTCCGGGCTGCAGCACGCCGGCGTGCTGATCGGCATGATCCTGGTGGGTGTTGGCGGCCATGGCTTTGCAGGCAGGGGCAGCAAGCATTTCTCCGGGCTCCGGCTCAAGCGCTGGATCGTCGGCGGCTGTGTCGGCTCGGCTGCGGCGCTCGCTGCGCTGGCGATGGCGGCCAACATCGGCCCGGCCTGGCCGCTGCAGCCCACCGTATTCGTGCTCGGATTTGCCAATGGCATTTTCGCCGTGGCGGCCATCGGATCGATGATGGAGTTAGCGGGGCGTGGCGGTGCGGATGGCACCAGCGGCGGCCAAGAGGGTATTCGCATGGGGCTTTGGGGAGCTTCGCAGGCCATGGCCTTTGGGCTTGGCGGCTTTTTCGGCGCCAGCGCGGTGGACATGGGACGCTCGCTGCTCGGCGCCGACGCGCCGGCCTTCGAGCTGGTGTTCGCCATCGAGGCAATCGTTTTTCTGGCAGCGGCGTTTCTGGCGACGCGGCTCAATGGCAATCAGGCAAGCATGACCAGCCAGATCAAATCCGGGGAGATTTTGGCATGACCGAGCAATATGACGCGATCATCGTAGGCGGTGGCCCCTCCGGCGCCACGGCGGCGAACGACATGGCACTGGCTGGGCACAAGGTGCTGCTGCTGGATCGCGCAGGGCGCATCAAGCCCTGCGGCGGCGCCGTGCCGCCCCGGCTGCTCAAGGATTTCGATGTGCCGCTCGAGCAGCTATGCGCCCGTGCCAGTTCGGCCCGGATGATCGCGCCCTCGCACAAAGCGGTCGACATGCCGGTGGGCGATGGCTTTGTCGGCATGGTCGATCGTGATGTGTTCGATGAGTGGCTGCGCGCCCGCGCCGCCAGCAACGGCGCCACGCGTATCGATGGCACCTTCGAAGCTCTGGAAAGAGATGCCGATGGCACCGCCATCATCGCCTACCGTCCCAAGGGCGCAGCGCGCGGCAGCGAGCGCGTGCAGGTGCGTGGCAAGGTGATCATCGGCTGTGATGGCGGCAACTCCGCCGTGGCGCGCGCCGCGCTGCCGGATTCGGAAAAAGTGCCATTCGTGTCAGCCTATCACGAAGTCATCGAATCCCCGCCGGAGGGTTTCAAGGGCTTTGAGGGCGGGCGTTGCGACGTCTATTACCAAGGCAACCTCTCTCCGGACTTTTATGCCTGGATCTTCCCGCATGGCGACAAGACCAGCGTCGGCGTCGGCAGCGCCGTCAAGGGCTTTGCCCTGCGCGATGCCGTGGCGCGGCTGCGTGAACAGACTGGCCTAACCGAATGCGCCACTGTGCGCGTGGAAGGTGCCCCCATCCCGCTCAAGCCGCGCAAGCGCTGGGATAATGGCAAGGACGTAGTGGTGGCTGGCGACGCCGCCGGCGTGGTCGCCCCAGCCTCGGGTGAAGGGATCTACTACGCTATGACGGCCGGGCGGCTGGCTGCCGAGGCTGCGGGTGAAATGCTTCGCACCGGCGATGCGCGGGCGCTTGGCCTTGCCCGCAAGCGCTTCATGAAGCTGCACGGCCGGGTGTTCTGGGTGCTCGGGATGATGCAGTGGTTCTGGTACCGCTCCGACAATATGCGCGAGAGGTTCGTCAAGCTCTGCCAGGATCCGGACATCCAGCAGCTGACTTGGGAATCCTACATGAACAAGGAATTGGTGCGGAAAAAGCCGATGGCGCATGTCCGTATCTTCATCAAGGACACAGGCCAGTTGTTCGGCGCGCTGTTTTCCGGTCGCAAGGAAAATCCTGCTGCCACCGAGCGCGCCGCCTGATGGCGATGCAGGGCGCGGCGGGGTGTCCCGCATGAGGCTGAATGCATGAGGGCGCACGCATGAACCCCGGTCGCTGGATTCTACCGGGCACCATCGCCGCACTAGCCGCTACGCTCACCGCTGCAGTGGGCGCGACCATCACCGTCCTCGGCCCCTGGTATCAATCGCTGGAGCAACCGACCTGGGCACCGCCGGACATCGCCTTCGGGCCGGCGTGGACGCTGATTTTCGCACTTTGTGCGATCTCAGGCGCCACCGCCTGGCGCGCGGCACCAGACCGGCAAAGCGCGGATGTGGTGCTCGGCCTGTTCGCGCTCAACGGCTTTCTCAACCTGATGTGGAGCTTCCTGTTCTTCCGCGCCCAGCGGCCAGACTGGGCGGCGATTGAAGTCTGGGTGCTTTGGGTCTCGATTGCCGTGCTGATCGCCTATTGCGCCCGCATCTCTAAGCTCGCTGCGTGGCTTTTCCTGCCCTATCTGCTCTGGGTAAGCTTTGCCGGCGCGCTTAACATGAAGGTGGTGGAGCTCAACGGACCGTTCGGGTGAGTGACGCGCTGGCGAGCCTATTCACCACCGGTCGCGCCATCGATTTCGCACTTGCCGTGATGCTGGCCGAGGGCCTGTGGCTGGCGCTCGGACGCAGGCGACCGGCTTTTGATGTTCTGTTGATGCTGCTGCCCGGCGCGCTGCTGATGCTAGCCTTGCGAGCAGCTCTCACCGGCGCCGGTTGGCGGATCGTTGCGCTTTGGCTGGTACTGTCTCTGCCAGTCCATCTTGCAGATGTGTGGCGGCGCGGGCGGTAGCACATGCAAAAGGGGGCGGTCCATCGCTGGCCCGCCCCCTCATCAAACATTGAAGCTGAATTTACGCCTTGGTCTTGAGGAAGGCGATGACATCGGCGCGATCCTGCGGCTTCTTCAGGCCGGCAAAGGCCATATAGGTGCCGGGGATCGTCTTCTGCGGCGCTTCGAGATAGGTGAAGAGCTGCTCCTCGCTCCAGACGAGGCCGCTGTTCTTATTGGCGGGTGAGTATTTGAAGCCCGCAATGCTGCCGGCTGTACGGCCGACAACCGCCCAAAGCGACGGACCAACGCGGTTGACGCCTGCTTCAGCAACGTGACACGCCTTGCACTGGGCAAAGATCTTTTCACCACTGGCGGCGTCGCCAGTGAGCGATGCGAAGGTAACACCGCCAGCAGCGGCGGCATCGGCAGCCGGGGCGGCTGCATCAGCAGCGGGCGCGGCAGGAGCGGCTTCAGCGGCAGGCGCAGCTTCCTCTGCAGGGGCGGCGGCCTCTGTGGCCGGAGCCTCGGGGGCCTTTTCGCCGCCGCCGCAAGCAGCAACGGTGGTGAGCAGAATGGTGCTGGCAAACAGGCGCAAGGCTGTGCTGGACGAGATCATGTACGCTTCCTCGATTCCGAAACTGGAGCTTTGGGTTATACACAAGTCAGAAGCACTCGCAATCAACCGGTGGCGACGTGCCGCGGAGCGGTCCTCAATCCTGACGGAGCGCGGCGGCGGCAGCGAAAGGACTGACGGCTAGCGTCACCAGGCTAGCCGCTGCGAGTAGCTTGAGCGCCCCCGGCGCCGCACTGCCCACCCCGAAGATAAGGATCGGCAGCGCCAGCGGCAGGATGATCAGCCCGGCCAGTGCGCCACCACCACGCAGCCCTGCCGTCAGCGCCGCTGCAACCACGGCCAGCGCCGCCAGTGCAGGGGTGCCAAACAACAGCGCCAGCGCGATATTCCAGCCAGCGGCGCTCTCCATCCCGACCAGAATGGCCGCGATGGGCAAGGCTGCCAGCAACGGCAAGGTGAAGCCGAGCCAGTGGGCGATAATGCGCGCAGCCACCACCAACTCCATGGCAATGCCGCGGCTGGCCAACTGATCGAGCGTGCCATCCTCCATATCTGGCGCAACAAGTGTTTCCACCGGCAGCAGCGCCGCCAGCAGCGCCGCCACCCAGATGATGCCAGGCGCAATACGAGCGAGCAGCCGAGCATCCGGACCCACCGCAAAGGGAAACAGTGCCGCCACAAGCACAAAAAACATCACCGGCATCCACAGCGCGGGGGAGCGGGCGAGAAGCGCGAGATCACGACGGATGAGCACCAGAAACATCAGCCGAGCGCCAAAACCTTGGGTGCATCGAGCCCGATGTCCCCATGCACCGCGGCGATGATCATGCCGCCGCCTTCGCGATGCGCGGCCATGGCGGCAGCGAGCAGCGCCGAGGAGGCCGTATCCAGCCCCGCAGTCGGCTCGTCGAGCAGCCAGAGCGGCGCGCCGCTGGCAATCACGCGCGCCAAGCCGGCACGGCGCCGCTGACCGCTGGAAAGATGCCTGCACGGCACGGCAGCCAGCCCCGCCACGTTCATCGCCGCCATGGCGCCCGGCAGTCGGGCAAGCCCCTCGTCCAGCCGCGCCCAGTGCGTCAGCTCGGCTTCCAGCGTCATGCGTGGCTTGAGCGCCACATCGTGGCCGAGGAAGCCACGCGGACCACCGCCAGCAATGCTGCCAGCCGCCGGCGCCAGCAGCCCGGCAAGCAGCCGCAGCAGGCTGGACTTGCCGGTGCCGTTAGGACCGATGAGATGCAGCGCCTCCCCAGGTGAAACGCGGAAATTCAGGCCTTCAAACAGCAGACGGCCACCGCGCTGGCACGCCAGATCGGTAGCGACAAGCGGCTCGGCGAGCAGATCGGCAGGCGGTTGCGACACCGCTGCTTGATGCCCGGTTCCGCTTGGCGGCGAAAGCCTTTATGAGCACAGGCATGAATGACACGCCAGACACTGCAGCACCTGCACGCCCTGTTCTCCCCGGTTGGCTCAAGCTGGCGATCGACCTCGGGCCGTTGCTGATCTTTTTTGCCGCCAACAAGTTTGGCGGCGTATTCGTCGCCACCGGCGCCTTCATGGCGGCAACGGCGGTAGCCATGGCGATCAGTTGGGTGCGGACCCGGCATATCCCGGTGATGCTGCTGTTTACCGGCGTCATCGTCCTCGTGTTCGGCGGATTGACGCTTTGGCTGCAGGACGAGACGTTTATCAAACTCAAGCCGACTCTCATCTACGGCATCTTTGCCGGCATCCTGTTCTTTGGTCTGGTGCGCGGACGGTCCTATCTCAAGCTGGTGATGGGCAGCGCCATGCCCGCGATGGACGATGCCGGCTGGCGCAAGCTGACGCGCAACTGGGCACTGTTCTTTCTGGTGCTGATGGGTGCCAATGAAGTGGCCCGGCAGATTCTCACGACGGACCAATGGGTCAATTTCAAGGTCTGGGGCGTGACGGCGGCAACACTGGTGTTCGCACTCGCCCAAGCGCCGCTGCTGGCCCGGCATGCGCTGAAGCCGGAGTAGCGCCGGCTATTCTGCCGCGAGCAGGTCGTGCCGCTTGAGGCAGTGGCGCAGTTGATCGTAGCTGAGGGACAAGGCTGTTGCCGTGCGGCGCTGGTTGTGCCGGCAACGCTTCAACGTGGCGACCAATATGGCGCGCTCATGGGCGAGCACAGCAGCACGTAGATCGCTGACATCGTCATGACTCGCTTCCGCAACCGACGCTGGCGCCACATCCGCGCGCGCTGAAGCGGCGCGCGGCAGCGGCCGCCACGGCGATTCGAACGGATCCAGCACCAGCCGGCCAACGGGGGTCTCATCATCCCCCCAGCGGTACAGCGACCGCTCCACGGTGTTCTTGAGTTCCCGAATGTTACCCGGCCAGGAGTGGCTCTCCAGCGCCTCAAGCACGCCCTTGGTGAAACCGGGAAAGCGCGGCCAGCCCAGCTCGGCGGCCATGCGCCGTGCAAAATGGCTGGCCAGTACCGCAATGTCCTCGGCGCGCTCGCGCAACGGCGGCAGCGTCACGACCTCAAAGCTCAACCTGTCGAGCAGATCGGCGCGGAAGCGTCCAGCCTCTACCAAGCCTGGCAGATCCTCGTTTGTGGCGCCGACCAACCGCACATCAACCTTGAGCACGCGGTTTGAGCCGATGCGGGTCAGCTCACCATATTCCACCACACGCAGCAGGCGCTCCTGTGCCGCCGGGCTGAGCGTCGCGATCTCATCGAGAAACAGCGTCCCACCATCGGCATCCTCGAAGCGGCCGGCACGCGCGCGCTGGGCGCCAGTGAAGGCACCGGCCTCATAACCAAAGAGCTCGGCATCAATGAGAGTCTCGGGCAGAGCCGCGCAGTTCAGCGAGATAAGCGGCCCGCCCCAGCGCGGTGACAGCCGGTGCAAACGCTCGGCGATCAACTCCTTGCCCGTGCCGCGCTCGCCAATGACCAGCACAGGCCGATTGAGTGCAGCCGCCGCCGAAGCGCGCTCCACGGCATCGAGAAAGATCGATGAGGAACCGATAAGTTGCGCGGGAGAGGTCATTCCAAGAAGTTAGCGCATTATACCAATATTTGGCAATATGCCACACATTGATCGGGCTGGTAATTTTGAGATTTTCTATTTTTTCAATATGTTAACCCGAACCGATCGTTTGGCATGCCTCATGCAAAGCACGGGTCATGCCAGCCGGGAATTTTCCCGGCAGGTGCCGAAACCGCCGGGAGGCAGATGTGACAGAAGTCGTCCAAGCAACCGCCTACGCCACCCGGCAGGTGAACTTTGTTGCTGAATCGAATATCGTCCATGGCCAATGAGCTTGTGACGATCGCCGGAGGGCGGAGCGACCGGGACATCCCCTCGCCCCTCGCCTCCCCCTCCGGCCCCCGTATCTTGAACTGGAGCAACACCACCATGGGCATCTTCTCCCGCACGCGTGACATCATCGCCGCCAATGTGACCGACCTTCTCGATCGCGCCGAAGACCCGGCCAAGATGATTCGGATGATCATCATGGAGATGGAGGAAACGCTGGTGGAGGTGCGCGCGTCCGCAGCCCGCACCATCGCAGACCAGAAGGAGATGCGCCGCGCCATCATCCGCGCCGAGGCCGCACAGGCTAGCTGGAGCGAGAAAGCCGAGCTGGCGCTTTCCAAGGGCCGCGAAGATCTGGCCAAGGCCGCGCTGGTGGAAAAATCCAAGGCGCGGAGCTTTGCCGAGCAGACCAAGGCGGAAGTCGATTCGCTCGACCAGGGCCTGATGCTCAATGAGGCCGATATCCAGAAGCTGGAGGCCAAGCTGCGCGAAGCCCGCACCCGGCAGAACGCCATCATCAACCGCATCGAGAGTGCCACCCAGCGCTCGCGGATGATCGACATGACCAAGGGCCCGCGCGTTGAAGAGGCCTTTGCCCGCTTCGAGATCATGGAGCGCCGCGCGGATCTGGCCGAGGGCCGCGCCGATGCCATGTCGCTTGGCGGCCCAGCCCGCACCCTCGCCGACGAATTCGCCGACCTTACGGCCGATGACGAAGTTTCGGCCGAGCTGGCGGCGCTGAAGGCCCGCCTCGGCAAGACGGAAGGCTGAGACGATGGAAGATGTTCTGCTGCCCATCGGCATCGTCGGCATGCTCTTCATAGGGCTGCCGTGGTTGATCCTGCACTATCTCACCAAGTGGAAATCCGGCCGCGGCATCTCACGTGAAGACGAGATGCTGCTTGATGACCTGCACGAGATGGCACGCCGGCTCGATGCCAGGCTTGATTCCATCGAGCGCATCATCGCCGCAGATGACCCGAACTGGCGCGACACTCGGTTGGCCGACAATGCCGCCAGCCGCCGCGCCCAGGCTGAACTCCCTGCCGAACCGCGCAGGATACAACGCTAAACCGGGATCCGCTTGCAGCGACCCGCATCAATTGAGGAGACTGGCCATGCAGATGAACGGACGCCGCTTCGGGCTCGACAAGACGAATGGCAAGATCATGGGCGTGTGCGCCGGGCTTGCCGCCTTTTCCGGCATTGAGGCCCTGTGGTGGAGGGTCGGCTTTGTTGTCGGTACCGTGCTCGGTGCCGGCGTGCTGATCCTGGTTTATCTCGCCATCGGCCTGCTGGCCGACAGGATGCCACAGGCCAACTGACAACACGATTTCAGGCCGGCCGGGGCAACGGCGGGCCACAACAGGGACAGATGCGATGAACCTCCCCCGCACCAAATTCTACCTCGACAAGCGCAACCGCCGGCTCTTCGGTGTGTGCGCCGGCATCGCCGATTATTTCGGCTGGGATCCCATGTGGGTGCGGGTCGGCATGGTTGCCGGTACGGTGCTGGGCGGCGGCTTCCTGCCGGTGGTCTATCTCGCTGTTGCCTGGCTGGCGCAAGCCAAGCCCCTCGCGCTGTACAACGAGAGCGAGGAGGACCGTCGCTTCTGGCGCAACGTCCGCGTTTCACCGCAGCGCACGGTGCGCGATGTCAACGCCAGCTTCCGCGACTCAGACCGTCGCCTGCGGGATATCGAAGCCTATATGACCTCATCCAATCGGCAGCTCGCCAATGAGATCGACAGCCTCCGCTGAGGTGAATCTGACATCCTCTGCTTAGGCTGAGGCCAGACAGACAGAAGGAGCAGGCCAATGGCCCTTGACCCGATGATGATCGACGCGCTGGCCCCGGTGGGCGTGAGCGCCGTGTTGTTCGGCACGATCGGCTGGGTGGTGACAACCTGGTTGCGCGTCAAGAACGGCTATCCGCTGGAGAGCAGCTGGGGCCGACCGATGCTGCCGATGAGCAGCCGCGAGAACGACGAGCGGGTGAAAATGCTGGCGCAGGAAAATGCCCAGCTGCACGCCGAACTCGGCGGCGTGAAGGACCGGTTGGCCGTGCTGGAGCGGATTGCCGTGGACAAGGGTTCACGCCTTGCTGCCGAGATCGACGCGCTCGAGCGCAAGGCGCTGAACTGACGTTTGCGAATTTCGGCGCCCGGCCCTTGCCGATGCGCCTGTAACGGGGTGGCAAAATGAGCTTCTGGACAGCGATTTTTCTCATCGTGCTGGTAGCGACCTTGGGCCGCGCCTACAGCGCGCGTCAAAGGACACTGCGGCGCGACAAGGTAGCGCCGGATAGTGGCGAGGCGGCCCGACTGCGCGCCGAAGTGACCCGGCTGAACGACCGCATCAAGGTGCTGGAACGCCTGGCGACCGACCCGGCCAAGCGGCTTTCCGATGAGATAGACGCGCTCAAGGACAAATAAGACCGAACAAGCGAGACAGGAGACGGACGATGCTGGCTGCTGAAACAGTTTTGATCCTCGGGCTGACAGCGATCATCGGGCTGGCGATCATCGCCGGCTTTGCCGCCTGGGGCTGGGCCAGTTGGCTGCGCCTGCGCCGGGACGAGTTGGGACTGGCAGGCAACCGCGCCCCCGCCATTGGGCAGCGCATCGACCTGGCCGACCTCAAGGAGCGGATTCGCAAGCTCGAAGCGATCGCCGCAGGGGTGGAGATCTGAGAGCGCCTGCTTGACCAGCGCCGCGCCGCCCGTGCAAACGGAGGCATGACCATCACCACCTTTGACGATGTCGAGGCCGAGTTCGAGGCTCTCGATGATTGGGATGACCGCTACCGGCTGCTCATCCAGCTCGGCCAGGCGCTGCCGACGATGCCCGACGCACTGAAGACCGATGCCACCCGTGTGCGCGGCTGCGCCTCGCAAGTGTGGATGCACCCACGGCTTGAGGCCGGCAAGCTGCACTTTACCGCCGACAGCGACGCGGCCATCGTAAAGGGCCTTGTCGCACTTGTGCTGATGCTCGCCGAGGGGCGCGCACCCGCAGAAGTCGACACCGCCGAGATCAAGTCCCGGCTGGAAGGCCTGGGACTGGCACGGCACCTTTCCTCAAACCGCACCCAGGGGCTCGCATCCATGGTGGCGCGCATCGGCGAACTCGCCAAGGTAGCAGCATGAGCGACCTCACCCCCGACCAGCGGCAGGCCCGCTTTATCCAGCGCTTCATGAACGGCGTGCCCCACCATGCTGCACTGGGCATCGGCTACAAGGCGCATGGCAAGGACTGGGCCGAACTGGAAATGCCCTTTGCGCCGCAACAGCTGGCCGATCCGGACTATGGCATCATTGCATCGGGAGCCATCTACACGCTCATGGATTCTGCCGCCGGCTTTGCGGTGTTCATCACGCGCGGCGACATGAGCCCCCACGCCACGCTTGACCTGCGCGTCGATTATCTGCGCGCGCCGGCTCCCGGCGCCACCATCGTCGGCCATGGCGAATGCTACAAGCTCACCCGCCAGATCGCCTTTGTGCGCGGCTATGCGCATGATGGTGACCCGGCCAACCCCATCGCCAATATCGCCGGCACGTTCATGTTTACGGCGCGGCCCGAGGCAGCAACCGCATGACCAGCCTCGCCCTTTCCGCCATGCTGCGTACCCAGCATCATGGCCGGCTCGACATGCTGCCCTATGGACAGCTGCTTAATATCAGCTTTGAGCGAACCGACAGTGAAGTGCGGCTTCTAATGCCTTTCAAGGAGGCGCTGGTCGGCTCGCCAGGCCGCTTGCACGGCGGCTCGCTAGCCGGTCTGCTGGAGCTCGCCGGGCTGGCCGCGGTAATCGTCGCCCTTCCCGATGCCGACCGATTGCCGCGCATCCGGCCCATCACCATCACTGTCGATTACATGCGCGAAGGCACCCCCACCGGCACCATAGCGGCAGCAGAAGTGACGCGGCTTGGCCGGCGCATCGTCAATGTCGCCAGCCGTGCCTGGCAATATGATCGCGGGCGGCCGATTGCGGCGGCGAATGTGAACTTCTTGCTGGATTATCCCGAAGCCCAGTCCGGGAGCTGAAGCCCCGGACCCACGATCAAGGCGCTTCGGGGGCCAGAGCTGCAACGGCTGCAGCCGGGGAATCGCTGAACAGGCCATCGATCCCGGTTTCGAGATAGGCGCGGATTTCCGCTACAGCGTTGCCGCGCTCCAGCGGCGTGCCGGCGCTGCGATAAGGCGCGGCAAGGAAGTAATTCTCGGGCCGGAATGTCCAGGGGTGCACCTCCAGCCCCGCAGCATGGGCATCACTTACCAGCGACGTCGGCGCGAGCAGATTGCCGCCGGCATCGCGCGGAATTATCAAGTCCCGGGCCGGGCCGATGCCTGTTGCATAGGCCGCAATCGCCTTCAGGCCTGCCGGCGTCAGCATCGCTGCATAGTCATGGCCATCGGCCGATAGACCGCTCTCGATCAGCTGAATGAATCGCACGCCAGTCTGGCTGCGCAGCGCTTTCAGGTTGTTGACCTCGAAGGACTGGATGAAGACCGGGGCATCAACAGTCGTCCAACCAGCCGCAGCCAGGGCAGCCAGCAGGCGCGGCTCGACCGGCAGGCCCAGTGCGGTGAAATAGCTCGGGTGCTTGGTCTCGGGGTAGATGCCGATCGTGCGGCCGGTGCGGGCGCTCGCCGCCTTGGCCAGCGCGATGATCTGGTCCAGCGTCGGGATCTCTTCGGCATCATAGGCCAGGTTGGCGGGTCGCAGCGCCGGCAGTCGCTCGCGCGCTCGCAGCGACTTCAACTCGGCCAGGGTGAAATCCTCGGTGAACCAGCCCGTGACAGCCTTGCCATCGATGGTCTTGGTCGCCTTGCGATCGGCAAACTCAGGGTGGGAGGCAACATCCGTGGTGCCGGAAATCTCGTTCTCGTGCCGGGCAACCAGCGCGCCGTCCTTGGTCGGCACCAGGTCCGGCTCGATGAAATCGGCACCCTGCTCGATCGCGAGGGCATAAGCGGCGAGCGTGTGCTCCGGCCGGTCGGCACTGGCGCCTCGGTGCGCGATGATGATCGGCGGGGCTGGCGGCGGGCCGGCGCGAGGGCTAGGCGGCAGCGGCGCGGCAGACGCTTGGCTCATGGCAAGAACTCCGGCGAGGATCAGCAGGGCAAGACGGGAGCGCATTGGCAGGTAAGCCTCCGGCCGCCCTCGTGGCGACCAGGCTTGAATAGCCGCTGCATGTGACAAGCGCGAGCTAGAAGAAGAGCTTGCGAAACTGCACGCTGACGCTGCGGCCGATGGGGTCAAGCCGGTCACGCTGGTATCCGATCGGCACGGCGCCAGTGGAATCGCGCACATCGAGCCGGGCATTGGTGAGGTTGTTCAACTCCAGCCGAACGCGTGTCCCGCGAAGCCAGGGCAGCTTTTGCACAAGGCTTCGCTGCTGGCCGAGATCAGCAAACAGACGAAGGTTGAGCGTTGCGAGGTCTGAGAAGAACAAGTCGCCCGTCGCGGCTGCGGGGTTGGCCGGATCGGCCCTTACGGTTGTGCCGGCGCGCCAATCCAGGCTCAAACGCGCGCCAAGGCCCGATTTGTTGACGCCAAGCTGCGCCTCCACCTCATGGCGCGGTTGGCCGCCCGAACTGCCGGTGGCGCTGCCGTTGAGCAGATCAAGCACAGGCACACCCTCGCGAATGAGAATCTGGTCCTTGAAATGCCAGGTGTGAAAGAGCGAGAAGGACAACCGTCCATCACCGCCAGGCCCGCCGCCGAAGCGACCGCCGCCACCGCCGCCGCCAGGGCCACCACCAGGCCGGCGCGCGCCCGGCGGCGGGGCATCTCCTGCTGCAGGCGTAGCGCCCGGCGCAGCGGGCGTGGTTCCCGCGGCTGCCTGCTCGGTACGGCGGCGCGCGGCAAAGGCCTCGCGGCGTGCCGTTGCCGCGGCGACTTCGGCAGCGCTTGCCTTAATGGTCTGGAAGAAATTGATCCCCCAGCGCAGTTCCTGCCTGTCCGAGCGGGCAAAATTTACCGGGCGATTGTCGATCTGCACCAGTCTGCCATCGGCATCACGCAGGAAGCGATCCGGAAAGGCCGCCTCGATCTCGGCCGTGGCGGTCGGAAAGGAAGCGATTGGCCCCTCGGTGCGGCTATCGATGAAATTGGCGGTCAGGGTGATATCGGGCTTTTCAAACGGCTTCAGCGTCAGGCCGAGCTTGATGACACGGCGATTGTCCGCAGAAAGCCCGGCGTTGCCGCCATCCAGCCGGCTGATATCCACCGTCTCGCCGCGCACAAAATCAAAGACGCGAACATTGGGCGTGACTACAAGCGGGTTGCCGAGCTGCTGGATGCTTGGCGCTGCGTCTTCATCGGTGAGCGAAAAAATCAGCCGTATCGCCTCACGCGGTTGCCAGTTGAGACCATAGCCCAACGTGGTGAGCGTACCGAAATCCGAGAGCGTATCGACCCCATAGTTGAAGTTGGCCGAGAGGTCGCCCAGCACCGCGAGCACGTCGTTGCGCACACTGGTCAACGGCAAATCAAAATTCGCCTGGAAACGCCCCTGCCGCCGCGCCAGTTCCACGGACTGTGCCAGCCCACCGCGCTGTGATCGGCTGGATTGCTCACGTGATTCAAACCCCGCCTTGAAGCTGGTGGCCAGCGCGCCGGCCGGCAGCGCCAGCAGGCTGCCGTTGAACACCGCCTCGACTTCCGCGACATCCGACGCGCTGCGGGCGCGATCCTGCAACAGCGTGCCGGAGAGTGCCGTAGCGCCGAAGGGGTTGAAGCTCGGATCAAGCCCCGTGAGCTTCGCCTGGCTGGCCACCACATCAAGGCTGCGATCTGTCAGGGTGTTGGTGACGGCGCGATCGTAATTGGCATTGAGTGACCATCGCCAAGCAGCCAGTTCGCCATTGAAGACCATGCCGACGCGCGCCGTCGTCTGCTCGTCCTTGCGCAGCAAAGGCCCGTTTTCCTCGGCGTACCGATAGAGCAGCGTATCTGCGGTGAATGGCGAGAAGGGGCTGGCCGGCGGCACAGCCAGCACCACGCCGGGCAAACCAAGCCGTGCCAGGCTGTCTGTCGTTTCAAAGCGACCGGTGAGCGTGGCGGAGACGCCGAAGATGCTGCGATTGTAAGTGGCGCCGAGGCTGACCCGCTCCGTGCGCGGCAGCAGCGAGCGGTACGGCGCAAGGTCGGAAACGCTGGCGGCGTTCGGCGCGCCGCTGGCAAAATCGGTCAAACTGGGCACAGCATCAGGGGCGATCGCGGGTACAGCGACCAGCGTAATCGGTTGACCAAGCAGAGCCGACAGCGCCGGATCGATCTCGCTGCTGCCGTCGGCGGCGGTGAGGTTGCCACCGAGGCTGAACGGCTGAGAAGGCGCGGGCGTCAGAATACTGCGCTGCGATTCCAGCAGCATCGACTGGCGCTCGTACTCGCCTTCCAGGCTGAGGCGGGTACCGTTGCGAAGCCTCAGGAAATTGGCCTCCAATTCCATGCCGGTTCGGCCCCCAGCTGTTGGCCCACTCACTTCCGCCTCACCGGTGAGCGCCTTGAAGCGCTCTCGCAGCACGAAGTTGATGACCCGCTGATCGGCGCGATAACCGTATTTCAGCGCGACTTCCTCAGGCAGGATGTCGACCCGCAGCAGCGCTTCGGGTGGCAGGTTTCGAATTTCGGCAAAGCCCGAGACGCGCAGCCCATTGACGAGAACCACCGGTTGGCCGCCACCACGCCCGCGACCACTGCGCAACTGGGGAGCAAGCTCAGTGAGCAGGTCGGCCAGGCTGCCGGCGCCATAGGCCCGGATATCCTGCGGGCCAAGCTGGAGCTCGGGCGAAATATCCCCGGCCACGGTGCCGCGCTCGCGCAGGCCGATGACAGTGATTTCGCCATTTTCCTCGAGGTCTTCCGCCGCTTGGGCAGTTTGCGCCTGGACCGATGCAGCGGCCTCCTGCGCGAAGAGCGGGGCAGTTGCAGCAAGCGAGAGGCCGGCAAGAAGCAGGGCCTTGAAGGGAAGCGTCACATGGTCACCAGGTTGATGGTTGCGGCAGATTCGAGCAACCGAAAATACTTACGGCTGTGAGGGCCCTAATCCCCCGTGGCAAACCGCCACTCTGCATCAGGTCTCCGGATGAAACCGCCTGAGCCTGCAAAGAGTTCCGGCCTTGGCTGACTCAACGAGGGGCTGAGAACAGCGCCGGCGTGAGGGCGGCTTCGAGGCCGGCGGCAAGATCCATCGGCTTCAGCAGCAGGCCGTCCAAGCCGGCGGCGCGGCAGCGCTCACGCTGAGCCTCCGAGCCATCGGCAGAGAGTGCCACGATGCGCGGCAAAACCTGCCGTGCTTGGGCGCGGATGCGGCCGGCGGCGACGATCCCACAGCCCTGTGCCGCTCCGGGCAGCGCATTTTTTGGCAGTTGCAGGTCCATCAGCACCAAATCGAACGACTGGGCAATCGCGCGCGCCACAGCGCCCTCCTCGTCTGCCGCCACAACGACGCGATGACCGCAGGTCGCAAGCAATGCAGCGGTTACTTCCCGGCTGATCGCATCATCTTCCACAAGCAAGATGGAAAGCGATGGCTCCGCTTCGGGCGGCGCCATTGCCGCCGCCACCTCTGTCACAGGCATAAACGGCAGCGCCAGCAGGAAGCGGCTCCCGCCGCCGGGACGCGGCGCATAGGAAATACTGCCGCCCATCAACTCTGCCAACCGTCGGCAGATGTGTAGGCCAAGGCCCAGCCCGGCCGAGCGCTTGCCGGGGCGCGGCGCCAATCCGAAAGCCTCGAACATCTGCGCTGCCTGCGCCGGATCGATTCCGGGGCCGCTATCCTCCACCGTGATGTGCAGCGGCAGCAGCGCTTCCGGCAGCCAGTGGGCCAGCACATTGATCTGCCCGGTGGGCGTGTAGGCAATGGCATTGGTGACAAGGTTTCCGATAATCTGCTCGAAGCGCGCCCGATCACCCCGTACCAGCGGCGGCAGCGCGGCCTCCCCAGACAGAGTAAGAGCAAGGCCGCGCGCCGCTGCCGGCTCAAGATGCAGGCTGACGATGTCCGCCAGGCTCTGCGCCGGGCTGAAGGGCGCCGGCTCTAGGAGAATTCTCCCGGCATCGGCGCGCGCCACGTCCAGAATATCCGTGATCAAAGTCGTGAGCGTGGTCCCTGCGCGCAGACCCAGCCGAGTGAGCCGCGCTGTCTCGGGCGGCAGGCCGGACCGATCCAGCCCCTGCAGAACGCCCATGATGCCAGCCAGCGGCGTGCGGACATCATGACTGATCATGGTGAGCAAGCGGATGCGATTGGCAGAGGCGGCATCGGCAGCCTGCCGCGCCAGCGCCTCGGAGGCAGCGATGCGGCGCAGGTCTGCCAGCGCCGCAGCGAGTAGCATGCCAGCCACCGCCTCGGCGAACAGGTAGGAATGCAGCAGGGCAAAACTGTCAAACGACGAGCCGCGCACGAATGGGCCAACGCCAAGCACCGTCACAGTTACTGCGCCGGCCGCCATCAGCAGGGTCATCAATGCCGGGCCGGTAAGCCCGAAGCGCGTGCCTGCCCACAGGCTCAAAAGCAGCGTGAACAACTTGCACAGTTCTACCGCCCAGATGGGATTATCGATGAGCAACAGCCCGGCGATGATGCCGAAGCCAGCAAGCGCAAACGCCATGGCATCGAACAGGCCGCGCCAGTCCAGGGTTGCACTGATGATGCGCCGCCACAAAAGCAGTGGCGGCGCCACGATGAGCACGCCCATCGCATCGCCCATCCACCAGACCAGCCAGGTGGATTGAATGCTGCTGTCGACCGAGCCGATGACAGCCACTGCCAACGTGCCGACCGTAGCGCTGAGCATGGTGGCACCCAGCACCGCAACCACGATGAAGGCCAGCACGCGCCGCAACTCTCCAGCGCCGCCGGCTGCTTCCGCCGCGCGCCGAGCAATGATGTCCCGCAGCACCAGTGTACCGACCAGCGGCGGCAGCATATTGCCCGTGGCCACCAGCGCTGCCAGCTCGGGCGACCTCAGCTTGATAACGTTGACGACAAAAGCGCCTGTCACCACGCCCGGCAGCAGCCGCAGCCCACCGAGCCACAGCGCGGCAAAGGCTATGCCGGAGGGGGGCCAGAAAAGCGTTACAGCATCCCCCACCACCGCCACCTGAAGGCCGGCGTATCCGGTAACGGCATAGGCCAGCGCCACCACAAGATTGCGCAGCAGCAATACCAACGGCGGCAGGGGCTGGTGTTGGGGCGCTGCCGGCTTCAATTCCAGAAACGGCTGGACCATCATCAGTTCTGGCCTGGACGAAGCAAGGAGCGACCATGGAGAGTGCCGCCGACACCGCCGCGCGCAGGGCCGAGCTGCTGGCAGCACTGGGCGCCACGCGGTTGGCGGCGCTGGAGGCCGAGTTGCTGGGTCGCTTGCCACGATTGGCCGCTGCAGCCGCCAGACTCCCGCTGGGCCGGCAGAGGCTGGTTGCGGACCTGCACCGGAGCCGCGGCTCGGCCGGCAGCCTGGGAATGAGCCGACTGGCCGACGCGCTGGGCGCGCTGGAACATCTGGTGGAAAACGAGGCTGAAGCAGCGACTGTTCATGCGGCCACTGCCGCCATGGAAACCGCCGCCACTGCCGATCATGAAGCCAATGGCGGGGTAAAACTGTAGCCCTGCCCTTGCACGGTGCGGATGCCGGGCGCGGGCGGCGCGCCGGCAGCAAGCTTGCGGCGGATACGGCTGACCATCACGTCGATGGTGCGCGCCTTGGTCTCACTGTCTGCCGAGGCGACAACCTCGATGAGGTAATCCCGGCTCAGTGGTTGACCGCCTGCCTGCACCAGCGCCGCCAGCAGATCGAACTCGGCCCGCGTCAGGCGGATCAGTTCGCCGGCCGGATCAGCCAGTTCACGCCGCACCAGATCGAGAATCCAGCCCGAGAATTCGCGCAGGGGATCGGCAGGACCGGGACCGGGCGGCGGGCGGCGATAGCGGCGCAGCACGGCGCGGACCCGGGCGACCAGTTCACGCGCTTCCACCGGCTTGACGATATAATCGTCGCCGCCGCTTTCCAGCCCGCGCACCTTGTCCAGCGGCGCGCTGCGGGCGGTGGTGAAGATCACCGCGCAATCCCGGCTGCGGCGCAGCGCCGTGACAAGATCGAACCCCGAGGCATCGGGCAAGTTGACATCAACCAGCACCAGATCGACAGGGTGAGTCTTGCACAGCGCCAGCCCGGCCGCAGCGTCCCCCGCCTCGACGATGCGGAACGCCTCGCTGCGCAAATAGGCCACCATCACCGCGCGGGTGATCGGATCATCCTCGACAACAAGGACGAGTGCCTCCGCTTCTGTAGCGGGCAATGAAGGCTCGCGTTTCAGGATTTTCGGCTCGCACGAAATAGGGAATTTCAGCAAGTTATGCATGTTTTACAATTGACAGCAAGTCATTGTGCGCAGCAGCAAGAGGGCGGAAGCCAAACGGGCAAACAACGAAAACGGCTTTTGACATGGCCACTGCTACTTTTTGGCGGGAAGCAGGGGAAAAGCGCTTGATAGCCCGCTGCCGAGCTGGGCGTCGAGCTGCCGCCACACCTCTACATGCGGCGGCAGCCGCATGTCCGGCAGCGCAGTGCCGAGGGCGGCCTGAACGGCAGCAGGCTGCACCCAGCGCCCGGCGCGGCGCAGTCCGGCGCGGGCCAGCGAGAGCGCCACGGGCTTGCCGTCCACCGTCTCGACACGGTGCTCTAGGAAGAACCAGCGCTCATCCCAGCCGAGCAGGCGCGTGCTCATCACGCCCGTTTCACCCAGCCGCAATTCCCGACGGAACTGGATGGCATTGCTGCCCAGCACCGCCTTCCAGCGCTCTCGAAGCGCCGCCTGGGCAATGCCGGTCCGCAGCAACCACTCCAGCCGGTTGAGGTCTATCAACTGCAGATAGCGACCGTTGTTGAGATGAAGGTTCAGATCGATATCGTGCGGCAGCACACGAAAGCGGCTGGTGTGGAGTTGCTGCGGATGCAGTCGCGGTGCCGCAAGAGCGCGGATGACGGCTGGGACCATGCGACCGAAGAGCTTGATCATGATGCTAGAAGCCCGAGGTCAACTGCAGCCAGCCGGCAGAGAGCTTGCGCACCCGCCCAAAGGCACTGAGCTCCGGGCCGACGAAAACATCGGCACCGATGGCAATGCGCAGCCGATCATTGATGGCATAGCCGAGGCGTGGGCGGATGGCCGCTTCCCCCGTTTCGAAATATGTGATGGCAGCAAGCTCAAAATCCAGCGTGTCGCCCAGCCATTTGCGCGCCACGCGCACTGTGATGCCGTTCTGGGTAGCATCGAGCTGATTATTGACGGCAGCACTCAGTGAGGCGATGGCGCGGGTTGCCGGGTCGGCGATCAGCCGCGGGTCCTGATAATCAAAGATATGGCGCAAGCTGTATTGCAGGTTGAGGTTCCAGCCGCTGTCCAGCGTGGTGTCGAAACCGGCCACGGCCCAGATATTGCTGTTCTTGCGGAACGGCGTGTCGACACTCAGCACTTCAGTATAGGCGACCTCGGCGCGATAGCCGAAGCGACCCATGGCGCCAGCCAGGTCCGCCCCATAGACACGCAGCTTCGGGTAGCGCTGCTGCAGGGCGAGCCTCGTACCTGGCGGGCTGGCGAGCGGCGGCGCGCTGGCGACAAAATCCCGGTTGCGATCGGCGCCACTGAAGAAGGACAATGACCAATCGAAACTGCCGCCGCTGCGATCAAGCTTGAGCGCGAACTGGCCGCTGTCGCGCACCCGCTCATCCGGCAACAGCGCGATGCCCGGCCTGTCCTGTTCCAGCGGAAAGCGGATCGGCCGGAACTCGGGCAGCCACAGCGCATCGAAGGTGAAAGTGCCGGCACCGATGCGGGCCTGCACCATGGCGGGGCCTTGGCGCTGCTCGTCATCGCTCGCCACCAACAGCGTATAATCTCGCCCGCCGATGTTGTCCGTGGGATTGAGCCGGTCAGCCCGCCCCCAGACGACGATCTGGCGGCCGGCGCGCAGCTCAAGCGGGCCGGAGGCATAGCGCAGCCAGCCCTCGACAAGATCGGCGCGGCTGCCACGGGCGCTGTCCGCCTGCACCCAGCCCTCGGCAAACCCATCAAGCTCGTCGCTCAAGCGAGGAGCAAGGTGAGCCCTAAGGCTGGCGACGGTGGTGAGCGTATCACTGCTCAGCTCCCGGTCCTGGGTCCAGGCGCCTGCGCGTAGCGAGACGCGGGCTCCGAAGCGGCTGGCCAGGCTCTCGACGGGTGGCGGCGCCATCGGATCCGCGGCGAAATCAACGCCAGTGGCGGCAGGTTCCTGAGCAACAGCATCCTGCGCCAGCGCCGGCAAGGCACAGCACAGCAGCAGCCCGGCGACGCCGCGCAACAAATTCGGTCGCATCAACAACTCAGGACGGGCGTTCGAGCGCGCGCGGCAGGAACTGGTCGGCACTCACGGCTGCATCGGTACGAAAGCTGGAATACTCGATCGTTGTGCTGTGGCCGGTCAGCATGTTGCGCATGACCTGCCGCATCGGCTGGAAGCGCTTGTTCCTCGGGTCCACCAACTTCACATCATTGGCGGCATAAACCTTCAGCAGCGTGCCCTGCGTGCTGTAGTATTCGGTCTTCACCGGCACTGCGTCGTTGGCACGCAACCAGGTGACGCGGCGGCCATAGCCGGTGTTGGCCACCACTTTCACGTCGCGCGGCAGCGATTCGATCACCCGGACTGGCGCGCCCTCCAGCGTTTCGCTGCGGATGAGCTTGTGGCTCCACTCCGCCACCGGATGGCCGATCACGTCGCCGTAGGAGAAATCGGTGCCGACGAAAGCGTCCTTCTTGCCACTGGCGGGCAGCCGGCGCACCTTCTTCAGCGCCGGCAGATAGACCCAGATATCGTCATCAGCGCCCTGGTTCTCGATGGTCAGCACGGCGGTCCCGGCGATATCGGCAGGCGCGCTGAAGCGCACAAGCCGGCGATTATGCACGCGATCAGGCTTCAGTTCGGAGACGCTGCTGGTCTGCCTGATGCGGGACTGGCCAGCCTTGTTGGTCAATACGAACCGGCCCACTGCCAGCGAGCGATAGGCCTTGGTCGCCTTCAGGCTCTCGGCCATCAGCGCCTCGGCATCGGCGCTGGATTGCGCTTGCGCCGGCGATGCCAGGAAGCCGAAGGCGAGCCCGGCCGCCATCAACAGCGCCACTGCCGCAGGAACCGGGGATGCGCCCAGCGGTGCCCGCGCCGGCTCGCCGTCATTGGGAAAGATCACCTTGGGCCGCACGGTGAGCAACAGTACAGCGAACAGCGTGAGCGTGCTGAGCGCCGCCACGATCATCGAGGCAACGGTGAGAAGCCCGAGCCAGAGGTGAATATTGAACCCGAACGAAGCCATCAGCACCGAATATCCGCCGCCGACCGCCGTGGCGACGAACAGCACCGCCTTGCCGGCCGTGGCATAGGCGGCGAAAACAGCATGCGTCTCCGCCTCGGCATCGCCCTCGCGCTGGCGGTGCCGAAGCTCCTCGCGCAGCCGCCAGGAGAAGTAGATGGCGTAATCTGCGCCGATGCCGATGGCGAGGGCGGCCATTGTGGATGTGGCGATCTGCAGTGGAATACCGACCGCACCCATCAACCCGAACACCGCGACCACCGTCGCCAGCAGCGGCACCAGGATGAGCGCCGCCAGCCGCGGCGAGCGAAACAGCACGGCCGCCACCACAAACACCACAACCAGAATCTGCAATACATTCATGATTTTGCCGCGCACCATCACGTCGTTCATCGCCGACGGCGTCGTGACGCTGCCGCCCAGCCGGACGGTCACACCAGGCGGGAAATTCTCTGCGATGACTGGCAGGATGCGAGAATTGATGTCGTCAACAAAGGCCGAGCTGTCGGTCTTGACGAACGCCTGGATGATGGCGTTGCGATAAGGGTAATCAACGAGCCCGTCGAAATCGCCCGGCTCGCCAGACATGGAATAGAGCAGCAGATACTGCGAGATGAGATCGGCGCTGCCCGGCAGCACGCCAGCCGCCGCGGCGCCGCCGTTCATGCCCCGGTTGATCTGCTTGAGCATGTCCACAAGAGACAGCGTGTGGCCAACCTCGGGCTGGGCCGCGAGAAACGCCTGCGTTTTCTCCATGGCGCGCAGAACGGCCGGGTCCTTGATGGCATCGTCCGATTGGCCTTCCACCAGCACGTAAAAGGTGTTGGTACCGGCCATCGAGGCGTTGAGAATACGATCATCCTCACGCTCGGCGATGCCTGCGCCAAAAAAGCTGCGCAGGGAATTGTTGACCTTCACCTGCGACGCGCCTGCCATCAGCGCCACATAGGCTAGCACCGCGATGGTGAAGACGCGCTTGCGCGCCTGGGGCGTGACAACCTGACGGGCGAGAAACGCCGCCACCTTGTCCCAAAAGCTCTCGGCCTTTTCCGCATCGGTCTCGCGGGCGCGCGGTGGCGGCAGGATGGCGCGCAGGGCCGGCGTAAAGCTCAACTCGACTGCCACGATGCTGATAATGCCAAGCCCGCAAAAGATGCCGAAGGTTCGAACGGCCTGAATATCAAAGGCGATCAGCGACATGAAGCTGAGCGCCGCGATCGTGCAGGCGGCGATCATCACCGGCCCAACGCGCATCATGGCAGCGATCACAGCCTGGCGGCTTGCCTCAGCCGGGCTGAGCGGCGGCACAGCCACACCTGGCTGGCTCAAGCGATCAAACTCCTCGTAATAGCGTTTGAGCATCTGCACGGCATGGCCGGCCGCTACGGCGAGGATGAGGATGGGAGTGACATTGTTGAACGGATCGAGATGCACCCCGGCCAGAGTCATGATGCCGAGTGACCAGACAAGCGCCAGAACCGCCGTGACAAGCGGCAGGATCAGGCCCTGCACGGTGCGGAACGCCTCCAGATGGATGAGGCCGATGAACAGAATAGCGATCGGCAGCAGATAGCCCATGCGCTTGGAGTAGGTCTCGAGCTTGCCAAGGAACACCGGCTGACCGGCCACCGCCACCGAGACGCTGGCGTCGCGAACCGGTGCAATCGCAGCCTCCACCTTGCTCATGACATTGCCGAACCCCTTGGGATCCTTCTGGAACTCCACGTAGATCGCTGCGGTGCGACCATCACGGCTTACCAGCACATCCTTGTAGGCCGGGTTGGCGGCAAGGCGCGCCTTGATGGCCTGGGCCTCAGCAAAATCGGCGGGCACGTGATCGAGCAGACGGGCGACGATGAGCCCATCGGCGTTGCCGGCAATATCCTTGGCGCGGGGTGCAGCAAGGCTTTGCAGGTTGCCGGGTGTCACGCCGGGGGTGGCGGCAAAGGCATCGGTGACGCTGAGCACCTTGGCGAGGATTTCAGGCGTGAACACATCGCCGGACTTGGGCGTGATGCCGACGACAACAGTGTAGCGATTGCCGAACAGGGATTGCACCCGCTCAGTCACCTCCACAAAGGGATGATCGCGCGGCAATAACTCGTCTGCGTCAACAATAACAGTCAGGTTGCGTAACTGCAGTCCCAAAAACAACGTAGTCAACAGTGACAGCAACAGCACGACCCAACGCCATGCTATCACGAATTCTGCATAGCTCCGCATTGTAGCCTCCCTGTTTCCACACTGCGAGCGGACCAACGGCAACCTGAAAAGCACCGCGCCTCCTTGACACGTGCCGACGCCCATCGTTTCGGTCAATCCCGCAACCGCCGCTTCTGCAGCAGTTGTTGCACTACGTTCACGCAGCCATGGCGCTTACCGCCCGCAGCCGCAAAATCACTGCATGATTGCAAACGTGGTCTAAATAGAGTGCATAATGTCACGAGCGGCAATAATGCATTTGTATCAATTTATCGCTGTCTAGTGCATTTTCTGTCACTGATTGGATCTTCGCCTTGCTGATTCGTAATTCATGATTATGGTTATTACAGTGAGCAGGAAAAATCGACGGCTGGGTAGAGGGCTGCAATGCCGGATGGCGCGGAGCGAATGCGAAACACTGCAAGGCCGTCAGCCGGACTGCAGGACTTCAGTGACGCCATAACTGCGCTAACCGCTACAGTGCACGATTGTACTTCTGCTGATTTTCGCACCAATGCACTTGCCATCCTCGGTCGCAACTTAGCTTTCGACAGTGCCATCTGGGGCAGCGCTGCTATCGGCGGACTTGCCGGGCGGCCGGGCTTCGTCTTTCGCGAGGTGACGCTTTTGAACCTTGTCGACACCGCTTTTGCCGACGCGCAGACGGCGGCTGCCGTTGATCCACAATTGCTGGCCGTGCTTGGCAACCCCGGCACCAGCATTGCCTACAGCATCGGGCCAGACGCGCCTGAGCAGTTGCGTACACTCACCGCAGAGCACCAGATTGGTCACATAATGTCCACTGCCAGCTTTGATTCGGCGCTAGGCATTGCCACCGGTCTAGTGCTGTTTCGCAGCCCCGCCGCAGCGCCATTTGAGCCTAGCGCGACAGCCTATGTGCAGGCGATGTTTCCACATCTGATGCGCTGCTGGACCGAAAATCAGATTGAAAGCCTCAGCCGATCGATGCTCGCCAGCGCCGGCACACCGCGGCGAGCCGCCGTCAGCCGCGCCGGCCTGGTTTCTGCCGCTGAGGCCGAATTCGTTGCGCTGATCCGCATCGAATGGCCAGGCTGGTCGGGTCCGCAGCCGCCTGAAGCGATCACTGCGCTGCTCGCCGAGCCCGATGCGAGCAACTATGTCGGAGAACATATCGTTCTCAAGGCGCGCCATGCTCTGGATGTAAGCCTGCTGCTGGCTCGCGAACGTGTGGCAGCCGATGCACTCAGCCCCCGCGAACGAGAAGTGGCCGCCCTTTGCGCCGGGGGGCATAGTTATCGCGAGATAGCATCCCATCTCGGCATCGCGCCGACCACGGCTCGCAACCACATAGCCGCCGTTCACCGCAGGCTTGGGGTGAGCCGCAATAGCGAAATCAGCGCCGCGCTGGCCACTGCTGCTTGAGGCGACTCAGCCGCCGGTCGTGAAGCCGGCGGGCGGGGTGCTTGCCGGGTCTCCGAGGCGCTTGCCATCGACTATCGTGCCGTAGCGCGAGAACTTGTTGTTGTGGTTTGCGGCGCGGGTGATTTCGGGGCTGGTCTTGAAGCGCGGGTCCTGTGGGCGGGGCTTGCCATCGATGTAGGTCGCCACATCCCAGGCCTGTTGCGGGGTGAGTGTGCCGCCCATGCCCAGCGGCATGTTGGCGTGGATGAAGGCTGCGGCCTTGTCGATCGTCGCCATGCCGGCGCCCCAGTTATAGGATTTCGCGCCCCAGAGCGGCGGATAAAGCTGTTTTCCGTCAGTGACTTGCCCAGCGCCATCGAGGCCGTGGCAGCTGGCGCAATGCTCGGCGTAAACCAACGTTCCGCGCGCGTCGCTAGGGGTTTCTGCAGGGTCTGCCAGCTTGGGGAAGCCGCGGCCCTTGGGGGATTCGCCGATCGGCAGGCCCTTGGCCATGTAGAAGGCGTAGCTCTCCAGCGCGAGCAGGACGGGGGAGCCGAGCGCGGGCGGCATGCCGTTCATGCTGTAGAGGAAGCAATCCTGGGCGCGCTTCTGGAAGCTGTTGATTTCCTTGTTCTTCGCCCGGTAGGCAGGGAAATTGGGAAAGGCTGCCCAGAGCGGCGCGGCGCCCGGCGTGCGGCCACCATCGAGGTGGCAATTGGCGCAGGCGAGGCTGTTTCCAACGTTTTCCGGGGCGTGGATGCGGGTCTCCCGCATGATGTTTTCCCCCATCCGCACAGCGTCCCCCCAGGCATCTTTAGGTGCTGCAGCGGCGCTGGGCGGGGAAAAGCCGGCATCCAGTGGGACTGGGGCCGGCACCGGCCCGGCACCGGGCGGGCGCTCCACCGGCGATCGGCGGTCATTGAGGGCGTAGACCATGCCGCCGCCGATGATGGCCCCCAGCGCCAGCCCGGCAAGGAGTGGTTTCGCCATGCCGATCAGGCCGGGCTGGCGCTGGCGCGCGGGCAAGGATTATGCTTCATCGGCTCAGCTTAGACACTCGAACGGATGGGGACAATCGATGCGCACTTTCGCCATGAGCCTGATCATCGCCGCAGCCTTGGCTGCCGCGCCGGCGCTGGCTCTCACCCCGCCGCTGCCGGCGCCGGTCATCCCCGGCTATGGCATGTTCGGCGAGATTCCCGATGCCTTCGAGATCCCGGACCCCAAGCTTGAATATAAGCTGCTCTTCGATGTTTCCGCCGCCCCGGCAGATCCGGCCACGGCGCACCAGGGCCTGCGCCGCGTGGCGCTGCTGCTCAACATCCTGGGCCGCTATGGCGTGCGCCCGGCGGCCGGCAACATCGCGGTGATCGTGCATGGCAAGCCCGATACGCTGGTGCTGACCCAGGAGGCGCACATGAAGCGCCACGGCAAGCCCAACCCCAATTTCGAGCTGATCAAGATGCTCAGCGAGGCCGGCGTCAGCATCCGGCTCTGCGGCCAGTCCGGGCTAGCGCGCGGCTATGCGACCGAGGAGATCAACCCGCTGGTCAAGGTCGATCCGGCGGCGATCATCACCATCGCGACGCTGCAGAGCAAGGGCTACGGGCTGGTGCAGGACTAAGCCCCGAACCGGTTTCAGCGCCCGAGCAACGCTGCCAGCCGGTAGCGCGCCACCACGGCATCGGCGCGGGCCTGTGCCTGGGCGGCGGCGGCGGCGATGTTCTCCCGCGCCGCGTCGAGCTGGGCAAGCTGCGGCTTCATGCCGACGCGCACCTCATGGCCGACAGCGGCGAGCGCCTCGGCCGCTGCCAGCGCCTGTGCGTCGGCAGCGTCGCGCACCATCGCTTGCGTGCGCACATCCTGAAAGGCGCTGATGACATCGGCTTCCAGCTGCTGGTCGGCGGCGCGCAGGGCCGCCTCGGCGCTGCGGACCTCGGCGCTGGCTTCGGAAATGCGGCCACCCACGCGGCCGCCGGAATAGAGCTGCCAGCGCGCCCGCACCCCCACGGTGGCGGCATTGGCGCTGTAATCCGGGAAGAACTGGTCCCGCACCATCGAGGCTTCGGCAAAGGCACCCGCCGTCGGCAGCCGATCGGCGCGGGCACCGGCTGCGACCGCGCGCGCCGCCGCCAGTGCCGCAACAGCAGCAGCCCGCGCCGGGTTGGCCGCCTGGGCTTCGGCAATGGCGGCATCAAGGCTTTCGGGCACAGCCGCACCCTGCGGCAGCGGCTCAAGTGCTTCGGGCGCGACGCCCACAAGGTTGCGATACTGCGCCTCGGCCAACGCCGCGCCGCCCTCGGCACGGGCCAGAATCGCCCGGGCCTCGGCAGCGCGCGCCGTCGCTTGTGCCACATCGGTGCTCGGGCTCTCCCCGGCGCGGAAGCGCAGCCGCGCCTGCCGCTCGATCTCGGTGGTTTGCGCCACAAGCTCGCCGGCCATGGCGCGCATCCGCGCCGCGGTGAGCACGCCGCCATAGGCCTGCGCCACCTGCGCTGCGAGGTCTCCGCGCGTGCGCAGCTTGCCGGCCTCGGCAGCTGCCTGCCCGGCCCGGGCCTGGGCACGTGCGGCAGCCGCCCGGCCACCGGTGAACAGCGGTTGCTCGATGGTCGCCATGGCCGCGCGCGGCGTGACGTTCTCGGCGCCCAGCCCGAAGAACTGCTTCATGTCCAGCCGGCCATAGCCGATGGTGCCGGAGAGCGTGGCGGTGGGGCGCGTGGCGGCGCGGGCCTGCTCCAGCCGCGCGTCCGCCGCGTCGCCGGCGCTCGCCGCCATCGCCACGGCGGGAGAATGCGCCATGGCGGCGGCAATCGCTTCATCAAGCGTGGTGGCCCCCGCCGGGGCGGCGAGCCACAAGGTGCCCAGCAGTGCCGCACGCCATGATGCAGATGGCTTCACTTGAACGCATTGCCCGGCTTGAGGCCCATGCGCCGGAACACGATTGCGGCCGGGCAAAAACCGGTGAAGCTGGCCTGCACGAGGTTGAGCCCGGCAAAGGCGGTGAGCGCCAGCCACCAGGGGTGAACGGCGAGCGACAGGCTGATGCTCGCCAGCACGACGAACCCGGCAAACAGCATCACGGCACGGTCTACATTCATGGTGCTTTCCTCACATCTTCAGTTTTTCAATGCCCAGCACGTGCAGGGCGAGTTTCTCGTAGAAAGGCTCGCTCTCGCCCTTGCGGATCTTGCGCAGGAAGTATTTTTCAAAGCCGACTTTGGCGAGGTGGACCCATTTTCCACTCGAAGACCAATTGACGTTGCGCGGCGGAATCTGCGGCTGCGCCACAAAGGCCACGCCGCCATCGCCGAAGTCCGCCAGGCAAATGGCGTTCCAGGTCGCCTCGGCAATGGGCGGCTTGCCATCAAGGATAGCGGAGAGGTTGGCGGCGATGGCCGTGGCCATGCTCTCGATCATGAAGCCGGTTTTCGGCACGCCGACCGGCACGGGCGTTGGGCCGGTGGGCGGAATGGCGACGCAGACGCCCAGCGCGAACACCTCCGGAAACGCCGGGTTGCGCTGGTGCTTGTCCACCAGCACGAAGCCGCGCGGGTTGACGAGCCCCTCGATGCCGAACACCGCCGGCACACCGCGGAAGGCCGGCAGCATCATGGCAAAGCCGAACGGCAGGTCATGGGTCTTGGTCACCACATTGCCCTCGGCCACCTCCTCGACATGCATCATGCCGGGCTCGACGCTGGTGACACGGGCGCTGGTGACCCATTTGATATGCTTGTCGCGCAGCGTGCTTTCGAGCAGCGACTTGGTGTCTCCCACGCCATCAAGGCCGAGATGGCCGATATAGGGCTCGGCGGTCACGAAGGTCATCGGCACCTTGTCGCGGATCTTGCGGCGGCGCAGCTCGGTTTCGAGGATGAGCATGAACTCATAGGCCGGGCCGTAGCAGGAGGCCCCCTGCACGGCGCCGACGATGATCGGCCCGGGGTTCTGGCAAAAGCGCTCGAACTGCTCGGCCGCTTCCGCAGCATGCGCCGTCTCGCACACGGAAACCGTGTGGCCGCCATGCGGGCCAAGGCCGCTGATCTCGTCAAAAGCCAGGTTGGGACCGGTTGCGATTACGAGATAATCGTAAGTGAGGCTGGTGCCATCGTTCAATTCCAGCCGCTTTTCCGCCGGATGCACGCGCTTGGCGCCCACCGAGGTGAAGCCGATACCCTTTTTCTTGAATACTGGCGGCAGATGCACCCGGATCGCCTCGGGCTCGCGCCAGCGCACCGCCACCCAGGGGTTCGACGGGATGAACCAATAGTCCTCCGATTCGGCGACGGTCATCACTTCCGCACGGCCTTTCACGGCGTGCTGAATCTCATAGGCCGCGATGGTGCCGCCAAGGCCGGCGCCAAGAATGATGATGCGAGGCTTGGCCATGATGATGCTCCCTCAAGCCCTGCTTCGGGCCGACAAGTTGCTTGACTTGATATGTTGATTACACGATATATGCAAGTGACAAATCAAACCTGTAAGGATGCCATGATGACAAGCCCCGGACATCGCGAAGTGAATCCGGCCGAGCTGGCCGCCATGCTCGCCGACGGCAAGGCGCTGCTGATCGACGTGCGCGAACCCAACGAGTTCGCCGCCGAGCGAATCGCCGGCGCCGTCAATGTGCCGCTCTCCGGCTTTGATCCTGCCGGCCTGCCCGATGCCGGCGGCAAGCCCGTCATCCTGCAATGCGCCGGCGGCAAGCGCTCGGGCATGGCGCTGGACAAGTGCAGCGTGGCGCAGGCCAGCATCGATACGCACCTCGCCGGTGGCCTCGCCGCCTGGAAAGCCGCCGGCCTGCCGGTGGTGAAGGGCTGAGCCTGCCCGCAACAGGGGCGCAACAGGGTAGGAACAGCACAATGGCTCCGGGCACCTTTCTCTGGCACGGCAGGCCGCTTGCTTTCGCAGGGCTGGCGGCACTGCTGCTCGCCGGCTGCGGCAGCGAGGCGCCGGAGCGTGCGCCACAAGCCGCCGCCACCAGCGGCGAAGCCCGCAAGCTGGCGCTGGCGGTGGTGCCGGACATGAAGCCGCTGAGCGCCGAGATCACCACACGTGACCTTGCCGAGGCCCGCGCCCGCATCAACGGCACGCTGGTGGCGCTGGACGTTCGCGCCGGGGACATGGTGCGCAAGGGCCAGCGCATCGGGCTGGTGACGGATGCACGGCTGGGCTTCGAGGCCAGCGCCATGGCGGCGCAGGTGGGCGCCGCCGATGCCGAGCGCGCCCGCGCCGAGGCCGAGCTGGCGCGCGTGCAATATCTTTATGACAACAAGGTCTATGCCAAGGCGCGGCTGGAGCAGGCCCAGGCCATGGCGCGCGCCGCCGGGGCGCAGGCCCGGGCTGCCGGCGCGCAGGCACAGGCCAGCGCCAGCATGGGGGCGCAGGGCGCGATCTTCGCGCCCGCCGCCGGCCGGGTGCTGCGGGCCGATGTGCCCGCCGGCTCGGTGGTGGCAGCCGGCATGCCGGTGGCCAGCATCACCGCCGGGCCGCTGATTCTCAAGCTGGCGCTGCCGGAAACGCTGGCCGGCACCGTGCGCGCCGGCAGCGCCGTGACGCTTGAAGAGCCGGGCAGCGGCAGCCGGCAGGGTGCCATTACCCAGGTCTATCCCGCCGTGAGTGGCGGCGTTTTGCGCGCCGATGCCACCATGCCCGGCCTCTCTGCCGATCTCATCGGCAAGCGGGTGAGCGTTCTGGTGGCGGTGGGCGAACGGCCGGCGCTGGTCGTGCCGCGGCGCTTCATCACCACGCGTTTCGGCATGGATTATGTGACGCTGCGCCAGCGCGATGGCACCACGGCGAGTGTGACGGTGCAGACCGCGCCGCTGGCCGATGCCGGCAGCGTCGAGATTCTCTCCGGCGTTGGCGCCGGTGACACACTCCTCGCCAGCGCGCCCCCAAGCGCGACCCGGTGAGGCAGCAATGAACCTTGGTCTCTCCGGGCGGCTGACGCGCGCCAGCATCGGCTCGCCGCTCACGCCGCTGGCGCTGCTCGTGGCGATTGCCGTCGGCCTGCTGGCCGTGCTGGCGATTCCCCGCGAGGAAGAGCCGCAGATCAGCGTGCCGATGGTCGATATCCAGGTGATGGCGCCTGGCCTTGCCGCCGCCGATGCGGTGGAGCTGGTGGGCATACCGCTCGAAATGATCGTGCGCAGCGTCGATGGCGTCGAGCATGTCTATACCCAGGCCGAGGATGATGGCGTGATGGTGACGGCGCGGTTCCGCGTCGGCTCGCAGCCCGAGGATGCCGCCATCCGCATCAACGAGAAGCTGCAGGCCAATTGGCACCGCATCCCCGTTGGCATCCCCGACCCGAAAGTGACGGTGCGCGGCATCAACGATGTGCCGATGATGGTGCTGACGCTCGCCCCCCGCCCCGGCGCCGCCGGGCGCTGGACCGACCAGGCGCTGCACGACCTCGCCGGCAAGCTGCTCGCCGAAGTCGCCAAGGTGGACGATGTGGGGCTGACCTTCATCACCGGCGGGCGGCCGGACGAGATCCGCATCGCGCCCGATCCGGCGAAGCTGGCGCTGCACAAGGTGCCACTGGCCGCCGTAATCGAGGCGGCCTCGCAGGCCAACCGCAGCGCGCCACTGGGCAACATCCGCCAGGGCGGCAAGGCCGTGGTGGTGAGCGCCGGAGCGCAGGTGCGCAGCGCCGCGGACGTCGGGCTGATCAGCGTGGCAAGCGCTGGCGGCGCGCCGGTGTATCTGCGTGACGTCGCCAGCGTGACGCAGGGGCCGGGCGAGACACAGGCGCGGGCGTGGCGCTGGTCCCGCGCCGAGGCTGGCGGCCAGTGGAGCAGCGCGCCCGCCGTGAGCGTGGCGATCGCCAAGCGTGCCGGCGCCAATGCCGTGGTGGTGTCCGAGGCACTGCTGTCGCGGGTGGAGAGCCTGAAGGGCAGCCTGATCCCCGCCGGCATCGAAGTCGCGGTGACACGCAACTATGGCGCCAGTGCCGATGAGAAGGCCAATGAACTGCTCTACCATCTGGGGCTGGCGACGGTTTCCATCGTGGTGCTGATCGGGCTGGCCATCGGCTGGCGCGAGGCCGGGGTGACGGCCGTGGTGATTCCCACCACCATCCTGCTGACGCTGTTTGCCTCCAACATCATGGGCTTCACCATCAACCGGGTGAGCCTGTTCGCGCTGATCTTCTCCATCGGCATCCTGGTGGATGATGCCATCGTGGTGATCGAGAACATCGCCCGGCACTGGGGCATGGACGATAGCCGCAGCCGCATCGATGCCGCCGTGGATGCCGTGGCGGAAGTGGGCAACCCGACCATCGTGGCGACGCTGGCGGTGGTGACGGCACTGCTGCCGATGCTGTTCGTCTCGGGGCTGATGGGGCCGTACATGGCGCCGATCCCGATCAACGCTTCAGCGGCGATGGTGTTCTCGTTCTTCGTCGCGGTCATGATCGCGCCGTGGCTGATGATCCGCTTTGCGCGCAAGACGCTGGCCGGCGGGCACCATGACGAGGCGGATGGCGGCAAGCTGGGGGCGCTCTACGCCAGCGTCGCGCACCGGATTCTGGACAGCCGCAGCAATGCCCGCAACTTCCTCATCATCGTCGGGCTGGCAACGGTGCTGGCCGGCTCGATGTTCTACTTCAAGGCCGTGACGGTGAAGCTGCTGCCGTTCGACAACAAATCGGAAGTGCAGCTGGTGCTCGACATGCCGGAGGGCACGGCGCTGGAAACCACCGGCCGCGTGCTGGAGGAAGCCGCCGCCATCGTGCGCACCCTGCCCGAGGCGCGGGCCATGGAGGCCTATGCCGGCACCGCCGCTCCGTTCAATTTCAACGGGCTGGTGCGGCATTATTTCCTGCGCCAGCGCCCCGAGATGGGGGACCTGATGGTGACGCTGGCGCACAGGGATGACCGGGAGCGCAGCAGCCATGCCGTGGCGCTGGCCCTGCGTGAGAAGCTCGCCGCGCTCCCGCTGCCCGAAGGCGCCTCGCTGAAGGTGGTGGAAACCCCGCCCGGCCCGCCGGTGCTCGCCACGCTGCTGGCCGAGATTTATGGCCCGGATGCCGAGACACGGCGCCAGACGGCGCGAGAAGTCGCCGCCGCCTTCCGCACCGTGCCCTATATCGTCGATATCGACCTGAGCCAGGGGCAGCCCCGCCCGCGGCTGCGGCTGGTGCCGAACCGCGAGACGCTGGATTACCACGGCCTCTCCGAGCGGCAGGTGCATGACTCGCTGGGCGTGCTGATGGGCAGCACGACGCTGGGCTATGCGCCGCGCGGCGAGGGCCGGGCGCCGCTGGCGATCACCATGGCGCTGCCGCAATCAGCCCGCAGCTGGAACGCCGCGCTGGCCTCCACGCCGCTGGCGATGAGCAAGAGCGGCACGCTGATCGAACTTGGCGCACTGGTGACGGCACGCGAGGAAGCCGGCAGCCCGGTGCTGTTCCGCCGCGATGGCCGGGCCGCCGAGATGGTGACCGCCGAGCTTGCCGGCGCCTATGAAGCGCCGATCTACGGCATGTTCGCCGTCTCCGATGCCATCGACACCATCGACTGGCGGGCCAAGGGGCTGGCCAAGCCGGTGATCGCCTACAACGGCCAGCCGGCGGACGAGAGCGTCACCACCTTGCTCTGGGATGGCGAGTGGGAGATCACCTGGGTGACCTTCCGCGACATGGGCGGCGCCTTCATCATTGCGCTGTTCGGCATCTATGTGCTGGTGGTGGCGCAGTTCCGCAGCTTCAAGCTGCCGCTGGTGGTGCTGACGCCGGTGCCATTGACCCTCGTGGGCATCGTCATCGGCCATATGCTGTTCGGCGCGCCATTCACCGCGACATCGATGATCGGCTTCATCGCGCTGGCCGGGATCATTGTGCGCAACTCGATCCTGCTGGTGGACTTCATCCGCCACGCCCAGAGCCCGGAAAAGCCGCTGCGTGACGTGCTGATCGCCGCCGGCCGCATCCGCTTCAAGCCGATCGTGCTGACAGCGCTTGCCGCGATGATCGGCGCCGCGGTGATCCTGACCGATCCGATCTTCCAGGGGCTGGCGATCTCGCTGCTGTTCGGGCTGGCCTCATCGACCCTGCTGACGGTGCTGGTGATCCCGGCGATCTATGTGGTGCTGCGGGATGATGGGCGGCCGGCCACCAAGGCCGGCTGAGCGCTAGAGAATCCGCGCGAACCGTGCCGCCGAGCCGCGCTTTGCCGGTGCCGCCGGCTCCGGGGCGGGCGCGTCCTTGAGCCCGAGCCCGGCGCACCACTGCGTCGCCGCCACAAAGCCTTCGCGGTTGATGCTGTAGAACACCAGCTTGGCCTCGCGCCGGGTGTTGACCAGCCCGGCCTTGCGCAGCACGGCAAGCTGCTGGGAGAGGCCGGGCTGGCCGATGCCCGAGCGCTGCTCGATGTCACCCACGGAATATTCGCCGCCGGCGAGCAGCTCCAGCAGCCGCAGCCGGTTCTCATGGCCGAGCACGCGAAAGGTCTCGGCAAGCGCCTCATCCGGGTTCGGCAGGCTGTCCGTGCGGGGCTTGCGCGCCATCATCGGCCGGATGCTTCCGGATCGGGGCACAGCCGGTGGAACCACGGGCCGGGAGCGGCATCGGCGGCGAGGCTGGCGGCGTCCTGGTGCGGCGCCCGCAGCACCGGCTCGCCCGGCTGCCAGCCCGCCGGCGTCACCACGTCATGCGCGTCCACCCGGCGCAGCGCCGCCACGATGCGCAGCATCTCGTCCACCGAGCGGCCGACTGTGGCCGGGTAGCACGTCTGCGCCCGCACGATGCCATGCGGATCGATGAAATAGGTCGATCGCATGGTTGCGGCATCAAGCGCGCCCTCGCCGATCATGCCAAAGGCCTTACCGATGACCATGGAGCTGTCCTCCACGATCGGGAAATCGACGTGCACACCAAAGTGCTGCTGGATGGCAGCAAGCCAGCCGAGATGCGCATAGAGACTGTCCACGGACACCGCGAGCAGTGCGCAGTCCAGCGCCGCAAAGCGCGGCGCAGCGGCGGAGAGCGCCACGAACTCGCTGGTGCACACGGGCGTGAAATCCGCCGGATGCGAGAACAGCACCAGCCAGCGGCCGCGATAATCGGCCAGGCTCACATCGCCCATGGTGGTGCGGGCATGGAAATTCGGCGCGGCATCGCCGATGCGCAGCGCGCGAGGGCCGCTAGGTTCAATCAGGATGGTCATGCGATTCTCGGTTTCAACGGGCTCTTTGCCTCTTGCTGGCGGGTCCCGGCGCGGCTGGCCAGCTTGACATCGAAACCCACATAGTTACATTACTCTTGTAACCGTTTAAGTGTCTTGAGCGCAAGACCCTGCGTCACATCATCCCGCAAGGCCCAGCCCATGCCGATTGTCCTCACTGCCGATCCTGCGCCTGATCACGCGCTCGTCGCCGCTGCCGCCATCGTGGCGGCTGGCACCGGGCGCGGCGCGCCGAAGGTGCAGAGCTTCTTCGACGAGGCAACCTTCACCGCCACGCACCTCGTCAGCGATCCGGCCACCGGCAAGGCCGCGATCATCGACAGCGTGCTGGATTTCGATCCCGCCTCGGGCCGCACCTCGCACACCAGTGCCCAGAAGCTCGTCGATGCCGTACGCGCCCAGGGCCTCAGCATCGAATGGCTGCTCGAAACCCATGTCCATGCCGATCATCTCTCGGCCGCGCCGTGGTTGCAGCAGCAGCTCGGCGGCAAGATCGCCATCGGCGGCGCCATCGAAACCGTGCAGCGCACCTTTGGCAGCATCTTCAACGAGGGCGCCGATTTCGCCCGGGACGGCTCGCAGTTCGATGTGCTGATGGCCGATGGCGACCGGTTCAGCATCGGCTCGCTGGATGCCATTGCACTGCACGTGCCCGGCCATACGCCGGCGGACATGGCGTTCATCATCGGCAACGCCGCGTTTGTGGGCGATACGCTGTTCATGCCGGACTATGGCACGGCACGGGCGGATTTTCCCGGTGGCAGCGCCCGCACACTCTATCGCTCCATCCGCCGGCTGCTGGCCTTGCCACCGGAAACTCGGCTACTGCTCTGCCATGATTACAAGGCGCCGGGGCGGGATGATTATGTCTTTGAAACCAGTGTCGCTGCCCAGCGTTCCGGCAATGTGCATGTGCACGATGGCGTGAGCGAAGACGCCTTTGTCGCGATGCGCGAGGCGCGGGACAAGACGCTCGGCATGCCGCGTCTCATCCTGCCGTCCATCCAGATCAACATGCGCGCCGGGCATTTCCCTGAGCCGGAGGCCAATGGCACGCGCTACCTGAAGCTGCCGCTGGACACCCTGTGATGCTGCAAACACTCGAGCCGCTGCAATATCTGCTCGGCGGCGGCGCGGGCGCGCTGGTGGGCTTCAGCCTCGGGCTGGTCGGCGGCGGCGGCTCGATCCTGGCCGTGCCGCTGATGGTCTATCTGGTCGGCATCGAGGATCCGCACATCGCCATCGGCACCAGCGCGCTGGCCGTGGCAGCCAACGCCGCCGCCAACCTGGCGCCGCACGCCCGCGCCCATAACATCAAATGGCGCTGCGCCGGCATGTTCGCTGCCTCGGGCGTTGCCGGGGCGTTTCTCGGCTCCACCGCCGGCAAGGCCTTCGATGGCCAAAAGCTGCTGATCCTGTTCGCACTGCTGATGCTGGTGGTGGCAGGCCTGATGCTGCGCAACCGCGCCGCCGTCGGCGATATCGATGTACAATGCAGCCGGGAGAACGCCCCCAAGACCATCGGCTATGGCGCCGCCACCGGGCTGTTCTCGGGCTTTTTCGGCATCGGCGGCGGTTTTCTGATCGTGCCGGGGCTGATCGCGGCTACCGGCATGCCGATGCTCAACGCCATCGGCTCGTCCTTGGTCGCCGTGGCCGCCTTCGGGCTGACGACGGCGTTCAACTACTCGCTCTCGGGGCTGGTGCACTGGCCGCTGGCGGCGGTGTTCATCGGCGGCGGCGTGGTTGGCGGCCTGGCCGGCGCGGCGCTGGCCAAGCGGCTTTCCGCCAAGCGCGGCCTGCTCGGCACGGTGTTCGCCGGGCTGATCTTCCTGGTGGCGCTCTACACCTTGTGGCGGAGCCTTTCGGCGCTCTGAAATCGCTACCCGAACTGCCACGCCAGAAACGCCGAGGCGATGCCGACCACGAGCACCGCGAGCATGGCTCCCGAGCGGGCATAATCGGCAAAGCGATAGCCGCCCGGCGCCATCACCAGCAGGTTGTTCTGGTGGCCGATGGGCGTGAGGAAATCCGATGAAGTGCCGATCAGCACCGCCAGCAGCGCGGCATCGGCCGGAATGCCGAGGATGCTCGCCACCTGCACGGCAAAGGGGCCCATGATCAACGCCGTTGCGACATTGTTGAGAAACACCGTCAGCACCAGCGTCACGGCGCACAGGCTGGCCAGCACCACCACCAGCGACGCGCCGCCGAGCAGCGCGCCAAGCTGCTGGGCGACAATGGCTGCCGCGCCGCTCTCCTCGAAGCTGTTGCCCACGGGGATCATCGCGGCGAGCAGCACGATCACCGGCCAATCGATGGCGCGATACACGTCGCGCGCCGGCAGCAGGCGCAGCGCCGTCATCGCCGCCGCCGCGCCCAGAAAGCACAGTGCCGGGCTGAGGCCGGTGAAAACGATCGTCAGAATCGCCAGCACGAACACACTCACGACGAGCGCCGCCTTGCGTGACGCCACCGGCATGACATCAAGCCGGTCGATCTCGAGCAGCCGCGCCTCGGTGACGAAATTGGCGATGGCACCCGAGCTGCCCCTTAGGAACAGCTGGTCCCCGGCCTGGATCTGCACATTGCCGAGTGGCTGGCGCAGCCACGCCGGGCGCGGGCCGACAGCAATGACATTGACGCTGCTCTCCGAGCGTAGCCGCACTTCGGGATAGCTCAGGCCGATCAGCGCCGAGCCATAGGCGACTGAAACCCGCGCCGTCACATCATCATCGGCGCCGCGTGGCTCGGTGCAGTTGAGCCCGGCGGAGTCCGCCACCTCCCAGGGGCTGCGGCGCGAGACGACGAGCAGCCGGTCCCCCGGCTCAAGGCTTTCGGGCGCCTGCAGCCGCTCGTTGCCGCGGTGGATGGCGAGCGCCCGCGCCTCGGCCCGGCGCAGCCGCTGGCGAATGGGCAGCGCAGCCTCGCCGGCCCGCACCGCCAGCTCGAAGGCGCGCCATGGCGGCCGCTCCACCACCTCGCCGCCATCGCGGCTGGGCAGCAGCCGGTGGCCGATGGTGATGAGATAGAGCAGCCCGGCGGCGGTAACGGCGATGCCGACCGGCGCCATGGCGAAGAAATTGAAGCCGGCGCCAAGCTGCTCCTCGCGCACCGAGGAGAGGATGAGATTGGCCGGGGTGCCGATGAGCGTCGTCATGCCGCCAAGGATCGTGGCAAAGGCCAGCGGCATCAGCACGGCGGAGGCCGGGCGCCGGCAATCCCGCGCGATCTGGGTGGCGATGGGCATGGTGACGACCAGCGCGGCGATATTGTTCATGAACGCCGAGAGCGCCGCGCCGACAACCAGCACAGCGGCAAGCTGCAGCGTGAAGCCGGCACCATGCGGGATCAACCGCCGCGTGATCGCCGCCGCAACGCCGCTCAGCTCGACGGCGCGGCCCACTACCAGCACGGCGGCCACGGCGATGACAGCCGGATCAGAAAAGCCGGACAGCGCATCGGCGGGCTTGACCAGCCCGAGCAGCAGGCAGGCAAACAGCGAGCAGACTGCAACGAGATCGTGCCGCACCTTCTCCGAGACGAACAGCGCCAGGGTGAGCAGCAGGATGCCGCCGCTAAGCAGCGCGTCTGTCATGCGCCGCGGCGCAGGGGCAGGCCGGAGCCGCTGTCAGGATGCGCAATGCCCATGCGCCATGGTCTAGAGCCTTGCCGGAAAACGGCAAGCCACGGCGCGGCGGCCAGACGGATGAACCGCCCCGAACCGCCGCCCGATGCCATCAACCGATGGACGCCGGCATCAACCGGTGGGCACCGCTCTGGGAAAGCCGCCGCGCGCCAGAATGTCGTCCACGGTGCGCTCGCGCGCCGCGAGCGGCGCGCCGAGCACGCGCTGCACATAGAGATCACGCAGCCGCTCCAGCTCGGCGCGGGTCTCGGCATCCTGCACAAAGCCTTCGATGGCGGCAGCGCTCGGGCCACCCTGCGCCTCCAGCAGCTTTTCGGTGATGGCCATGCGATCCCGCATCACCCACACCTCCTGCACCAGCGCCATGACCATGCGGCCAAGATCATCGACATTCATGGCTTCAAGCGTTGCATCACGCTTCAGCGTGCTCTGGACCTTGCCCATGGCTCAGGCCGCCTTTTCGAGTTGCTGGTCCACGGGCTTGGTCGCCCGCGTGATCCAGGGGTACCAATCCTGGCCGAGCGCATAGCCCTCGACATTGGTGAAGCCGGCGTCCTTGAGCTGCTGCTCCAGGCTGGAGTGCAGCACGGCGCTGAAAAACGGCTCGCCGCGGTTTTCCGTCTCCCAGTCGAGCACGACGGCGTGGAACAGGTCCACGACGCGGAACGGCGGCGGATCCGAGATCACGATGTCCCCGCCCGGCTTGAGGATGCGGTACATCTCCTCGAAGAGCTTGGCGTTCTCCTTGGGCGGCAGCTCATGGTGGAGCGCATAGGTGATCACGCCATCGAAGCTGGCATCCGGCTCGCCGGTGCGGGTGATCTCGCGTTGCTTGAGATGCGCCTTGAGGCCCTGGCTCTCGGCCATCCGGTGGCCACCCTTGAGCAGCCCGGCCGAGAGATCACTGCCCACCAGCTCGGCATCCGGAAACACCGTGTTGAGGGCGCGGAAGGTGGTGGCGCCGCCGCAGCCGGGCTCATAGATGCGCTCGTAATGCGCCTTGGGGAACTGGCGCACGGTCTTGATGCGCTGCTGGGCAATGTCATCACCGACGCCGACGGCCGCATAGCCGCCCTTGCTGAACACGAACGGGCCGACGGCGAAGGCAAACAACGGCCCATAAAGATCATAGCCCTCCCAGCCGCCGGGCTCGAGGTGCCACTCGGTTTCCCAATAGCGCGGCGCTTCGATGCCGGTGAGTTCGAGCGTGCCGCCGGCCGGCTTGGCGATGGGGGCGTTGACGAACGCCTCGAACATCGGGCGGCGCTCCTCGATCGCCGGGATGCCGGTGTTGAACACCTCCTCGGCGACATAGCGCTGGATGAAACGCTCAAGGCGGAACATCGGCTTGGAGCGGGCGATCAGCCGCGCCGCGGCGATGCGCTCGCGGCCATCCTTGCCCTCGGTGTCCGCAGCATGCTGGGCGCTGAGCTTTGCTGCGGTTTCATCCGCCTCGAATTCGGCGCGGGCAGCGGGGCGCAATTTGCCGGAGGAGAATTTCTGCAGCGAGCCCAGAATCTCCATGGCCGAGCGGCCGCGCTGGGAGAGGCTGAAATCCGGCTTGCCGCCATTGGCGAGCGCCTTGTCATCAAGTGTGGTCAGAAACGTCATCGGCAGTCTCCTTGAGCCAACATCATAGCGCAAAAGCAGGGGATTCGGCGAAGGCTCCAAGCACATCGCGCGGTGGGGACTGGGCCTTGCGGGCGGCGATCTTGCCGGCCGTCAGCCAGCTGTGGATGGCGCCATTGGCCGCACCCGCCATGATGAGCCCGGTAGCCCATGCGGCGATGGTCGGCACGTCATCGGCAAGGATGTTGACCACCGCCTCGCGGGCGGCGCGGTCGGCCGGCGGCACCTTGGCATGCTCGCGGAAGAAGCCCTCGGTGAGCACCAGGCCGGGGCTGAGCCCGGCGACAGCGAGGCTGCCGCCTGCCACCTCGGCGGCGAAGGAGCGGGTGAAGAACGCCAGCGCCGCCTTGCTCGTGGCATAGCCGCCCATGCGTGGCACCGGCTCGCCGTCCGCGCCGGCGCCGAGCATGTTCCAGATGGCCCCGCCGCGTTCCGCCATACCAGCCGCCGCGACCTGGCAGCCATGAAAGGCGCCGAGGAGGTTGATATCGAGCATGGCGGCGAACGCCTTTGCCGGCAGGTCGAGCAAGCTGTTGCCGGTGAGCGCCAGGCCGGCGTTGTTGATCCAGGTGTCCACTGGCCCAAGGCTGGCCTCGGCCTCGCGCCACAGCCGCTCGACAGCGCCGCGGTCCCGCACGTCACAGGCGATGCCGATGGCGGCATGGCCTTGCGCCCGCAGGCTGGCAGCGGCCGCCTCTATGCCAGCCGCATCGGGCGCGGCCAGCGCCACTGCCACGCCGCGCGCCGCCAGCGCCCGGGCCAGCCCAAGGCCAAGGCCCTGGCTGGCGCCGGTGATGACGGCAACCCGAGGCGCGGCCTGGCTCATGCAGCCGGGTGCCGGGCGTAAAAGGCGTTCATCGCCGCCGCGACTTCCGCCGGCTTTTCCTGGTGCACGAACGAACCGGAACCGGGGATGACAACGGAGCTGGCGTTGGGGATTTTCGCCAACCCGGTCTCGATGTGGCGGACATATTGGCCGCGGTCGGCATTGACGAGCAGAGTCGGCGCCTTGATGCGCGGCAGATATTGCGTGACACCGGCAAAGCCGACGCCGCGCTCGCAGGCGCGCAGCCACGGCCCGGCATGGGCGCGGGCCGCCGCCTGCTCCTCGGCAACACTTGGCACCAGGGTGTTGAAGACATTGGCGGTGAGCACGCCGCCGGTGGCCTTGCGCTCCACATCCTGCGCCTCGATGGTCTCGCGGCTCAGCGCCTCGATCAGGCTGACGCTGACAAGGCCAAGCGTGCGCACCCGATCAGGCCACAATGCCGCCAGCATGATGCCGATGATGCCGCCCATCGAATTACCTGCGACCGAAAAGCGCCCGACGCGCAGCTCTTCCAGCACGGCGAGCACCATGGCGGTGCTCTCGGGCAGGCTCATCATCCACGGCACGGGGCCGTTCATGCGCGATTCGCCATGGCCCGGCAGATCGATGACGATGAGCTTGTGCTTCGTGGCCAGCGCCGGGGCGACATGGCGCCAATCCGCAATCCAGCCGCCGAGCTTGTGGAGCAGCACCAGCGGCTCGCCCTCGCCCAGCGTCGCATAATGCAGGCTGCCGGCGGCGGTGGTGACATCGCCCTGCGCTGTCCAGGGGCCGGGCAGCGGCTGCGCGCGGGCGGCGCTGGCAGCGAGCGCCGGCGCTGCCGCCATGAGGCCAAGCGCGGTGCGACGGGCCAGGGTCCAGTTGCTCATAGCTGCAAGCCTCCTGCGGCCACCACATCAGGATCGATGGGCGTGGCGAAACTGTTCACGATCAACGCCAGGGTCGAATACAGGCCGATGGTGGCGATGATATCGAGTAGTGCCGCGTCGCCATAGCCGGCGGTCGCCAGCGCTGCCCGCTCGGCCTCGGGCAGGCGCCCGTCCTGCAACATGGCATCGGTGGCGCGCATCAGCAGCAGGTCGTCATCTTCATCAGTGGCTGCGTCCGCGCTGCCCCAGTCCTGCGGCGCCATGCCGGTGCGGGCGATGCGTGCATCAGACAACCCGGCCAGCCGCCCGCGCACCACATGGTGGGCGCGCTCATAGGCCGAGCCCCAGTGGTAGCCGGTGCGCAGGATGACGATTTCCTTCTCCGTCTCCGCCAGCGTGCCGCCGAGCACGACATGCTGGCGCAGCGGCCCCCAGGCGCGGAGCAGGTCGGGCTGGTGCGCCATGACACGGTAGACATTGAGCCGCCCGGCAAAGCCCGCCCGCATATCGGCGATGCTCTCCGGCCATTCGGCATCGGCAAGGGGCTGCATGTCGCTCATCCGATATAGCTCCAGCCGCGAAAGCTCTGGCCCGGCGTCCGGTCCGGCATCATGGCGTACAGCCCGGTTTCCGCCGCGATGTCCGCCAGCGCCTGCTCGGCCTCGGCGATCACCACGGCTTCGTCCCAAACTGTCGAGCGCCCGCCCGCCACCAGCTTGCGGCCGGCCACGAACACCGTATCGACATTGGCGGCAGCCCCGGCCCACACCAGCACGCCCGGAAGCCGCCGCGTGCCCTGCATCGGGCGCGTCTCGGCACGGTCGAGATCGACAATGATGCAATCCGCCGCCTTGCCCAGCTCCAGCGAGCCGGACACATCGTCCATGAACAGCGTGCGCGCGCCGCCGAGCGTGCCCATCTCGATGACCTTTTCCGCCGTGGCCCAATGCTCGGGTTCAGGCCGTGTGCCGCCCTCGGCCAGCTCGCGCTTCACAGCGAGGTTCTGGGCCAGGATGAGCTTGCGCATCAGCTCGAACGGGCTCTGGCAATCCGAGACCAGCGGCGCATCGCTGCCGATGCCGGGCAGGATGCCATGGGACAGGAAATGGTGTAGCGGCAGCCCCCGGCCATCAAAGAAGCGCAGCACCGGCACCATCGAGACCCGGGCATCGAGCGCCACCAGCAGCGCATATTCATGCGGCAGCAGCTCATGCGCCTTGCCGGCATAGGTCGGGCCATCGAGCACGCCGAAGCTGCGGTAATAATCCAGCTGGCCGCCCTCGAAGCCGCGCGCCCGCAGGCCGGCGCCCCGGCTGTTGTCCGTCATGTCCACATCCAGCCGGCAACCCAGCGCATCGGCCCCGTTGCGGATGCGGCGCATATCCTCCGGATCATCGAGGAAGGAGAAGTTGAGGATGCCCGGCACCACCTCGATGAGCGGCGAGTTGAAGCGGGCGCGCAGCCGCTCCACTTCCAGCATCCCGGCCTCCACCGTCTCGCGCCCGGCCTCGGGAATACGCTCGCCATTGACAATGCAGCGGGCGAGGAAGCCGCGGATGCCGCTCTCGGCCACCGCCTGCCAGGCACCATCGACGCTCTCGGTCAGCAGATTGGTGAAATGCTCGTCATGCGTGGCGGTGTAGCCGGATTTCAGCAGGTCCAGCAGGTGCAGCCGCACGATCTTGCAGGTTCGCTCGGCATCCATGCGCCCGGCCATGGTGAACAGCTGGTGGAGCAGGTTGCGCACCGCCGTCGGCAGGTCCAGCACCGGCCAGCGATCGTCATTATAGCCCCGGAACGCCCCCTGCACGAGGTGGTTATGGGTGTTGGCGAAGCCGGGCATGACCACCCGGCCGCGCGCATCGATCGTCTCGGCCGCCGCAATCGGCGCCGCCGCCAGCTCTGCCATGGTGCCAACCGCGCTGATCCGCCCGCCCGCCATGGCGATATAGCCATGCGGGAATACCCGGCGCCCGGCATCGATGGTGATGACATGGGCATTGGTGATGAGCGTATCGGCGCGGTGCATGGCGTCAGCCCTCAATCCGGCACATAGGCGATGAGATCGAGCAGGGCGTTGGCGCCCGGCACCACCAGCGGCCCGCCCACCTTCATGGTGGTGGAAGCTGGCTTGATGCCGGGGAAATGCGCTGCCCACTCCTGGATGCTGTCCGCAAACCAGGTGCCATCATCATGGAAGCAGGCGCGGCGCACGACGTTGGGCAGGCTGGTGCCGCCGGCCTCGCAGATGGCAGCGACATTCTTTAGCATATAGCGCATCTGGTTCTGCCCCGGCAGGCCATACCAGGGGAACTCGGGGTGGCGAACCATGCCATCCGCCAGCACACCGCGCGAATCGCACGCCATCTGCTGGCTGAGGAACAGGAAATTGCCGACCTTGACGGCCTGCGGCTCATGGCTCCACGGCTCGGGCGCATCGGAGGTCTCGATCCGCTCGATCTGCAGCTTGCTGTCATTGGCGAGCAGCGTGAAGGCGATCTCGATGCGGCTGCCCATGGTGCCAAGGCCCATATAGGGGATGACGACCCGCGCCGGTGGATTGTTGGGGAACCAGCGCTTCCACACCCGGTCCATGCCGGCATAATCGCTCGGATGGCCGATATAGACCTCGGCCTTGACGGCGCGCTCCAGCGACGAGCCGGCGGCCTCGGCAATCGCGGCGAGCTTGGAGAGCGTATACTCCGTCTGCGCCTCGATGGGCGAACCATACCAGACATAGGGGTTCACCCGCGCCGCCTTGGCCAGTGCGCTGGGCGCACCCATCGAGCGGTGCTCGCCATAGTCGCCCACCCAATCGGTCGGCACTTCCCCCGCCAGGAACACCCAATCCCCGCGGCGCAGCGCCGGGGAATAGCCGGCGAGCGGCATCGGCACGCCGGCCGGCGCGGCAAAGCCCTGCGGCACGGAGTTCGGATCATCGATGGCGATCATGTCCACCTCGATCCGCGCGCCGCGCACAGGCAGGGCGCGGATGCCGACAGCGGTGGAGGCCGGGCGTGGCTCCTGGATATAATCGTTGCGGGTGTCGAGATAGGGCGAGATGCTCAGCTCGGGCCAGCAATCCCCGGCCTTGAACTGCTCATAGGTCGGCGCTTCCGAGGGGAACCACTGCCAGATGCGCGCCACATCACGGGCGATGTCGCAGCCGGCATTGGCCAGCGTGCGCTTGAGCGTCTCCATCACGAAGCGGGATTGCAGCGCCTGCTCATCGGCTAGATTGGGGTTGGCGGCCTTGGCCTCCGGGGCAATGCCGGTCTTGAAATCACTGGCCAGCTGGCCCGAGACGAACACCCAGCCACCGGCCTTCACCGCCGGGGAATAGGGCATCAGCGGCGCTGGAATATCAGGCCAGATGGCTTGCGGGGCTTTGTTGCTCATGCGTCATTCTCCGGATGGTGAGCCGCCCGTGCGGCCTCTGCTGGCAGGGCGCCGATGGCGGCCCAATCGATGTCGGGACCATGCCGGGCGACAAGCGCCGCCAACTGGGCCTCGATGGTGGTGAGAAATGGCGCCGGCACCTGCGCGGCGGCGGCGACCTCGGCGAACAGCCGCATGTCCTTGCGGCCAAGCGCGGCGCTGAAGCCGGCGGGGTGGAAGCGCTCTTCCACCAGCATGGCGCCATAGTTGCGGGTGATCGGCGAATCGAACAGCGTGCCGGTGAACACTTCAAGCAATGTTGCCGGCGCGATCCCGGCCTGGCCAGCCACGGCCATGGCCTCGCCCATGGCCTCGGTGGCCGCCATGATCATGAAGTTGCCGGCGAGCTTGACCACATTGGCCTGCCTCGGCGCGCTGCCGACAGGGAACAGCCGCTGCCCAAGCGCGGCGAGCAGCGGCGCGGCGCGGGCGATATCCGCGTCCGCACCCGATGCGAGGATGAACAAGGCACCAGCCGCCGCCGCCGGCGGGCGTCCAAACACCGGCGCGGCAACATAAGCCTGGCCGGCTGCGGCGTGAGTGGCGGCAAGCCGCTCGGCCGTGGCCGGCGCGATGGTGCTCATCGAGACATGCAGCGCACCCGGCGACATGCCGGCGACAAGGCCATCCGGACCGCTGGCAACGGCATCGAGCGCCGCATCATCGGCAAGCATGGTGAAGACGATCTGCGCCGCGGCCACCGCCGCCGCAGGCGTGGCAGCGGCGCTGGCGCCGGCCTCCACCAGCGGCGCGGTGCGGCCTGCCGACCGGTTCCACACCGTCACGCGGTGCCCGGCGGCGACCAGCCGCGCAGCCATGGGCGCACCCATGCTGCCAAGGCCGACAAAGGCCAGGGCCTGAGGCACGGCAGTGCTCACGAAGCCGCCTTGGCCTCGGCGGCGCGGAGCTGCGAGGCATCGCGGGCCGTGTGGAGCGTTTTCTCATCGAGCCGATAGAGCAGCAGCACCAGCACCGAAATGAATGCGCAGGTGGCCGGAAGATAGGTGACGCCGACCAGCGCCGCCTGCCGCACCGCTTCATAGGATTCGGGCGTGACCTTGGATTTGGCATCGAAGCCCGCCCAGCTCAGCGCGAAGCCCACGACGGCGGGGCCGATGGCGCCGGCGAACTTCTCCACGAAGCTGAACACGGCGGTGTACATGCCCTCGCGGCGCAGGCCGGTCTCGTGGCTGTCCCACTCGATGGCGTCCGTCACCATCGACATGGCGAAGAGCACATTGCCGGCAAAACCGACGCCGAGCAGCATGCCGCGCATACCCAGCGCCCAATCCGGCTCGCCGGGCACCGCGAAGATCCAGGAACAATAGGCAGCGGTGGCAAACAGTGCCGAGAGGATATAGCCGCCGCGCTTGCCGACCTTGCGGGCAACACGCAGCAGCAGCGGCGTCACCACGATCGAGGTGATGACCATCGGCAGGCCAATCAACGCCATCGCGCCGCTCGAGCGCTGAAGCACCTGCACGACCATGAAGAAGGTGGCGGCCTGGCTGGCATAGACGGCGATGAGCTGGAAGGTCTTGACGCCCATGATGGTCATGAAGGCCTTGTTGCGCAGGAAGCTGCGGAACTGCTCGCGCCACGGTGTTTGCGTGGTGGTGCGCAGGCTGGCCGGCGCGCGCCGGGTGCCGCGCCAGGCGATGAGCGTGGAGCCGAGGATGAGCACGGCGAACAGCAGCGAAAGCTGGGTATAATCCTGCTGCACATTGACCTGGACATTGTCCTTCCGGCCATCCGACAGCCAGCCGAGGATGAGCCCGGCGCCGGCGCCGGCCATGGTCAGGCCGATGCCGGCAAAGATCACCCGCCAGCCATGGATCGTGGAGCGCTCGTGATAACCGTTGGTCATTTCGGCCGGCATGGCGATGAACGGCACGTTGAAGGTGGAATAGGCGGTGCCATAAAAGATGAGCGCGAAACTCACATAGACGATGGTCGCCGGATCATCCCCGGTGAACGGCACGTTGAAGCACATCAGGATGGCGATGGCGCACATGAAGGCGCCCGCCAGCAGATAGGGCCGGCGACGACCGCCGAAGCGATCGGGCGTCTTGTCGCTCACATAGCCCATCAGCGGATCGTTGAGGGCATCAATGATGCGCGAGCCCGAGAGCAGCAACCCGGCGATCCAGCCCGACATGCCGACGATGGTGGTGAGATAGAACAGGATCAGGCCGCCGACAGAGTTCATCAGCAAGGCCATGCCAAAGGCGCCGATGCCCCAGCTGACCTTGATGGACGTCGGCAGCACGTCATCAACGGAGTGACGCGGCGCTGTGGCTTTGGCTTGCGACATCATCCCTCCTGGAAAGAAAGTGCCGGGGCCATGGCTTGTACCATGGCCCCGGCGCGTTGGTTAGAAGTTGGCAGCCACGGTGACGCCGACAGTGCGGCGTTCGCCAAGCGCAACCTGGTTGGAGCGGACGTTCTGGATGACAAACACGCTCTGCACATACTTCTTGTCGAACAGGTTGTTGGTCCAGAACCAGGCCTTCCAGTTCGCGTCCTTGAAGCCGATGCGGGTGTTGACCAGCGAGAACGGAGCGATCTCGGCGGCATTGATGATGTCCGCATACTGGCGGGACTGGTGGGTGACATCGCCGCCCACGAAGAAGTCCCAACGGTCCGAGATCGGCCGCGTGTAATCAAAGCCGAGCGTGCCGGCGAACTTGGAGGTCCGCTCGATCTGGTTGCCGCTGATATCGGCAGTGATCGGGCAATTGTCCCCGGTGCACAGGCCGATGAAGTTACCCGCGATCACACCGTCGTTGTACGTGGGGTTCATCCACGCCAGCGAGTAGGTGAAGGTCAGCTCACGGGTGGCGCGCCACAGGCCATCCAGCTCGACACCATAGGACTTGGCGCCGGCATTGATGGCGAAGATGTTCGGCGGAACGGTGCCGAACACCGGAACGGCCGGCGGCGTGTAGTTCTGCGGCTGGACCGAGTTCTGCTTCTTGTTCCAGTTGACGTAGAACAGCGCCACGTTGGCGATCAGGCTGTTGCCGAAGAAGCTGTTCTTGGAGCCGAGTTCGAAGGTCCAGTTCTCTTCCTCGCCGAACGCCTGCTCGGACGGGTTGAGAACGACAGCGCCGGTCTGGCGGCCGTTGAAGCCGCCGTTCTTCAGGCCCTTGGCCGCCGAGGCGTAGAGCAGGTTGTCGGACGTCACCTGGTAATCGATGCTGAAGCGCGGAGCGAAATTGTTGTAGCTGGCTTCAAGCGGCGCCGAATTGGCGGCCACGAGATCGAAGTAGGTGATGTCCGTCCAGTTGTAGCGACCCTCGGCACCCAGCGTCAGCTTGTCATCAAGCAGCTTGACGGTGGCGCGGCCGAACACCGAGTCGGTCTTGTAATAGGCATCGAAGTTGCGGCTCAGGATCGAGCCGGCCGGCCGGGCGAACGGATCCGACGAGAAGCGCGTGCGCGGCTGGCCCGAAGGCACCGACTGGAAGAAGAAGATGAAGCGGTCGTTCGAGGACCAGTGCAGGTAACCGGCTTCCAGCGAAATGCTCTCGCTCGGCTTCCAGCTCGCGCGGCCCTCATGGCTGCTGTACTTCAGTCGCCCGCCTTCATGCTGGTAGTTGCGGGCGGCGATGCCGGTCGGGTTGAAGTTGTTGGTGAAGGCGCCGATGTCCTCCTGCGCTTCGCCGCGGGCATTGCCGTACTGATACTGCAGATAGAGGCTGTCGGTCGCCTGCCAGCCGGCCGTAACATTGGCGATCTGGGTCTTGGTGATCGTCGGCGGCTGCTCGACTGAGAAGGGCGCGGTCGGCACGTCGGTCCGGTTGCGGAAGGCGGACGGGTCCACCGGCAGCTGACCGCAGAACAGCGACGGACGGCCAGTGGCCGAGCTGATCGGACCGCAGTTCAGCTTGTCATCCACCGAGGTTCCATCGAGCGCGTAATAGGGGCGCAGCTCTTCCTGGCGGCGGTTCTGCTGGTAAAAGGCACTGATCGTGATGGTATCGGTGGGGGTGAACACCACCTTGGCCGAATAGGCCTCGCGGTTGGAGCCGCCAAAGCGATCGAGATCGCCCGCCGAGACCGGCAGGTTGTTCTTCCACGAACCGTCATAGAGCAGCTTGCCGACATAGAGGCGCGCCGAGAGGATGTCCTTGATGATCGGGCCACCGACGCCGATCTGGACTTCCTTGCGGCCATAGCTGCCGGCCGTCACCTGGGCATTGACCTGGAACTCGTCACCGGGGGTATTGGTGACAAAGTTGATCGCGCCGGCGAAGGTGTTCTGGCCGTAGAGCGCCGACTGCGGGCCCTTGACGACTTCGACACGCTGCCAGTCGCCCAGCGAGGTATCGACCATGTAGCCGCGCTGCAGGTAAATGCCATCGAGGAACACGCCGACGTTGCCGACCGGGCTCAGCGTATCGATCTGCGACAGGCCGCGCAGCGTGGCGTTGCCGTGGAAGGTGGTGACGAAATCCTTGAACTGCAGGCTGGGCGTGAAGCGCGCCAGGCTCTCGAGATCGCTGATGCCCTTGTCGAGCAATGCTTCGGCAGTCTGCGCCGTGATCGACAGCGGCACTTCCTGCAACCGCTCGGACGAGCGGCGGGCGGTGACGATGATCTCGCCATCCATGGCTTCATCCGCAGCGACGGCAGCGGCCTGCTGCGCCTGCGCGGCTGTGGCGATGAACGCCGAGGCCATGACGGCGAGCGAGCTGCCCATCATCAGGCCGAAGGTCCGTTTCGTGGTCATGATATTCCCCTTGAAGTTGATGAAAAAATTGAAGTTTCAGTTCCCTGGGCCGAAGCGGCCTCTGTTATTGTTCTTGTCCGTCATGGTGCCGGCACCACCGGCAGCAGCAGATATCCGGCACTGCCCTCCACGCAGTGCAGCCGGGTTTCACCATGGAAAATCTTGGGCGGACGATCGCGCGGATCGTTGTGCAGGAACGGCCCGCAGCCGCGCAGTTCGTTCTTGAAATTGGATTGCTTGCCGCCGCTGGCGCCATAATCATAATCACTGCCGCGCACGGTCAGCGCGATGCGGCAGCCGGCGGGCACCACGATGCTGGTCGGCCAGATCTCGATATCCAGCGGCACGACCTCGCCGGGTGCCAGCGGCTGCAGCTCGTCATGGCTGTGGTAGGGCCGCCAAGGCTCGCTGATGGCCGGATCCAGCTTGCGGTGCGAGGCGCGCAGCCAGCCCTGGGCCACCGGGGTATGCGGATCGATGGCGCCCTGGAAGACGATCTCGCGCATGTCCGCCGTGTAGACCCGGACGATGGCGAAGATATCGGCATCGGCGGTGCTGGAGGAGACGAACAGCCGCAGCGCGATCGGCCCGGTGATCTCGGTATCGCTGGCCACCGGCGGCGCGAGGAAGGTGACGCCATCCCCTTCTGCCGCAAACGCCAGCGGCGCATCTGCCGCCACCGGGTCCGAGGCAAGGCTGCCCTGCGCCAGATCGAGGTGCAGCCTGGTCCAGTCAGTGCGCGGGATCGGCCAGCCGGCCTCGGTACGCTCCTCGAAATGATCGACATGGCGCACCTGCAGGCGCACCGCCGGCTCGTCCTTCCAGCTGGCAGGATCGCCCTTCAGGAAATGATCGAAGAAGCGCTTCTGCAGCAGGCGGCCATAGTCGGTATAAAAATGCGTCCAATGCTCAAGGCCGTGCGCCTCAAGCCATTTTTGCGGCGATGCGGCCCGCACAAAGCCTTCAAAATTGCCGCGTGTGTGCAGCCCCTGCCCGCCCCAGTTGGCCGCGGAGAGGAACGGCACCACCACCTTCGACCAATCGGGCGAGCGCTGCTTGTGATAGTCATCATCAAGCGGATGGGCGAGAATATCGGCACCGAAATCGCAGCGGTTGGCCGCCAGCGTCGCATCGTCGAGCACGGTTTCGCCGCACACCAGCGCGCCATGCACGGCGCTGCGCCGGCCACGCTCGCCGATGCCGTGCTGCACCGTCTTCACCTGCATGTCGGACCAGTTGGCCCAGAAGGTGGAGAGGATGCCGCCATGGTGGCTCATGTCGCGATAGAAGTCCGTCGCGCCTTCCCAGATGCACATGGCGGCGAGGTGCGGCGGCTGCATCGAGGCGACCTGCCACTGGTTGATGCCATAGTAGGAAACGCCGTTGAGGCCGACCTTGCCGCTCGACCAGGGCTGCACCCCTGCCCATTCGATGCACTCGTAGAAATCCTGCGTCTCGCGCGGCGAGAAATGGTCGATATAGCCCGGCGATGTGCCGCAGCCGCGGCTGTCGACGCGCACGATGGCATAGCCCTCCGGCACCCATTTCTCGGGGTCCACCACTTCCCAGCTCTGGTAGAGGTTGCTCGAGCCAGCCGTCACATCCGGATGCTGGTCCGCCATCGTCTTCCAGGCGCTGGGGTAACCCTGCTGGAAGGCCAGGCCCTTGGCATAGGGGCCATGGGTGAGCAGCACCGGATAGCGCCCCTCGGCAATCGGCAGGAACACATCACCGCGCAGCACATTGCCGTCGCTCATGGTGATCGGCACATCCCAGAGGATGCGCATGCCATCCCGCACTTCGCTGGCGGGTGGGCGGACCACCAGCGCGGGGGCGCGCTCGCGGGCGGCAGCGGCCAGCACCCGGGCGACAGCGGCGGTATCGGCACTCGCCAGCCCGGCGGCCAGCGCCTCGGCATACAGCGGCACCACAGCATCGAGCAGCGGCGTCGCGGCGCCCTGCGCGCGGGCAAAGCTGCTGATGATCGCCATGTCCTTGGCCCAGACGCCAAGCTTCATCTGCGCCGGCTCATAGCAGTCCGCCGCGATCATCGGGGCACGCAGCTCGAAGATGCGGCTGTTGCCGGCCCCGGCGGAAATCGCATCGAACAGCGCGGCAGGCGCGATGCCCGCCTTCATGCCGAGCAGCATCGCCTCGGCCGTGGCGACATTGTGAATGGCGACCAGATGGTTCGCCACCAGCTTCATCATCGTGGCGTTGCCAAAGGCGCCAAGCTCGATGACATCGCGAAACATCGTTTCCAGCAACGGCCGGGCGGCAGCCACAACTTCCGCCGGCCCGCTGGCATAGGCAACGGCATCACGCACGGCCATCTGCGCGCCGGTGCCGCTGATCGGGCAATCCAGCAGCGCGCTGCCGGCGGCGGCGAGCCTGGCGGCAAGCGCATGCTTGTCCTCCAGCGCCAGCGTGCTGGTATCGATGACGAGGTTGCCCTTGCCGGCCTCGGCGATGGCCGCAACCACGGCGTGCGCCGCAGAGGGGGAATCTAGGCTGAGGATGATCGTGGCGGCGGCGTCGCACAGCGCCGCGATGCTGCGCGCTGCCGCCACGCCGTCCTGCTGGGCCCGGCGCATGGCGGCCGTATCGATATCCAGCCCGTGCACATCATGGCCGGCCGCCACCAGGTGCCGGGCCATCGCTCCGCCCATGGTGCCAAGCCCGATGATGCCGATGCTTTGGAGAGATTTGGTCATGCCGCCACCTGCTGGAGCGAGCCGCGCAGGAAGGGCAGCACTGCCGCGGAAAAGGCCTCGGGCTGTTCAAGGCTGGCGAGATGCCCGGCGCCTGGCAGCTCGATGAGGGCCGAGCCGGGCGTGGCGGCAGACATGGCGCGCATGGCGGCAGGGTGCACGCCATCCTCACTGCCCACCACGTAAAGCACCGGGCGCGTCATGCCCGGCAGGCGCGGCAGCAGGTCCAGCCCCTCCAGCGCGCGGCTGGCGCCGGCATAACCGGCGGGCGATGTGGCGGTGATCATGGCGCGGGCCAGTGCCTCGGCCGGGTGCGGAGCGCTGCTGCGCAAGTGCCCGAACCAGGTGGCGATCGTGGCGTCGGCAACGGCCTCAAGGCCGCCATCGGCCAGCACGGCGCGCCGGGCCGGCCACATCGCCTTGAACGGCTGCGGCGCATCGGCCCGGCAGTCCGCCGCGACCAGCGCGGTGACGCGCTCCGGATGCGCCAGCGCCAGTTCCAGCCCGAGCATGCCGCCGATGGAGAGGCCGAGCACGGCGGACTGGCTGATGCCCAGCGCATCCCAAACCGCCACCACATCGGCGGCAAGGCTGTCGAGGGTGAAGGCGGCGGCCAGCCCGGCATCGCTGCCGGGCGTCGAGCGACCATGGCCACGCATGTCGATCGTCAGGATCTGGAAGCTGCCGCAAAGCGCCGCCAGCTGCGGCTCCCACAGCCGGGAATCCGTGGCCAGCGCATGCAGGCAGGTGATGAACGGCGCGCCGGGGCGGCCTTCGATGCGCGCATGCAACAGCGCGTCGCCGCTCCGGATGCTGCGTTCGATGGCGGCGGCAAGGGCCATTCAGCCCTCCATCTGCAGAAGCGGGGCGGGGGCCGTGATGGCAGCGTTGACCTGCGGCATCACCCGCTCGGCCATCAGCTCCATCGATCGGATGGCAAGGCCACGATCCGCCCAGTCATGCCCGGCGTAAAGCAACGTGCCGAAATCGCCGACCGTTTCGCGGAATGCCAGCAGCTCGTCAGCCACCTTTTCCGGCGTGCCCCAGATGACCAGATCATCAACGACACCCTCGACGGTAACGGACGAATCCGGTGCCGACTGATCAGCCTTGAAGAGGTTGGCGCGGCCGTTGGCGATCATCTTGGTGACGATGGAGCGGTAGTATTGATGGTAGGGACCTTCGGCGTCTGTGGCATATCGCCGCGCTGTGGCGAGGTCGTCTGCAACGAAGATGCTCTTGGCGACCCGCCAATGGGCAGTATTCGCCACGCGGCCAGATTCCTCGCAGCCTTGCTGATATTTCGGCCAGTGCGACTGCACCCATTTCGGCAGCAGGAAGTTGGCCGAAATCGGCTGCCAGCCGCGCTTGGCGGCCTGCGTAACACCTTGCGAAAACGGCGCCACGGCGGTGACGACAATCTGCGGGTGCGGCAGCTGATAGGGCTTCATGATGCTGCCCTGGCCGAGCTCCGGAATGGTGGTGCGCTCGGTGGAAAAATTCCAGAACTTGCCCTCGCGCTTGTGCGGCGCCTCGCCGGCCCAGATGGCGAGGATGTGGTCGATCGATTCGAGGAACATCGCCGTGCGATCATTGTCGAGGTTGCCGAACACCTCGGCATCCGAGAGCAGGCCGCCGGGGCTGATGCCGAACAGGAAGCGACCCTGTGCCATGTGATCGACCATCGCCACCTGCGCTGCGACCATGGCCGGGTGGTAGCAGGGCAGGTTAACCGTGCCGGTGCCGAGCTTGATGGTCTTGGTGGCGTGAATGAGCGAGGCGACGAACGTCAGTGACGACGTGATCGTCTCGGCGGCATCGGTGGCGTGCTCGCCATAAAAGCCTTCCGTGAAGCCCAGCCGGTCCGCAACCAGCGCCAGCTCGCGGTCTTCCTGCAGCGTCTCGGCGATGCTGCGGCCGACCGGGTGGATCGGCATGGTGAAGAAGCCAATGTCCATTATTCTGTCAGGTCCCTAGGCCAGGCCGATGGAAGCCGGCGGCGCCAGCCGCCCGGCAAAGAACAGCAGCGGCGCACCCGCAGCTGCGTCAAAATTCAGGACCTCGCCGATGAACAGCATATGGTCCCCGGCCTCGATGCTGCGGCTGGTGCGGCACTCGAAGCTGGCAAGGCTGCCGGTGATGAGCGGGCAGCCGCCGGCGCCGCGCCGGTGGGCAATGCCGGCAAAGCCATCGTTGCACCGCCTGGCAAAATGCGCGCCCAGCGCTTGCTGCTCGGCGGCCAGCACGTTCACGGCAAAGTGCCCGGCGGCGAGAAAGCCGGGCAATGCGCCGGATTCACGCCGCAGGCTCCAGGAGACCAGCGGCGGCGCCAGCGAAAGCGCGCTGAAGGAATTGACGGTGAGGCCGAGCATCCGGCCATCCGGCGCGCAGCCGGTGATGATGGTGACACCCGTGGCGAAGCGGCCAAGCGCATCCCGCAGCCCGCGCATATCAAGCGCAGGCGCTACGGCCTCGGCGGTGTCCCGCTGCAAGGCTCCGCCCGGCGTCAAAGGCTGTTTCCCCATCCCATGTCATCAGAATGTCATGCGACGGCCGCCACAATAAATGATTTCTGATGCTGGATTGCATCAGAAAAGCTGATAGGTTCGCACCATGCGCAACCTGCAGCTTTTCGTGGCCGCCTATGAGGAACGCTCCTTCACGCTTGCTGCCGTGCGGGAGGGCGCGACGCAATCCGGCGTGTCCCAGCACGTCCGCAACCTTGAGGAGCGCTATGGCGTCCAGCTCTTCCGCCGCGAGAAGGGCAAGGTGCTGCCCACGCCTGCGGCCGATGTGTTCTACAGCCATTGCCTGCAAGCCCTGCGGGCGAGCGACACCGCCTTCCAGCGGCTGAAGCAATTCTCCTTCGGCCTCGCCGGCGAGACCAGCGTCGGGCTGATGCCGACGCTCAACGCCGCCGCACTGGCGCCGGCACTGATGCTGTTCCGCGAGCGCCACCCCAACGCCCATGTCAGCGTGACGGAATCTTATAGCGCCGCGCTGGTTGATCGCGTCATCGCCGGCGATCTCGATGTGGCGGTGGTACCGGCGATGCCCGAAATGCTCGGCATCCGCATCCGCAACTTCTGCGCCACGCCCGAAGTGATGGTCACGCGGCGCAACGGCGCGGCGCCCGGCCCGGTGCGGCTGGCCGGGCTCGGCCCGATCAAGCTGGTGCTGCCCGAACTGGCCAATGTCCGCGCGCAAACGGTGCGGGCGCTGCTCGCCGGCCAGAATGTCGAGATTGCCGAAAGCATCGAGATGAACTCGATGATGGCGACGCTCGACCTCATCTCCCGCTCGGATTGGTGTGCCATCCTGCCCGAGCTGCTGATGGCGACCAAGACCTATGGGGACGCCTTTGATGTGCGCCCGCTCGATCCGCCGATCACGCTGCAACTGGTGACGGTAGAATCCGCCGCCTCTGGCCTTTCCCCGATCGCCTCGGCGTTTTGCGACGTGCTGCGCGAGAGCTGCGAGGCACTGCTGCTCGAGCGCCATCCGCAAGGCTGATGGACTGCGGCGCGAAAAATGATTTGCCCGGCGCGCAGCGACGGGAAATCCTTTGGGCCTGAGAGCAAGGGGCGAACCGATGAGCCGATACCCATCATGACCACGGCCGGGCTTGTCCTGCCGCCTGGGCCCGCCGGCCGCTGCGATGATTTTCGCGTTGGCGGTGCCGTGGTCGATCATGATGCGCTGAGCGGGCTATGGCGCATGTGGTATTATTGCCGGGACAAGGCCTTCGACGGTCCGCCGACGCTCGGCAGCGGCCGGGTGGCGCTGGCAACCTCGGCCGATGGCATCGATTGGCAGCGAGTCGATGGCCCGGAAGCGCTCGGCGCGGTGTTCGCCCCCAGCCCTGAGGCAACAGACTTTGACAGCCTGCATGTCGGCCTCACCGATGTCAGCCGCGGCGCCGGGGAGTGGCTGATGTGGTATTTTGGCGGCAACCGGGAGCCGCGCACCTGCACCAACCCCGCCATCGGCACCCAGCCGGGGCTCGGCATGCGCCCGGGCCTCGCCCGCAGCAGCGATGGCGTGCACTGGACGCGGGTGCGCGGCCAGGCGAGCGGCGGCGCGCTGCTCGATTTCAGCGAGGCCCAACTCTATGCCAGCTGGCCCAATGCGCATTGGGATGGCCGGCGCTGGCTGATGCAGTACACCGCGCCAACGCGCGATCTCGGCCGGTTCGAGACGCACATTGCCGCCTCGCCAGATGCCGTGCACTGGACCGCGCTCGGCCCGCTGCGCTGGGCCGATGGCAGCCGCCCCTATGATGAAGCCGGCATGGTGACGCGCCAGGTGCTGGCCAATCCGCTGCCCGGCGGCCGGCGCTGGCTGATGGTCTATACCGCCGTCAACGCTGCCCATGCCCGCACCGTGGCCGCTGCCGAATCGGATGATGGTGTCACCTGGCACCACCTCTACGACGAGCCGATCTTCCGCGTGGGACCTGCGGGCGCCTGGGATGATTTCGGCGTGGCGGCCAACCGGCTGGTGGCCGTGGGGGACCAGCTCTATTTCTATTATTACGGCTTCCAGACGCTGGGCAGCGATGGCCTGCGCGGCATCGGCCTCGCCACCGCGCCGCTGGGGGACCTGCGAGCGCTGAAACGACACACACGGTAAACGGGAACAGGACCATGGCAGGCGTATTGGACGGCAAGGTGGCGCTGGTGACCGGCGCTTCGGGCGGCATCGGCGGCGCGGTGGCGCTGGCGCTGGCGGCGGCAGGCGCGCGGGTCGGCGTCCATGCCTTCCGCAATGTCGAAGGCGCGGCCGGCATCGCCGGGCAGATTGCCGGCGGCGGCGGCGAGGCCATCGTGCTCAGCGGCAATGTCTCGGAGGCGGCGGCCTGCACGGCGATGGCCGGCGAACTGACGACGCGCTTCGGGCGCATCGACATTCTGGTCAATTGCTCGGGCACCTCGCCGCAGCAGCCGTTCGGCAGCATCACGGCGGAAAACTTCACGGCGCTGATGAACGACAATGTGCTCGGCACCATCCTGATGATGCAGGCCGTGGTGCCGCATTTCGGCAGCGACGGCGGCCGCATCGTCAACATCTCGACCAACCTGAGCTATGGCCCGATGGCCGGGCTGGTGCCCTATTGCGCCGCCAAATCCGCTGTCATCACCCTCACCCAGGGCTTTGCCCGTGAGCTCGCCGGGCGCAACATCACCATCAACAGCGTCGCCCCCGGCGCTACCGAAACCCCGATGACGGCGTGGATTCCGGATGACATCCGCGCCGGTATCGCCGCTGCCACGCCGCTCGGCCGGCTCGGCCAGCCCGAGGACATCGCCGATATCGTGCTGTTCCTCGCTTCGCCGGCCTCGCGCTGGGTGAACGGCCGCACCATCATCGCTGATGGTGGGCTGATCTGAGCCTCAATAGTCTTCGAGCAGCCGGCCAAAGCCCTCGATGCGATCGTTGATGCCGTTCTCGCGAAGCGCTGCCCAATAGGTCGCGGTGTTGATGGCGATCACCGGCTTGTTGAGCCAGCGCTCGGCAGCCGCAGCGAAGCGCACGGCCGAAAGATTGGTGCCGACCTGCAGCAGCGCATCGACATCATCGCCATCAAGCTTGTGCATCGCATCACGCACCGTTGATTCCGGCACCTGGGCAATCGCTGTCCAGCTCGGGCATTGCAGCGGAATATCGCGGACAACGCTGATGCCGTGATCGGACAGGAAGTTCGCCACTTCACGATTGGCGCTGGGATAATAGGGGGAGAGCAGGCCGATGCGCTTGATGCCGCCATGCGCCTCAAAGGCCTTCACCACCGCCGTGGAGCCCATGCAAAGCTTGAGGCCGGCAACATCCTCGATGTTCTTCTGCCACTTGGCCGCGCCCTCGGCACCGCCGTAAAACGTCACGGCGGACATGCCCATCACGAGATAATCCGGGTTGCAGGTGAGCACGCCGCGCACTGCATCAACGGTGTTGCGGCTGATCTCGAGCGTGCCGGCCATGAAGTCCGCATCGCACAGCGCCTTGGCATCATCGACGACGATGCGGCTGTAGTGATTGGTGACGCCCCAGGGGCGCATGTCATCAAAATCCGGCTGGACGACGGTGTTGGTCGATGGCCCGAGCACGCCGAACAGGGCGCGATGGCCCCGGCTGTCAGGGTTGGGACGCGGCCAGACGCTCATGTGCATTCCTCCGTGCTGCCGCACAAACTCGCGCGGTGCGTTGCCCGTGCCTTTGGCCAGGCCCCAGCCTAGCCGGCAAAAGCCAAGTGCGGAAGCTTCGCCAGGCGATGATGCGCGCCCACAAGAAAAAGCGGCCCGGGAGAGGTCCCCCGGGCCGCCAGTGTGTTCGATCCGATGGATCCGTTGCGGCTTACGCGGCGAACTGGTTCATCGTGTTATGCGCGCCGCCGGCCTTGAGCGCGGCTTCACCGGCGAAATATTCCTTGTGGTCGTCACCAATGTCCGAGCCGGACATGTTCTGGTGCTTCACACAGGCGATGCCCTGGCGGATTTCAGCCCGCTGGACGTTCTTGACATAGCCCAGCATGCCGGCCTCGCCGAAGTACTCGCGGGCGAGATTGTCCGTGGAGAGCGCCGCGGTGTGGTAGGTCGGCAGGGTGATGAGGTGGTGGAAGATGCCGGCCCGCTTGGCGCTGTCACGCTGGAAGGTGCGGATGCGCTCGTCAGCCTCGATGGCGAGCTCGGTGGCGTCATAATCGACGCTCATCAGCCGGGCGCGGTCATAGGCAGCCACGTCCTTGCCGGCTTCGACCATGGCATCATAGACCTGCTGGCGGAAGTTGAGCGTCCAGTTGAACGACGGCGAGTTGTTATAGACCAGCTTGGCGTTGGGGACGACTTCGCGGATGCGGTCCACCATGCCGGCGATCTGCTCGATATGGGGCTTTTCCGTCTCGATCCACAGCAGGTCGGCGCCGTTCTGCAGCGAGGTGATGCAATCCAGCACGCAGCGATCCTCGCCGGAGCCGGCGCGGAACTGGAACAGGTTGGAAGGCAGGCGCTTGGGGCGCAGCAGCTTGCCATCGCGGTTGAGGATGACATCGCCATTGCGCGCCGTGGCGGGGTCGATCTCTTCGCAATCGAGGAAGCTGTTGTACTGGTCGCCAAGGTCCCCCGGCGCGTTGCTGACGGCAATCTGCTTGGTGAGGCCGGCGCCCAGCGAATCGGTGCGGGTGACGATGATGCCGTCCTCCACGCCCAGCTCGAGGAAGGCGTAGCGGCAGGCGCGCACTTTGGCGAGGAAGTCCTCATGCGGCACCGTCACCTTGCCGTCCTGGTGGCCGCACTGCTTCTCGTCCGAAACCTGGTTCTCGATCTGCAGGGCGCAGGCGCCGGCTTCGATCATCTTCTTGGCGAGCAGGTAGGTGGCCTCCGCATTGCCGAAGCCGGCATCGATATCGGCAATGATCGGCACGACATGCGTCTGGTAGCCATCGACAGCGGCGAGCAACTGCTTTTCCTTGATCTGGTCACCGGCGGCGCGGGCCGCATCGATATCGCGGAACATGCCGCCAAGCTCACGAGCATCAGCCTGGCGCAGGAAGGTGTAAAGCTCCTCGATCAGCGCCGGCACCGAGGTCTTCTCGTGCATGGACTGGTCCGGCAGCGGGCCGAACTCGGAGCGCAGCGCAGCGATCATCCAGCCCGACAGGTAGAGATAGCGGCGCTCGGTGCTGCCGAAATGCTTCTTGATGGAGATCATCTTCTGCTGGCCGATGAAACCGTGCCAGCAGCCCAGGGACTGGGTGTAGTTGGTCGGGTCCGCATCATAGGCCGCCATGTCCTTGCGCATGATGGCGGCGGTGTAGCGGGCGATATCAAGGCCGTTGCGGAAGCGGTTCTGCAGGCGCATGCGCGCCACGGACTCGGCGCTGATGCCGTCCCAGGTGCCCTTGTAGCTGCTGATGAGCGTGTTCATCTGGCTGATGTGATCTTGGTAGGACATGATGTGTGCCTCGGCGAGACGTGAAGGATGCAGCCGCCGTAAACCTCGACTCACGGCATAGGAATGCCCCAAAAAGTTCATATGTAAGACTTTACAAGAATTTCTTGTAATGTTGTAAGGACTACACAAACGCTGGAGTCGCGTCATGTCCAACGAGCATCCCGTCTACATGGGGCCGCGCCTGCGCCGGCTGCGCCGCGAGCTCGGCCTCACCCAGGCCAACATGGCCAGCGATCTCGATATTTCCGCCTCTTATGTGGCGCTGCTGGAGCGCAACCAGCGCCCGCTCACCGCCGATATGCTGCTGCGCCTCGCCCGCACCTACAAGATGGACATGGCAGACCTTGCCGGAGACGGCGGCGCCGACCAGACGGCCCGGCTCCAGGCCGCGCTCAAGGACCCGATGTTCGCCGATATCGACATGCCGCCGCTGGAAACCGCCGATGTCGTGACCGGCTTTCCCGGCATCACCGAGGCGTTCCTGCGGCTGCACACTGCCTATCGCGAAGAGCATCTGGCGCTGGCGGACCGGGGCGCCGAGGCCCGCACCGGCGGCGATGGGCACGACAGCTCCGACCCGGTGGCCGAAGCCCGGCGCTTCCTCGCCGCCCGCCGCAACAATTTCCCCAGCCTCGATGATGCCGGCGAGCAACTGGCCCAGGCCGTGGCGACGGATGGCGGCCTCGCCGGGCGGTTGAAGGCGAAGCATCGGCTGCGCGTCCGCCGCCTGCCTTCCGAGGTGATGGGCGGCTCGATGCGCCGCTTCGATCGGCACCGCGACGAGGTGCTGCTCGATGACACGCTCGATACTGCCAGCCAGACCTTCCAGCTGGCGCTGCAACTCGCCTATCTCGAAATGCGCAGCGAGATCGATGCCGTGCTCGCCGAGGGCAGCTTTGCCACCGAGAGCGGCGAGCGGCTGACCCACAAGGCGCTGGCCAGCTATGCCGCCGCCGCCGTGCTGATGCCCTATGGGGCGTTCGCCCAGGCCGCCGAGAAGCGCCGCTACGATGTGGAAGCGCTGGCCCGCCAGTTCGGCGCCAGCTTCGAGCAGACCGCGCACCGGCTGACGACGCTGCAGAAGCCCGGCCATGAGCGGGTGCCGTTCTTCTTCATCCGCGTCGATCCCGCCGGCAATGTCTCCAAGCGGCTCGATGGTGTCGGCTTTCCCTTTGCCCGGCATGGCGGTGCCTGCCCGCTCTGGTCGGTCCATCAGGCGTTTCGGCGGCCACGCGAGATCATCACGCAATGGCTGGAACTGCCGGATGGCCAGCGCTTCTTTTCCATCGCCCGCACCGTCACGGCGGGCGGCGGCGCCTTTGGCGCGCTGCGGGTGGAGCGCGCCATCGCGCTGGGCTGCGCCGCCGAGCACGCCGGCCGGCTCATCTACACGCAGGACCAGCCGGGCATGGGGCCGGAAACCGCCACGCCCATCGGCGTGACCTGCCACCTCTGCCATCGCACCCGCTGCACGGCGCGCTCGGCCCCGCCCATCGGCCGGCAGGTGCTCCCGGATGATTTCCGCCGGGCCAGCGCGCCCTTCGGCTTTTCGGACCTGTGAACCGCGCAGCGACCAAGCGCCGCTGCCGGCAAAAGCCTTTGCCTCGCCACGACGCCCCGGCCATGCTGGCGGCATGATCCCCAAGCTCATCACCGCCTATGTCGCCACCGGCATCGCCTTTGCGCTCATCGACAGCGTCTGGCTGATGACCATGGCGCCGCGGCTCTACCAGCCCGAGATCGGCGAAATGCTCATCAAGGGCTTCCGCGCCACGCCGGCGATCCTGTTCTATCTGCTCTATATCGCCGGCATCATCATCTTTGCCGTGCAGCCCGGCCTCGCCGCCGGCAAGTGGCAGACAGCGCTCCTCCAGGGCGCGCTGTTCGGCTTCTTCTGCTACATGACCTATGACTTGACCAACTACGCGACGCTCAAGGTCTGGAGCCTCAAGGTCACGATTCTCGATCTCATCTGGGGCGCCACGCTCACCGGCCTTGCCGCCACCGCCGGCATGCTGGTGACGGCGAAATTCTTCCCGGACTGAGCCTCAACCGGCCGCGAGCAGCGCCGCTGCCTGCTGCAGCCGCTGGCCATGTTCGGTCTCTTCCGAGCCATTTAGGCGCAGCAGTGCCGCCACATCGGCATTGTCGGTATTGCGCGCCCAGCCTTCATACAGCGCGTCACCATTGAACTCGGTCTGCGCCAGCCCGTTGAGCATCTCCGGCGTCACCACCGGCGGGTTCATCGGCGTGGCGAGATAGGGGTTCTCCTCCGGCGCCGGCACGGGATAATCGGTACCGGTCAGCACGCCGATGGCGCGGCTGACGCGATGCGCATGGGCCAGTTCCTCCCGGCCATTGTGGCGCAGCAGGGTGCGCACCGCCTCGTTCGGCACCGTTTCGGCCATGCCCTCATACAGCGTCTTGCCGGCGGCTTCGGCGAGCACCATCAGCCGCAGCACATCGAGCGTCGGATGCGTTGCCGCATTGATGATGGCAAAGGCCTCGCCCAGCGTGGCAGGGGCGTTTTCAGGCAGGCTGTGCATGGGCATGTCGCGCGGTCTCCGGTTTCACACCCGCACCATCGCCGTCCTTGGCCCGCCGATCAACTGCGACTTTGGGGCGGGGGCTGGAACCCGGCCTCAGCCACCGGGCCGGGATGCGCTCCAAGATGGCGGTTCAGGTTGCGCGAGCGCTGCGCCTCGGATGAGTCCGCCGCGCTCCATGTTGTTCCATCGAAGGCAAACAACGTCTCGGCGCCGTCGCCGAAGCCGGTGCCGTTCCAGGCGATGACTTGCAGCGCGATGCGATCCCGGCGCTCGACATGGAGCCAGTTGAAGCTCTGGGGCTCTTCATTGCGCAGGCGCGTCGAAGTCGCCGTGCCAGCCTGGATGACGAGCGCCGTGCCAAGGTTCCTGGCCATGTCGCTTGCCGATCTGGCGTAAGTTCGGTGGAAGTGGCCCGCCAGGGCAATGTGCACGCCGGCCTTGCAGGTGGCCGCCACGGCATCATCGTGGCGCCCAACGGCTTCGGAAAGTTCGGTCCCCTCGCCGATCGGCATGGCGAACAGCGGATGGTGGGTCACGAGAATGCGCGTCTTGTGCTCCGGCACCGCGCCGAACCGCTCCTGCATCAGCGCGATCTGATCGCGGTTGATCCGGCCATCCTTGATTGTGAGCGACCGCGCCGTGTTGATGCCGAGCACGGCCACGTCGTCATCCTCGAACCAGGGGGCAAGATCGTTGCTGATGAAGCGCTTGTAGCGATCGAGCGGCGCCGCGAACCGCTGGATGACATCGTAAAGCGGGATGTCGTGGTTGCCGGGGATCGCCAGCACCTTGAGGCCCGCCGATTGCAGGCGGCTGATATAAGAGGCGGCTTCGCGGAACTGCGTGACCCGCGCGCGCTGCGTGACGTCACCACTGATGATCACAAGGTCTGGCCGGCGCTTCAGCAGCCAAGCTTCGGTCGCGGCGACGATCCTGGCATCGTTGGCGCCGAAGTGAATGTCTGACAGGTGGGCGATGCGTGTCATTGCGCCCCGGGCGTTGCGGGCGGTCCGCCATCATCGGCGGGCACCACCACCTCGATGGCGCGCTCCGCCACCCGGACGATTGCCGGCGTGTGGGCGAGGAGCTCGCCATCGATCGAGATGCGGCGGCGTGGCACGGTGTCCAGCCTCAGCGATTTTCCGCGGAACTCGGTCGTGGTGTCATTCCGTGATCGCAGCTTGAAGAACTTGGCATACCAGTCCCACGACAGGCGCCAGCGGCTCCGGCCCGTCACCACCTGGATGACGATATCGCCGCTATCGACATCGGTGGTGTCCGCCAGCTCAACGCCGCCGTGGAAGCGCCCGTTGAAGATGCGCACCTCGGTCGCCCACAGGCGGTGGACCCGCGTGCCGTCATCGATAACCAGCCGGAACGGGCGAAAGCGGACGAAGCAGCGAACCGCCCAGGCCAGGTAGCCGGCGCGCCCCAGATAGCGCTTCAACTCGTGCGGCACGGTCTTTGCGATCATCGGCGCCAGGCCGAGCGATGCCGCGTTGACGAAATAATCGTCGCCGATCATGCCCAGATCGATGCGGCGCAGACGGCCGCCGGCGATCGCGGCAATGGCGCTGTCGAGATCAAGCGGCAGGCCCAGTGTGCGGGCGAAGCTGTTGGCCGTGCCCATCGGCAGAACGGCAAACACACAGTCATGGCCCACAAGATCGTCGACAACGCCGGAAAGCGAGCCATCGCCTCCGCCAACAATCACCATCGGCGCGCCAGCCTGTACGGCAGCGCGCACCGTCTCCCTCAGCTTGGCAGGATCACGAACGGCATGCGCTCCAGTGAGCCGGATGCCGGCCGCCTCGAGCTTTTGCTTCGCTGCGTTGAAAGCAGCTTCACCCTGGCGCGACCGCGCGTTGACAACCAGCACGGCACTCCGGGGCACGGACCCCGGTGACTCGCTCGTCGCTGATCGGGTCATTGCGCTGCTCACCTGGCTGAAACCACCATGCCGCTGGATCGGTTCCGTCCGCGGCTACCAAGGCCAAGTTGATGGGACAAGTCTGGACCACGCAGGGGAGGCATCCCGGCAGGACCTCTGGTGAGGTGTGTCGGATGCCATGCGCTTTCCTGGCACTGGCGATTGCCAGCCAGCCATGCCTGCGCACTGGCACAAAGCGCGCGGCTCACTTGGATTTGAAGGAAATGGTGCACCCGGAACGATTCGAACGTCCGGCCCTCAGATTCGTAGTCTGATGCTCTATCCAGCTGAGCTACGGGTGCGTGGAGACGCGCCTTTAGGTTGGTCTTTTCCCTTTGGCAACCCCTTCAATCACAAGCCCGTCAAGCACCGGAATTAACGCCTGTGCCAAGGGTATGTCGAGCGGGGGCATGGCCAAAGCCAGCAGTTCCTGCGCAGACACCCAGTTTATCTGCGTACCGGGCTCAAGCGCCTTTGGCGAACCACACCAACGCGTCGCTGTGTATAATAACAGCAGCACTGCCTTTTTCCCCGGTTCGGCAAAGCTCGTTGCAAACGACAGCGGCGTGATCGCAGATGATTCGACTATGACGCCCAGTTCTTCGGCTATTTCACGCACCAGCGCAGCTTCGGGCGCTTCACCAGCCTCAACCTTGCCGCCGGGAAATTCCCACAGCCCGCCGTGGGCTTTGCCCGCAGCGCGTTGCTGCACGAGCACTTTCCCGTCTGTGGATAATAACGCAAGCGCAACCACGACCATCATCGGCGGATTGCCGTCCATCTACGTTGCCTCCATCAATATTTTATTAGGCATGGTATCGTATTATTGCTGAACCGCAATATTGGAAGAAATGTGAAGTTGCTGTTTCATCATCTTATTCGCAATACTTGCGGCGCTACGGCCATTGAATACGGCTTGCTGATTGCTGTGATCGGTCTGGCAGCAGCCACCGGCCTGAGCAAATTCACACCATCGTTGAACAACATTTACTCAATGGTTCACCAAGCCACCGAAAATAAGGTCTGAACGGTTTAACGCAATTTTTAGAATTGCACACGTAAGACTACCAACGCTTGCTTCGGTACAAAAATTCTTGAGCGGGCCGGGATGATGAAAACATACACTAGGAGACTGACCATGAAGCTTTTCCGTGACCTGTTCGCAAACGAAGATGGCGCCACCGCGATTGAATACGGCCTGATCGCCGCTCTCGTGGCTGTTGCTGCTATGACCGCCATGGGTTCGCTCGGCAACTCGCTCAGCACCACGTTCGGTCTGGTTTCGACCAACATGACCAACGCACAAGACGGCAAGCTCTAAGAGCTTGATGATCGCCTGAAGGGATGGGCGTAACACACGCCCCCCTTCAGGACGGTTTCTTACTTGTTCAAAGGAATTCCATCATGAAGCTTTTTCACGAAATACTGAAAAGCGAAGATGGGGCTACAGCAATTGAATACGGCCTGATCGCCGCTCTTGTTGCCGTTGCTGCAATGACCGCCATGGGTTCACTGGGCAACTCGCTCAGCACCACGTTCGGT
>DIUN01000022.1 GCA_002423025.1 Sphingomonadales bacterium UBA6157 | reverse complement strand
TCGGACCGGAAGTGCGCCGGCGCATCATGATCGGCACCTATGTGCTCTCGGCGGGCTTCTATGATGCCTATTACACCCAGGCGCAGAAGGTGCGGGCGCTGATCGCCCGGGATTTCGAGGGGGCTTGGGAAAGCTGCGACCTGCTGCTGACACCCACGGCGCCAAGCGCGGCCTTTGCCTTTGGCGACATTGCCGATCCGCTGTCGATGTATCTCAACGATGTCTTTACCGTGCCATCATCGCTGGCCGGGCTGCCCGCCATGTCGGTGCCGGCCGGGCTTTCGCCCGAGGGCCTGCCGCTGGGGCTGCAGATCATCGGCAAGCCGCTGGATGAAGCGACGGTGCTCGATGCCGGCCTTGCCATCGAGCGGGCAGCGGGATTTACGGCGCGGCCCTGAGCGGCTGCAGCCCGGCGGCAAGGCGGCTGCGTGCGCGCAGCATCAGCCAGGCAGCCACCGCCGCCATGACGATGAGCCATGCAACCCGGCCCTGATAGCGATCGAACACCCCGGCCAGCACGCCTGAAACGGCTGCATTGACGACAACGCCGACAACGAGCCAGCCGAACACCACCAGCTGCGGTGGCCAGGGCGCGCCGCGGCCGGGCGCCAGCCGCACCATGGCGATGGCAAGCAGCACAAGGCTGACCCCATAGCCAGCGAGCATGGCGCTGCTGATGAGGCCGAAGGGCAACAGGCCGCGCCCGGCCGGCGTGTCGGGATAGGCCCGCAGCACCGCTCCAAGCCCCGGCGCGCGCTCGGGCCCAGCCTTGGGGCCAAGCGCAAACTCCGTTACGCCGACGGTGAAGAACTGGCGGGCGGTGTTGCCCAGCGAGGCGGTTATCTGCTCGATGGGGTAGCTGCGCAGCGTGCCCAGAATGACACGGCCAGACTCATCGGCGATGCGACGGCGCTCGGCGGGTGGCACGGCCTTGAGCAGGCCGATATCCGGATCGTCGGACCACAGAAAATCATTCTCGCTGATCGGCATCCGATCGAGATGCGCGCAGAGCGCCAGCCCGGCACCGGGGCAGACCTTGCGGAGCCAGCGCTCGCCGGGGCCATCCGCGATCGTGCGCGCCAGCAGGAACGGCGCCTCCTGAGGCGATTGCCCGGTGACACGCTCGACAGTGCGGCTGACAGCGGTGTGGCCGGCCAGCGCCAGCAGCAGCGCCGCCACCAGCAACACCGGCAGCTGGAAGGCGCTCGCCGGTGGCCGGCGCCACAGCAGCGCAGCCAGATGCAGCGCCACCACCACCGTGGCGATAGCGAGATTGGCTTTGTGGAACAGGCAGGAGGCGACCACCAGCACCAGCCAGAAACCGCGCTCGGCCAGCCGCTGCTGCGGCCAGAAGCCGATCAGCATGGCAAGCGCCAGCATCATCAGCCCGGAAAACACATCCGGCATGGCGGTGACGGTGAACATGCCCGCGCCGCCAACGACCGCGATGAGCGCGCTGGCCAGCAGCGCGCCGCGGGCATCAACCCCGGCCAGCCGGGGCAGCGCCAGCACCAGCGACCCCAACACCAACAGGGACTGCACCAGGGGCAGCGCCCAATCCCCACCAATGCGCTGCAGCAGCACGAAGCCCAAGCCATAATAGGCCGAGCGCGAGGTAGTGACGCCATCGCTGCCGGGATCGAGAACCGGGCGCGGCAGCGCGGCAGCCTCGGCGATATGGGTGGCAGGCAGCAGCGTCTCCAGCGCGGCGGCGCCGGCGCGGTAATAACCGATGCTGTCGGGAAACAGCAGCATGGTGCCATTGGCAAGCGCGGGCAGGAGAAGGAGCAGCAGCACGCCAAGGCCGATCAGCAGCGTCGTGGCGCGCGATGCAGCCATGCTAGGCGAGCGCGGAATGTCGGAGACGGCAATGGCCGGTGATTGCTGCCATTGCCCTCTCCATCAGAATTTGCCGAGGCAGCGGCTATATCATCGGCCTTTTCGCACCGCAACAAAGCCCGCGTGAATTAACAATTATCGGCGTATTCTTAAGGAATTATCAAACTTCTGGGCTGTGTTTCCGCCTTGCCGCAAGAGCCACACACGCAGCTTGGGGCGCGCGCGGCGCGTCAGGCTGGCTGCTTGCAAAATCGGCCCCGAGTCGCCAGAACGCGAGGCATGACAAGCACAGCAAAACCCTATCAGGTGCAGGGCGCCACCGGCCCGTTCGAGATCGTCGTCGGCCTTGAGGTCCACGCACAGGTGACGGCCAAGGCCAAGCTGTTCTCGGGCGCCTCCACCGAATTCGGCGCCGAGCCGAACTCGCAGGTCAGCCTGGTGGATGCCGCCATGCCCGGCATGCTGCCGGTGCTCAACGGCGAGTGCGTGCGCCAGGCCGTGCGGACCGGGCTGGCGCTGGGCGCCCAGATCAACAACTGGTCGCGCTTCGACCGGAAGAACTACTTTTACGCCGATCTGCCGCAGGGCTACCAGATCAGCCAGCTCTATCACCCGATCGTCGGCGAGGGCGAACTTGCCATCGAAACCGAGGAGGGCGTGCATGCCACCATCGGCATCGAGCGCATCCACCTTGAGCAGGATGCCGGCAAGTCTGTCCATGATCTGCACCCGACGATGTCCTATGTGGACCTCAACCGCTCGGGCTGCGCGCTGATGGAGATTGTCAGCAAGCCCGATATCCGCTCGCCTGCCGAGGCCGGCGCCTATGTGGCGGCGCTGCGCCAGCTGCTGCGCTATGTCGGCAGCTGCGATGGCAACATGGACGAAGGCTCGATGCGCGCCGATGTGAATGTGTCCGTCCGCCGCCCCGGTGAGCCGTTCGGCACCCGCACCGAAACGAAGAATGTGAACTCGGTGCGCTTCATCATGCAGGCCGTGGAAGTGGAGGCGCGCCGCCAGGTCGATATCATCGAGAGCGGCGGCACCATCGTGCAGGAAACCCGGCTGTTCGACCCGGGCACCGGCACCACCCGATCGATGCGCTCCAAGGAAGACGCGCATGATTACCGCTACTTCCCGGATCCCGACCTGCTGCCGGTGGAATTCGACGATGCGTTCGTCGCCACCTGCAAGGCCAGCCTGCCCGAGCTGCCGCTGGCCAAGCGCAACCGCTATGAGAGCGCCCTGGGCCTGACGCCCTACCTCGCCGCCGTGCTGACCGCTGAAAAAGAAACTGCCGCCTATTTCGAAGCGCTTCTGGCCGCGTGCGCCACAGCACAGAACAAGCCCGAGACGGACGTGGCACGTGCTGCCGCCAACTGGGTTTCAAGTGACCTGTTCGGCGCGCTCAAGAAGCTCGGCAAGGACATGGACGACGCGCCTGTCAGCCCAGCCGCCGCTGCCGAGCTGCTGACGCTGGCTGCCGATGGCACGCTCTCCGGCCCGATGGCCAAGCAGGTGTTCGAGGCGATGCTCGAAACCGGCGACAGCGCCTCTGTGATCGTGGAAGCCCGCGGTCTCAAGCAGGTCAGCGATACCGGCGCCATCGACACCGCCATCGCCGCCATCCTCGCTGCCAACGCCGAAAAGGTGGAGCAGTACAAGGGCGGCAAAGAAGCCTTGTTCGGCTTCTTCGTCGGCCAGACGATGAAAGCCATGGCCGGCAAGGCCAATCCAGGCGTGGTCAATGAACGGCTGAAGGCAGCGCTGGCCGGCTGAGCCTCAGGCCAGCCACTCAGCCCGGCGATAGCCCTGCGCCCTGAGCAGCACGGTCAGGTCGCCATAGCGCACGGCGGCGTGGGCGGCGGCGGCGGCCTTGGGCTTGGCGTGGTAGGCGATGCCCAGCCCGGCAGCCTGCAGCATCGGGATATCGTTGGCGCCATCGCCCACGGCCATGGTGGCGGGCAGGTCGATACCGGCGGCGAGCAGCGCGGCGCGCTTGGCGGCGGCATCGATGATCGGCCGGGCGACCTTGCCGGTGAGCCGGTCGTTCTCGATGAGCAGCGTGTTGGCGCGGACCTCCTCGAAGCCGATGGCCTCGCCGACCGGGCGGGCGAACGCCGTGAAGCCGCCGGAAATGAGGATGCTGCGGGCGCCGTGCGCGGCCATGGTGCGCACCAGGCTGGTGGCGCCGGGCATCAGCCGCACGCGCTCGCGGCGGCACTGGTCGATCACCGCGGCATCCATGCCCTTGAGCAGCGCCACCCGGCCATCCAGCGCGGCCTCGAAGTCCAGCTCGCCGCGCATCGCGGCTTCCGTCACGGCGGCGACTTCGGCCTTGATGCCGGCATAATCGGCCAGCTCGTCGATGCACTCGCAAGTGATCATGGTGCTGTCCATGTCCGCGATCAGCAGCGCCTTGCGGCGGGGCAGGGCGGCGGGCTGGACGATGACATCAAGGCCCGGCAGCGCCGCTTCCAGCACGGCGCGGGCGCGAGCGGCAGCGATGCCCGTGACGGTGAAATCCATCGCGTCACCCATGTCGAGCCAGTCCGGCGCGGCGGCGGTGGCGCCCTCGGCGGCCAGCGCCTCTCTTGCCAGCGCGCCATCGGCGGCCGACATACGGCCTTCGGCAACGAGCGTGACGAGCAGCGGAGCAGGAGCGCCAGTGGTTTCAGCAGAAAGTCCCATGCTGGCGGTCATTACAGGGCCGACAGCGGGGGGCAAGTCAGCATTGGCGATGGCGGTGGCGGAGCGCATCGGCGGCACCATCATCAACGCCGATGCCAGCCAGCTATATGCCGACCTGCGCATCCTCTCGGCCCGGCCCAGCGCGGCGGACGAAGCGCGGGTGCCACACCTGCTCTATGGCGTGCTGGACGGTGCCGAGGCGGCCAACGCCGCACGCTGGGCCGGGATGGCCAAGGCGGCGATTGCCGAGGTGCGGGCGCAGGGCCGAGTACCGATGCTGGTGGGTGGCACAGGGCTTTATCTCTCCACGCTGCTCAACGGCATTGCCCCGGTGCCGGACATTGCGCCCGATGTTCGTGACGCCGTGCGCGGGCTGGAAACCGCCGATGCGGCAACGGCGCTGGCTCGCGAAGACCCGGCACTGGCGGCAAGGCTCAACCCGGCGGACCGGCAGCGGCTGTTGCGCGGGCTGGAAGTGGTGCGCGGCACCGGTCGCTCACTGCTGGCCTGGCAGGCAGAACTGTCCGGCGGCATCGGCGCGGAGAATGATGTGCGCGCCGTGGTGACCGATGTGCCGCGGCCACTGCTCAACGCCCGGGCCGAGGCGCGGCTCTGGCAGATGCTGGATGAAGGCGTACTGGCAGAGGTGGCGGCGCTGCTGGCCCGCCGGTTGCCAGCCGACCGGCCCGTGCTGCGCGCGCTCGGCGTAGCGGAATTTGGCGCGCTGCCGGGCGATTCGGCGACAACGATGACCCGGCGCGACGTGGCGTCAGCGGTGGCGCAGGTGGCAGCGGCGACCCGCCAGTATCAGAAGCGGCAGACAACCTGGGCACGCAACCAGGTGCCTGGCTGGCTGCGCGTAACGCCCGGATTGGATGCGGAAGCCGCTTTGGCAGCGCTCTGGAGCGCCTGAACCGGTGAATTCACGCAGTATAGTAACGAGCTTAATATCATCGCTGCAATTCTTGCATATTTTACAGATTGCGTATTAACTAAGATATTGATTAATTACAGATAATTTATTGTAAAATCAGAAGGCTTTAACAATAAATTAAGCTGCTGCCGCCGCTTTCCTTGCTAGCTCCTCCGCACAACCATGATGGGTTGGCGAGGAACGAAAGCAATGCGGACACTTATTTTGGCGCTGGCGGCAACCGGTGCGATGGCGGCGACACCGGCAAGTGCGGTGACCAACCTCATCGTCAACGGCAGCTTCGAGGCCGGCGCGCCGGGTACCGGCGGCTTTGCTGGCTGGACGCTGACCAACACGCCCACGGGCAGCGCCCGAGGCGATGCGGCTGCCTCGATCATCACATACGACAACACCCTGCCGTATCCGCTCGGCGCCTTTGGGGAACGGGTGACACCGGACACCAGCATCTCCGCGAGCCCGGACGCTGTGGGCGACAAGGCCGCCTATTTCGTCGGGGACTTGTCGGTCAACGAATCGATCTCGCAGCTGACCTATCTCGGCGTCGGCAACTACCGCATCGGCTTCAGCTATTATCTGACGCAGAATGGCCTCAACAACATCGGCAACAGCAGCTTCGATGCGACGATCATCGGCATTCCGGTGGCCTCGACGATGATTACGGGTTCGTCCCCGGCCAGGACCTGGCTGACAGCCAGCGGTGTTGGCCAGATCGCCCTTGCCGGCCATTACAACACCGCCTTTGTGTTCAATTCGAACCTCTTTCCCTCCAAGGATATCGTGATCGACCGGGTGTTCGCCGTGGTGACCACCGATCCGGCAACCGTGCTGATCCCGCCGACTCCGACGACCGTGCCGGAGCCGCAGAGCTGGGCGCTGCTGATTGCCGGCTTCGGGCTGGTGGGCGCCACGATGCGCCGACGGCGCGGGCGCGTGGCAGCATGACCATGCGCATGCCGCTTGGCCTGATGCTTGCCGCAGCGCTGGCGATCGCCCCGGCGCCGGCCGCCGCCGTCACCGGCGTGGCCGCCGATGGCTTGCAGGCCATGCGCGAGCTGAACCTGATCGTGCTTGGCGACTGGACCGGCGGGCATGACGTGGAGGGCAAGGCCTTTGTCGGCGGCAGCGCCACTGGCAACAGCACCACCGTCGGCATCGGCAACAGCGTGCAGGGCGCCGCGCCTTCCGCCCGGCCGACACTGACGATCGTGGGCAACAATGGCCTGGTGGGCATCAACGTCAACAATGGCGCCAACGGCGGCAACGGCCTGGTGGCGACAGCGCCGGGAGTGGCGATCGGCGGCAACAGCGGCGGGCTCAACCTCAATGCCAGCGGCGCCTCGCTCGATATTGGCGGCAACTTCTCGGGCAACGCCAACATCGGCGCCGGGCAGACCTTCAACATCGGCGGCAGCGCCAGCGGCAGCATCAACGGCACCAGCGGCGCGACCGTCAATGCCGGCGGCACGATCAACGGCAATGCCAATGGCGCCGCCTTCAACCAGAACCTCGGCGGCGGCTTCATGGCGCCGTTCTCGGCCAAACTGCAGACGCAAAGGGCCCAGCTCGAGGCGGACCTGACGGCGCTTTCGGGCGCACTGGCCGGGCTGTCGCTGGCCAGCAACCAGAGCAGCATCACCTCGCTGGGCGGCAAGGCGATCTTCACCGCGGTGGATGGCGGCGCCGGCTTTGCGCTGTTCCAGGTCGATGCCGCCTTCTTTGGCGGCCACAGCGAGATCCAGTATGATTTCCCGCTGACCGCCCTGCCCGTCATCATCAATGTCAGCGGCATCGGCACCATCAACTACAATCTCAATGCCGTGGGCAGCATCGGCGGCGCAAACCAGCAGCTGATCTGGAACTTCACCGATGCAACGACGGTGAACTTCAACCGCATGGTCCATGGTTCGGTGCTGGCGACCGAGGCGCTGGTCACCAACGTCACGCCGCTGGCAGGTTCGATCGTGGCGCGCAGCTTCCGCCAGGGCGGCGAGGTGCACCTTGGCACCTATGCGCAGGATGCCGCCTTCCTTGCCACCGAAGTGCTGCCCGAGCCACAGAGCTGGGCGCTGCTCATCATCGGCTTCGGGCTGGTGGGTGCCACGATGCGGCGGCGGCGCGGGCTGGCGACCGCCTGAGGCTGTAAAAACCCGCACAAGGCAGGACGATAAGCGGCGGGCAGATTCTGTCCGCCGTTTTTTGTGCCGCAAATCGCGGTGAATTGTAGTTTTATTGCGCGAAAATGCTTTGACAGCGCAACTTAGCGTCACTATGGCCGCACATTCACAGAGTGGCGCAGCCGAAGGATGTTTGTTGTGGGCGCGGAAATGACGGGCGCAGATATCGTTGTCAAGGCGTTGACCGATCTCGGGGTCGAGGTGATCTTCGGCTATCCGGGCGGCGCGGTACTGCCGATCTATGATGCGATCTTCGCGCAATCGCGCATCAAGCATATCCTGGTGCGCCATGAGCAGGCCGCCGTGCATGCGGCCGAGGGCTATGCCCGCTCCTCCGGCAAGGTTGGCGTCGTGCTGGTCACCTCCGGCCCCGGTGCCACCAATGCCGTGACCGGGATCACCGATGCGCTGATGGATTCCGTGCCGATCGTGGTGCTCACCGGCCAGGTGCCGACGCATCTCATCGGCACCGATGCCTTTCAGGAGTGCGATACAGTGGGCATCACGCGCCACTGCTCCAAGCACAATTACCTTGTGAAGGAGACGGCGCGTCTCGGCCCGGTGCTGCACGAGGCGTTCTATATCGCGCGTTCGGGCCGCCCAGGCCCGGTGGTGATCGACATCCCCAAGGACGTGCAGATCTTCAAGGCACGCTATGAAAAGCCGGGCGTGATCGGCCACAAGACCTACAAGCCGCAGATCAAGGGCGATCGCGCCAGCATCGAAGCGGCGGTGGAAATGCTGGCGGCTGCCGAGCGGCCGATCCTCTATACCGGCGGCGGCATCATCAATTCCGGCCCGGTGGCGGCGCAGCTGCTGCGTGAGCTGGCCAAGCTGACCGGTGCGCCTGTCACCTCGACGCTGATGGGCCTTGGCACCATGCCGAACGAGCATCCGCAGTTCCTGGGTATGCTCGGCATGCACGGCAGCTACGAAGCCAATATGGCGATGAACCGCTGTGACCTGATGCTGTGCCTGGGCGCGCGCTTCGATGACCGGGTGACCGGGCGTCTCGATGCCTTCTCGCCGAACTCGACCAAGATCCATGTCGATATCGACCGCTCGGCGCTGAACAAGACCGTGCGCGTTGACCTTGGCATTCTGGGCGATGTCGGCGGCGTGATCGAGGACATGATCAAGATCTGGAAGTCCCGCGGCCACAAGCCGGCGGACCTGGAGCCGTGGTGGAACGACATCACCGGCTGGCGGGCACGGGACAGCTTCGGCTTCGAGCAGAAGGGCAAGGAGCTGCTGCCGCAGCACGCCATCAAACGGCTCTATGAGCTGACCAAGGCGCAGAAGCCGATCATCAGCACCGAAGTCGGCCAGCACCAGATGTGGGCGGCGCAGCACTTCGGCTTCGATGCGCCGAACAAGTGGCTCACCTCGGGCGGCCTCGGCACCATGGGCTATGGCCTGCCCGCCGCCATCGGCGCGCAGTTGGCCAACCCCGGCGCGCTGTGCATCGACATTGCCGGCGAGGCCAGCATCCAGATGAACATCCAGGAGCTCGGCACCGCCACCCAGTATCGGCTGCCGGTGAAGGTGTTCATCATCAACAACGAATACATGGGCATGGTCCGCCAGTGGCAGGAGCTGAACCATGGCGGCCGCTACTCGGAGAGCTACTCCGATTCGCTGCCCGATTTCGTCAAGCTCGCCGAAGCCTATGGCTGGAAGGGCATCACCATCGAGGATGCCGATGGGCTGGATGCCGGCATTGCCGCCATGCTGGCGCATGATGGCCCGGTGATGGTGGATTGCCGCGTCACCAAGCTGGCCAACTGCTTCCCGATGATCCCTTCGGGCGCAGCTCATACCGACATGATCCTTTCGGCCGCCGATACGCTGGGCGAAGCCGATGAAGATGCGAAGGCGCTGGTCTGATGAAGCACATGGCTTCCGAGCGGCACACGCTCTCCATCCTTGTCGACAATGAAGCTGGGGTGCTGGCCCGCATCGTCGGCCTGTTCTCGGCGCGCGGCTACAATATCGAGAGCCTGACCGTGGCGGACGTGACGGCGGACCATGCCGTCAGCCGGATCACGGTTGTCACCAGCGGTCCGCCGCCGGTGATCGAGCAGATCATGGCGCAGCTTGACCGCATCGTGCCGGTGCATCGCGTGCTCGACCTGACGGCGCTTGGCCCGCATGTCGAGCGCGAGATGGCGCTGGTGAAGGTGGCCGGCACCGGCGCCGCGCGTGACGAAGCGCTGCGCATTGCCGATATCTTCCGCGCCCGCCCGGTGGACACCACCACCGGCAGCTTCGTGTTCGAAGTGTCGGGCCCGACCAGCAAGGTTGACCAGTTCATTGCGCTGATGCGCGAAGTGGGGCTGGTGGAAGTGGCCCGGACCGGTGTAGTGGCCATCGCGCGCGGCGCCGAGGCCGTCTGACCGTAACAGTTCATCCGTCATTCCAGAGATCAGGGAAGTTTCAAGATGCGCGTTTATTATGATGCCGATGCCGATGTGGGCCTCATCAAGGGCAAGAAGGTCGCGATCGTGGGCTATGGCTCGCAGGGCCATGCCCATGCCGCCAACCTGCGCGACTCCGGCGTTGCCGAAGTTGCCGTGGCGCTGAAGGCCGGCTCGAAGACGGCTGAAAAGGCTGCCGGCGCCGGCTTCAAGGTGATGACCAATGCCGAGGCAGCCGCCTGGGCCGATGTCATCATGGTGCTGGCCCCCGATGAGCACCAGGCCGGCATCTATGCCGATGACCTTGCCGCCAACATGAAGCCCGGCGCGGCGCTGGCCTTCGCCCATGGCCTCAACGTGCACTTCCAGCTCATCGAGCCGCGTGCCGACATCGATGTGTTCATGATCGCGCCGAAGGGCCCCGGTCACACCGTGCGCAGCGAATATGCGCGTGGCGGCGGCGTGCCCTGCCTCATCGCCATCCACCAGGATGCCAGCGGCAACGCCCATGACGTGGCGCTGTCCTATGCCTCGGCCATCGGTGGCGGCCGCTCCGGCGTTATCGAGACGACCTTCAAGGAAGAGTGCGAGACCGACCTGTTCGGCGAGCAGGCCGTGCTGTGCGGTGGCCTCAGCCACCTCATCCAGGCCGGGTTCGAGACGCTGACCGAAGCCGGCTATGCGCCGGAAATGGCCTATTTCGAGTGCCTGCACGAAGTGAAGCTGATCGTTGACCTGATGTATGAGGGCGGCATCGCCAACATGCGCTACTCGATCTCCAACACCGCCGAATATGGTGACATCACCACCGGCCCGCGCATCATCACCGATGCCACCAAGGCCGAGATGAAGCGCGTGCTCGCCGACATCCAGGGCGGCCGCTTCGTCAAGAACTTCATCCTCGACAACCGCGCCGGCCAGCCCGAGCTGAAGGCCTCGCGGATTGCCGCCGCCGCCCACCCGATCGAGGAAGTCGGCGCACGGCTGCGGGCGATGATGCCGTGGATCGGCAAGAACCAGCTGGTCGACAAAGCGAAGAACTGAGCCGCAGCGCCGCGGCGCGCGTGCCGCGCGCCGACAGGCACAAGGCCGGCCGGCGGGGCGGCGGGGATTTTCCCCGCCGAACCCGTCCGACGCCAGCATGGGCTTTGCCCATGCCCCTTGCTTGCTTCCTTCCTCCCAAAGTTAGCTGGGTCCCGGGTCAAGCCCGGGATGACAATGATATTTTGCGCCGTCGTATCTAAATAAAATGCAATAACTTCAGCAGCCTAACCCCAACAAGTTCACTCCAACGCGAATCCTGTCGCAGTTTCCGCCTCGGCCTCCACCGGGTGCGCCACCGCCTCCGGCTCCGGATCGTTGCTTGCTTCGAGAAACTGGAAATTGCCGACCAGCCGGTTTTGCGTGCCCTCGAAATCCGGATTGTCGTAGCGTTTCAGCAGGAACATCAGCAGCTTGTCGTTATAGACAATGCGGTGGCCGATGATTTCACCATTATCGACAATCGGCTCGCGGCTGCCATTGAGGGCGCGGTCCATCGCCATTTCCCGCAGCGAATGGACGCTGGCATGACGGGCCAGGGCCCAGCCCTCCCGAAAGGCCTTGCCCTCCGGATGCAGGCGCAGGCGATAGGCCGAGGAGATCGACATTTCGGCCTCGGCGCAGGCTTTTTCCACCGAGCCTGTCACGGCCAGCATCTTCAGGAACAATCGCTGGCGGGGCAAGGTCCAGCCATCGGAGCGGATGATACGGGCGGGGCGCGTGCGGGGTTTGCTCATCTGCGAGCAAATAACCTAATTGGTTCAAAAAGTCAATGTTCAGGCACCAAACCGTCTCGAACAGCCTTAGCTGTTTGCCACGCCGCGTGTCAGTACTTCGGCGCGCACCCGCACCGAGCGCAAGGCGATGCGGATTTCATAGAGGAACAGCATCAGCCCGGCGGTGAGCAGCGAGGTGGCGATGATGAACAGCACCGCGACGAGCACCGAGGCGCGCATCGGCAGCAGCTCGCCGACAAACAGCGTGGCGACGACGACGCAGATGAACAGCGCCGAGAGCGTGCAGAGCGCGATGGCGGCGTTGACGGCGGCCATGCGCCTGTCCAGCACCACCAGGTCCGCCAGCGCCAGGGTGCGTTTTTCCGCAGCGTAATCGTGCAGGTTTTCCTCGATCAAGCGGGCGCGGTCCACAACGCGGCTGAGCCGGTGCGCCAGCACATTGAGAAAGGTGCCGATGGCGGTGAGCAGGAACACCGGCGCCACCGCCAGCTGGATGTTCTGGGCGATGGTATCGATCTGGCCGGGGAGTTGCATGGGCGCGAGGGTGCGGCAAGCCGGGGGGATGCGCAATCCCCGGCGCGGCGCTTTGCCGGCGGGCGCTACTCCGCCAGGCTGGCCCAATAGGCATCGGCCTTGGCGATGTTGCCATCCCGATCGGCCAGCCAGCTGGTTTCCGCCACCGGGCTGCAGTTCACGAACAGCTTGCCATCAACGATCTTCCAGATCTTGGGGTCTGCCACCGAGAGGCGCTTTTGCGAGGCGGCCCAGGCGCAGAAGCCGCGATATTGCGGCGCAAAGGCCTTGGGGTCTGCCGCGAAACGGGCGCGATTTTCCGCCGTGGCGAACAGCAGCGTGGCGCCTTCATGCACCAGCGCGAAGTCAGGGCTGCCGGCAACGGGCGCGCCGTTGAAATAGGAGACGGGATCATGCCCGCCCAGCGCCGGCTTGCCGGCCTCGGTGCCGGCCCAGCCGGGCTGCGCGGCAGTAGCGGGTGCAGCGAGCAGGGCGAAGGCAAAGGCAGCAACGGCGGCTTTGAGGACAGGACGCATCAGGCTCTCCAGCGAAATTTCATCCCCGCCCTGATACGCGCAAGCGCCAGACCATGCCAGCGCCCTTACCAGCGAATCAGCCTTGGCACGGCGAGCCGGCCCGCCACCGCCGCAATGGCCACCACAAGCGTGAACCAGGTGCCGATATAGGCGACCTCCGTATAGGGGCAGCGCAGCGAAAAGGCGAAGCCGCCGAGCGCGCCGGCCGCAATGCCGACAACCCAGCCGGCGCGCTCCAGCGAGACCGGCGCGCCGCGCCGCAGCCAGAACACCAGCACGCCCGCCACGCCCAGCGCCAGGGTGAGGCTGACGCCGAGGCACTCGATGGCCGAGGGCCGCAGGATCGCGGCGCGGGCGGCGGCCGGATCGGCAATGCTGCTGGCCAGCGCAGCCAGCGGGAACAGCCCGGCCATGGCCAGCGCCGCCAGCCAGCCGTGGCGCACGCCGCCGGCACCATCCCCGATGCCGGGGCGCGCCGTCGCCACCGCCGCCGCCGCCGCCGCGCCGCCGAGCAGCAGCAGCGTGCCGCTGCGCAGAATGAACATGGGCTCCAGGACACCGGCGGCAAGATCATGCCCCGGCGCAAGGCCCAGCACGACGAGCAGAAGCAGCCAGGCGAGCAGCAGCGCGGTGAGAAACAGCCCCTCACGCGAGCGCAGCGGCGTGACGGGCTCAAGATCGGCAACGAGAGCCTCGAGCATGTCCGCCGGCAGCGGCGCATCCTGAGAAGGGCGGCGGCTCATGATCGGACCTCTTCGACAAGCGCGGCGAGTCGCTTCAGGCCGCGATGGACATTGACCTTGACGAGGCTTTCACTCTGGCCGAGCCGGGCAGCGGCCTCGATGGTGGAAAGCCCCTCGATGCGGGTAGCGCGGATGGCGGCGGCCTGTGCCGGCGGCAGCAGCGCCAGCAACTTGTCCACCCCGAAGCGCGCGGCCAGCGCCTCGCTGGTATCGGGAGCGGCCAGATCCCCATCGATCAGGCTCTCGTTGGCGCGATAGACGCGGCGGAGGTGATCCACCCAGCGATAGCGCGCGATGGCGGAGAGCCAGGGCAGGAACGGGCGCTCAGGGTCCCAACTGTCGCGCTTGCGGTGCAGGGAGAGCAGCGTCTCCTGCACCAGATCATCGAGCGCCGCTTCTGGCACCCGGTGGCGGAAGACGCGCTTGAGCATGGCGGCGGCAAGCCCGAGCAGCGCGCGGTAAGCCGTGCGGTCCCCGGCCTGGGTGCGGCGCATCAGATGCGCCATGGTGGCTTCATCAGGCTTCATCGGGGAAGGGCGGCGGGCACTGGCACAAGCACAGGTTCGACAGCATGGGCGGATTTGTTACAAGGGCAGCGAACAGGGATTCTGGGGAAGCAATATGCTGAAGGTTTGGCTGATCGGGGCAGCGCTGGTGGCGGCGGCGCCCGTGCAGGCACAGGTGGGGCGCGAAGCCGGCTGGAACGCAGCGCGGGCGCAGGTGGCGGCGGATTATGACCGCATCGTTGCCGATGTGATCACGCTCACCGAGATTCCGGCGCCGCCGTTCAAGGAAACCGCGCGGGGGCTGCACTATGCCGGCATGATGCGCGCCCATGGGCTGAAGGACGTGGCGATCGATGCTGTCGGCAATGTCACCGGGCTGCGGCCCGGCGGGCCCGGCGGCACGCTGGCGGGCGGCAAGCTGCTGGTGGTTTCCGCACATCTCGACACGGTGTTTCCCGAAGGCACGCCGATCAAGGTGCGCCGCGAGGGGGACAGGCTGCTGGCCCCCGGCATCGGCGATGACACGGTGGGGCTGGCGGCGCTGCTGGCCTGGATGCGGGCGCTGGATGCCGGCAAGGTGGTGACGGGACGAGACATCCTGTTTGTCGCCACCGTGGGCGAAGAGGGCGAGGGCGACCTGCGCGGCGCACGCCACCTGTTCACCAAGAATGATTATCGCAGCCGCATCGGGGACTTTATCTCGGTGGATGGCTCGACACCCTACCGCGTCGTGGATGGCGGCGTCGGCTCGCGGCGCTACCGGGTGGAGTTCACCGGGCCGGGCGGGCACAGCTATGGCGCCTATGGGCTGGTGAACCCGATGGCCGCGATGGCCGGCACGGTGCAGCGGCTCTACACCATCACGACGCCCAAGAGCCCCAAGACGACCTATGCGGCCAGCGTGGTGAGCGGCGGCACCTCGGTGAACGCCATTCCGAACAAGGTGGAGATGCTGTTCGACATGCGCTCGGAAAGCGCCGCCGAACTGGCGAAGCTTGAAGCCCAGCTGATGGCGATGATCGGGGAAGCCGTGGCGGCGGAGAATGCAGCGCGCGACACCAAGGAGGGCAAGGTGGCGGCCAACCCGGTGCTGATCGGTGACCGCCCGGCGGGCATGACGGTGCGCGACGAGCCGCTGGTAAAGGCCGTGGCCGGGGCGATTGCCGCCAACGGCTATGAGCCGGTGCTGGGTGCCTCCTCCACCGACAGCAATGTGCCGATGAACCTCGGGGTGCCCGCCGTGACCATCGGCGCCGGCGGCGGCGGTGGCCGGGCGCACAGCCTGGACGAGTATCTCGATGTGGAGCGCACGGCGTTCGTGCGCGGCATGCAGACCGGGCTGGATGTGGTGATTGCTGCTGCGGCTGTGCCGAGGAAGTAAGGCCTAGCGCCTCGCCGTGGTGATGATGAAGGGCAGGCCATCCGGGGTTTCGCCCATGTGCACCGCCACGCCATAGGTCTGCCCGATCAGCGCCGGGGTGAGCACCTGCGCCGGTGGCCCGTGCGCCACGATGCGGCCGTCGCGCATCAGCAGCACATCATCGGCGAGCCGTGCTGCGTGGTTGAGATCATGCACCACCACGATCACGCCGGCGCCGCCCTGGGCCACGGCGCGCAGGCAGGCCAGCACATCGAGCTGATGCGCCGGATCGAGGCTGGCCAGCGGCTCATCGGCGAGCAGCCATTGCGGCGTGCCGGCGAGCACCCGCGCCAGCAGCGCCCGGCCGCGCTCGCCGCCGGAGAGCGTGTTGACCACCCGGCCGGCGAGATGCGCGACATCGGTGGCGACCATCGCGGCGGCGGTGGCGGCGCGGTCCTCGGCGTTCTCCCCCCAGCGGCCGCGATGCGGGAAGCGGCCGAGGCCGACGAGCGTTGCGACATCGATATCCCAGTGCACCTCGCCATCCTGCGGCAGGAAGCCGATGCGGCGGGCGAGATCTTGCGGGTGAAAAGCGGTGCGCGGGGAGCCGCCAAGGGTGACACGGCCGCTATCGGGCACCCGCATACCGGCGAGGCAGGCGAGCAAACTGGATTTTCCGGCACCATTCGGGCCAAGCACGGCGGTGATGCGGCCCGGCGCGAAGGCGGCGCTCACGCCAGCAAGGGCCTGGGTTTCGCCAAGCCGCAGCGCGAGGGATTCGGCTGCCAGCGCGCTCATGCCAGCCGCCGCCGCATGCGCAGCAACAGCAGCAGGAAGAACGGCCCGCCGAGCATCGACATGGCGATGCCGAGCCGCAGCTCGCTGGCCATCGGGGCAAGCCGGACCAGGCTGTCCGCCGCCACCAGCAGCAGCGCCCCGGCCAGCGCCGAGGGCAGCAGCACGGCGGACGGGCGATGGCCTGCGAACGGCCGGACGATATGGGGCACCATCAGCCCGACAAAGCCGATGATGCCCGCCGCCGCGACGGACGCGCCAACGCACAGGCCGACGCCGAGCACGATGGCGGCCTGCAGGCGCAGCGGGTTGACGCCCATCGAGCGCGCCGCCGGCTCGCCGAGCGTCAGCGCATCCAGGCTGCGGCCGGTGAGCGCCAGCAGCGCGGCGCCTACGAGGATGAGCGGCGCCGCCATCGCCACATCGGCCCAGCTGCGATCGGTGAGCGCGCCCATCAGCCAGGTGACGATCTGCGCCGTGGCGAAGGGCGTGGGGGCAAGGCTGATCGCCAGCGCCGTGAGCGAGCCGGCGACGCTGGAGATGATGACCCCGGCCAGCGTGAACACCAGCAGGCTGCCCGAGCGGCCGGCGAGCAGCGCCAGCAGCGCCATGGCAATGGCCGCGCCAGCCAGCGCAAAGGCCGGCAGCAGCCACACCGTCGCCATGCCGAGAAACAGCGACAATACCGCGCCCAGCGCCGCCCCCGCCGAAACGCCGAACAGCCCCGGATCAGCCAACGGATTGCGCAGATAGCCCTGCATCGCCGCGCCCGAGAGGCCCAGCCCGGCGCCGACGATGGCGGCGAGCAGCGTGCGCGGCAGCCGCAACTCGGCGATGATCAGCCAGCGCGGATCATCGGGGGTGAACGCTGCCAGCGGCAGCCAGACCTTGCCGGCAAACAGCGAGGCCAGCATCGCCAGCACCAGCAGCGCAAGCAGCACCAGGGGGAGCCGCGCGCTCACAGCCCGCGCCGCACCTGCGCCAGCCGGGCGGTGGCGGCGATGATGGTGGGGCCGCCGCATTGCAGCAGCGCCTGCGGAAACGCGCGGATGCTGACCTGCCCGGCCAGCCCGCGCAGCACCGGATGGGCCAGCATGCGGTCCTCCGCCCCTGCCCCGCCTGAGGACAGCAGCACACGCGGCGGCCGGGCGACCAGCGGTTCCAGGGGCAGCACATCCCACATGCGCAGGCCATAGGCGGCGCTCATGTTGCGAAAGCCGCTCACCGCCAGCAGCTCATCGGCCAGCGTTCCGGTGCCGGGCACCAGGCCGCCGCCCTGCCAGATCAGCGCGGGTACGGGGGCCTGTGCGCCCGGCCGGGCCACCGCCACGGCCGCCGCGATCCGCGCCGCCAGCGCAGCGCCGCGCTCGGGATGGCCGGCGGCGGCGGCGATGCGGCGCACCTGCGCCAGGCTCTCGGCGATGCTGGCCGGCACGCCCACCTGCAGCAGCGCGATGTTCATCCGCCGCAGCGCCGCCACGGTGGCGGGCGCGACATGGCCGCCGGCGATCACCAGATCGGGCGCCAGCGCCACCACTTCCTCGGCGCTGTCCCCGATGCCCTTGAAGCGCCGGGCCTGCGCCAGCGGAATCGAGGTGGCACGGGCATCCTGGGAATAATGGCTGATGGCGGCGAGTTGTTCGGGATCGGCCACCTGCATCAGGATGGCATCGACACAGGGGTTGATCGAGACGATGCGCGGCGCCGCCGTGACAGCCGCAGGCAGCAGCGCCAGCACAAGTGCCAGCACAGGCTTGCAGACAGTGAAACGGGGCAAACCCCTCACGCGCGGCACCTTCCTTCCAGTGTCGTCACGCGAGGCTTGCCTCGATCACGCTGAACACCCCGTCCGCGCAAAGGACCGACTGCGACAGGCAGGTCTCCTGGCTCCCGGGTCATCAGGCTCGCCCCGCCTTCCCGGCTGCAAGCAGCCAGTGGCGTGATGGGGCGAGCGCTCGCCGGTCACAGTTGCGGGGACAGCTCCGGATGCACAGGCGGGCCTGTGTTCCGGATTCCCTATTATTCCCGTCTCCGGGAACCTGTCGCAGGCCTTGCCTATGCCGATGCCGGGCGCGAGGCAAGCCGCTTGCCGGCCCGCCCGAACCTGTCGCTTTTATTTGACCGTGTCATGGATTTCTCTACTGTCCGGTAGCGAGAGCAGCAGGCGCCGCAAGCGCGCCGCGAACGGGGAGATTTGAGCATGATCCAGCCATCCGAAGTGGTCCTGACCGCAACCGAGCGTGTCACCCTTGGCACGCCCACGGCAGAGGCCGTGGCCTCCGAGGCCGAGCGGCTTGGCGCCACCCGCGTCTTCATCCTCGCCAGCAGCTTCCTGGCGCTGAAGACCGATGAGATCGCCCGAATCGAAAAGGCGCTGGGCAGCCGCCACGCTGCCACCCACCATGGCATCCGCCCCAATGCGCCGCGCTCCGATGTGCTGGCCGCAGCCGCTGCGGCGCGCGCCGTGAACACCGATCTGGTTGTCACCGTCGGCGGCGGCTCGGTGACGGACGCCGGCAAGATCGTCACCATCTGCCTCAAGCATGACATCACCACCATCGAGGGCTTCGATGCCTATCGGACCTATGTCGAGGCCGATGGCACGGTGGTGCAGCCGGTGTTCGAAGGGCCAGACGTGCGCACCATCTGCGTGCCGACAACGCTCTCCGGCGGCGAGTTCAACCCGCTTTCGGGCGCCACGGACGAGCGCATCAAGCTCAAGCAGGGCTATGCGACGCGGCTGATGGTGCCGGTGTGCGTGGTGCTGGACCCGGCGATCACGGTGCACACGCCCGAGTGGCTGTGGCTCTCCACCGGCGTGCGCGCCGTGGACCATGCCACCGAGACGCTGGGCTCGCTGCAATCCAATGATTTTGCCGATGGCATCGCCGATTCGGCGCTGCGCCTGCTCGCCGAGGGGCTGCCGCGCGTCAAGGCGGACCCGAGCGACCTGGAGGCCCGGCTCAAGTGCCAGATCGGCGCCTGGCAATCGATGATCCCGATCATCGCCGGGGTGCCGATGGGCGCCAGCCACGCCATCGGCCATGTGCTCGGCGGCACCTGCGACGTGCCGCACGGCCACACCAGCTGCGTCATGTCGCCCTTCGTCCAGGCCTGGAACGCCAGCGTCAACGCCCATCGCCAGGTGCGGATCAGCGCCTGCCTGGGGGATGCCACGCAGCCCGCCTCGGTGCTGCTCGACAAGCTGATTCGCGGGCTGGGCATGCCGCGCTCGCTCGGCGATGTCGGCGTTTCGGAGAACCAGCTGCCACTGATCGCCGAATATACGCTGGAGGATTTCTGGGGCCGCACCAACCCGCGGCCGATCACCGGGGCCGAGGATGTGATGACGATCTTGCGGACGGCGCTTGTCTAGCGCCGCCGCCCGGCCCTATGCCGGTGCCATGATGCAGTTGCGAAAGCCCGCCCGTGCCTGACCGCCCAGCGCTTGAGCGCCGGACAGCGGCCCGCAAGCCGACAGCGCTGAAATCCGAGGTGGCCGCCTACAAGCGACGGCGCATCATCGAGGAGGCCAGCCACCTGTTCTTCCTGCATGGCTATGAGGCGACGACGCTCGATGCCGTCGCCGAGCAGCTGAATGTCACCAAGCCGTTCATCTATTCCTACTATCGCAACAAGAGCGAGCTGCTCTCCGAGATCTGCCAGACCGGCATCCAGCTCTCGCTCACCGCGCTCGATGAGGCGCTGGCAGTGGAGGGCAGCGCCACCGAGCAGCTGAAGATGGTGGTGGAGCGGGTGGCGCGGATCATCATCGAGAACCAGCGCTACATCAGCGTCTATATCAGCGAGGAAAAGAGCCTCGACCCCGATGATGCGCGCCGCATCCGCGAGTTGCGCCACCGCTTCGATACCCGGCTTTCCACGCTGCTGGCGATGGGCAAGGACCGCGGCGAATTCGAGTTCGAGGATGCCTCGCGCACCGCCATCTGGATCAGCGGGCTGCTCAGCTGGATCGCCAACTGGTACCATGAGGGCGGCCGCTGGTCCGCCACGGAAGTGGTGATGGATGCGATCAGCATCATCATGAAGATCGTGGCGAAAAAGCGCGGCTAGAGGGCAGCGGCGAGAGCGATTTTGTCGCTCCGGGCTGCGCTTTGGCATTGCCGATATCGGAGCATATCGGTAGATTAATCCCCGCAAGTAGAAAATTCTACGCAGGGGTTGGATCGATGACAGCAAGCACGGATGCCGCCATGGATGCGCGCGGCCACAGCGACCCGCGTGTGCCGGGCCGCGAGACCTGCGTGCTGCGCTACCTCATCGATGGCTGGGCGGCGCGCCAGCCGGACACGACCTATGTGGTGTTCGAAAATGGTGACCGCTGGACCTATGCCGAGCTGCGCGAAAAGGTGATTTCCGTTGCCGCCGGGCTGCAGCAGCAGGGCGTACGGCAGGGCGACCATGTGGCGGTGTGGCTGCCCAATGGCCGCGAGGGGCTGCTGGTATTTTATGCCATCAACTATCTCGGCGCGGTGTTCGTGCCGTTCAACACCGCCTATCGCGGCAGCCTGCTCGAGCATGTGCTGGCCAATTCCGATGCGCGGCTGCTGGTCTGCCACGCCGGCCTGCTCGACCGGCTGGAGGGCGTGGATACCGCCGCCATCGATACGGTGATCGTGGTGGGCGAGGGCAGCGCGCCGGCGCGCTTTGCCTCGGCCGCCTTCGCCAGTCTTGCCGGCAACGAGGCGGACCTGCTGCCGCTCGCCCGGCCCATCGAACCCTGGGACAACCAGGCGATCATCTACACCTCGGGCACCACCGGGCCATCGAAGGGCGTGCTCTCCTCCTACCTGCATCTCTACACCAATGCCGGGCCGGACAGCTGGCACTTCATCACCGGTGCCGATCGCTTTCTGGTCAACATGCCGATCTTCCACATCGGCGGCATGGGCATTCCGTTCGTGATGCTGGCGCGCGGCGGCTCGATCGCGCTGATGGAGAATTACTCCACCGAGCGTTTCTGGGATGTGGTGCGCACCACGGACTGCACCGCAATGTTCCTGCTCGGCGTGATGGCGACCTTCCTGATGAAGGCGCCGCCCTCCCCGCGGGACCGCGAGCACAGCATCCGCGCCGCCTTCATGGTGCCGCTCACCGAGATTTCCGGGCCGTTCCACGAGCGCTTCGGCATCGATGTCTACACCATCTTCAACATGACCGAGATCTCCTCGCCCATCGTCTCCGAGCCCAACCCGGTGAAGCCCGGCACCTGCGGCAAGGTGCGCGCCGGCGTTGAGGTTCGGCTGGTCGATGGCCATGATTGCGAAGTGCCGGTTGGCGCTGTCGGCGAGATGCTGGTGCGGACGGACCGGCCGTTTGCGATGAACAGCGGCTATCACAAGAACCCGGAAGCCACCGCCAAGGCCTGGGCCAATGGCTGGTTCCACACCGGTGACGCCTTCCGCCGCGATGGCGACGGCTATTTCTACTTTGTCGACCGCGTGAAGGACGCCATCCGCCGCCGCGGCGAGAACATCTCCAGCTTTGAAGTGGAGATGGAACTGGTGGCACACCCCTGCGTGCGCGAGGCCGCGGCCATTGGCGTGCCGAGCGAATTTTCAGAAGATGACGTGATGGTGGTGATCGCGCCGGTGCCGGGGCAGAGCATCGACCCGGCCGAACTGATCGCCTTTCTCGAGCCGCGGATGAGCTATTTCATGATCCCGCGCTACATCCGCATCCTCGATGACCTGCCCAAGACCGCCACGGCCAAGGTGCAAAAGGCCGAGCTGCGCGCCGAGGGCATCACGGCGGACACCTGGGATCGGGACAAGGCCGGAATCAAGCTGAAGCGCGAGAAGCTTTAAGGACTGAGCATCCCCCCTCTCCCGCTTGCGGGAGAGGCGAGAGACGCGCCCCTTGGCGCGGCCCAGGTGAGGGTGTTTCTTTCTGCCGGGCCGGGCACACCCTCACCCGCCGCGCTGGAGCGCGAGTCGCCTCTCCCGCANNGTTACCAGCTGGCGGGGAGCGCGCTCATGCCGCGGAACAGCAGGCCCTCGCGCCAGGCCGGCGTGGCAGGGTTGGCGACAAGGCCGGGCAAGCGGCGGGCCAGGGTTTCAAAGGCGATCTCGCCTTCCAGCCGCGCCAGCTGCGCGCCGACGCAAAAGTGGATGCCCCCGCCAAAGCTCAGGTGACGCGTGGCATCGGTGCGGCCGATATCGAAACGGTTCGGCTCGCTGAAGGCCTGCGGATCCCGGTTGCCGGCGCCGAGCAGGCAGAGCACGCGCTGGCCGGCCTTGATCGGGGTACCGGCGATATCGGCGTCGGTGAGCGCGGTGCGATAGGTGGCGATGAGCGAGCTCTCGAAGCGCAGCACTTCATCGGAGGCATTGCGCGCCAGTTCCGGCTCGGCGACCAGCCGCGCCCACTCCGCCGGGTTGCGGCCAAAGCTGAGCAGGCCGTTGCCGATCATGTGCGCGGTGGTTTCAAAGCCGGCGCCGAACAGCCCGATGGCGACAGTGACGACTTCGCGATTGGTGAGGGCGGAATTGCCATCGCGCGCGTTGACCAGATCGGTGGCGAGATCGTCCTGCGGGTTGGCGCGGCGGTTGGCGAAAATCTGGCCGAAGAAGTCCTCCATGAACAGCATCTGCCGGTCGGCGCGGGCGAGGATCTCCGGCGGCAGTGCCTCCATGCCGAAAACCAGAAAGGCCTCGGCAATGGCCTGGTTGAGCTGCTCGAGCACGGCGGGCGGGGCTTCCGCGTCCGAGATACCGAGCATGTCGCACATGACGCGGGTGGGCAGGCGATAGGCGAAATCATGGATGGCATCCATGTGGCCGCGCGGCGCCAGCTCATCGATCAGGCCATCGCAGATTTCCTGCACGCGCGGGCGCATGGCGGCGACGCGCCGGGCGGTGAGCGCCTGGGTGACAAGGCCGCGCAGCCGCGTGTGGCGCGGCGGATCCTGAAAGACGAAAATCTCGGAGAGCCAGCGGTAGGACGGGTGCGCCAGCACATCGAAATCCGGGCCGTAGAACAGCTGGATATTGCGGACGAAATCGCCCTGGCCGAAGCGCTCGCGGTCCATGATGACGGCGCGGACATCCTCATGGCGGGTGGCGACCCAGAAGCCATGGTCGGTCCAGTGCACCGGATCTTCGGCCCGCAGCCGGGCAAACACCTTGTACGGGTCAGCCAGCAGGGCCGGATCGGAGGGATCGAAGGAAAAGCGCGTCTCGGTCATGGCACTTTTCCTTCGATTTCCCGATGTTGGCGCTCTTTAGAAATTCACGCCGAGCGTGACGCCATAGGTGCGCGGCGGGGCGAGCGAGCCGACGCGGACGCTGTTGAACAGCGGCGCGGTGATGATGTTGTTGGAGATCACGAACTCGTTGGTGAGGTTGCGACCCCAGACATCGATGCTGAAGCGCTCGTCGGCGGTGGTGAAGCGGATGCCGGCGTTGACGGTGGAAACCGAAGGCTGGACGGCATCGATGTTGTTGAACTCGGTGAAGAACACCTCATCCTGATAGTTGATGTCGGCCCGCAGGTTGAGGAAGCCGGCATCACCCAGCGCAACATTATAGTCCGCTGCGGCGCGCAGGGTGTATTCCGGCGCGTTCGAGAGGCGGTTGCCCGACAGGTCCACCGGCGCGAAGCCCTGGCGATAATCACCCGAGACGAACTTGGTGTACTTGGCGTTGAGGTAGGTGGCGAACACCTCGAAGGTGAACTGCGGGGTGGGGCGGGCGCGGAACTCGAGCTCGACACCATAGTTGCGGGCCGAGGCGGCGTTGACCGTGGTCACGACGCTGTCCGCACCGACAAAGCCGACCTGAAGATCGGAATAATCGATGTAGAAGCCGGCGAGGCTGCCCGAGAACTTGTTGTCAGCCGACTGCGTCTTGACGCCGGCCTCATAGCCCCAGGCATATTCCGGGTTGATGACGTCGTTCTGCGAGCCGACGTTGATCACGCCCGATTTGAAGCCGCGGGTGACGGTTGCATAGAGCAGCGTCTGGTCCGTGACCTGGTAGTTGATGCCGAAGGTGGGGGTGACAGCGCCCCAGCCTTTCTCCTTGTCCGTCGAGACATTGCCGAGGAACTGGAAGCTGCCGACGCCCTTGCGCTTCTCGTAGCTGTAGCGAACACCGGCGGTGAGCTTGAGCTGATCGGTGACGGAATAGCTGGCCTGGCCATAGACGCCATAGGCATCGATGTAGACGTTGCCGAACTGCAGGTAGTTGGCAGCATCGAAGGTATCGGCGGGCAGCCCGAACAGGATGCCGAGGTTGATAAGCGGCACGCGGACGCTGCCGAACAGCTTCTCGTTGAAGTAAGTGGCGCCGAACAGCAGGTCGAGCTTGTCGCTCTTCCAGGTGCCGACGAACTCCTGGCTGAAGGTCGTGCTCTGCTCGTCATAGTTGTTCTGGCCGAACATCCAGACATCCGAGGCATCGAGATCGGTGCGGTTGAAGCGGGTGAAATCGCGGTAGTTGGTGATCGACTTCAGGTCGAAATCACCGGGGCGCCAGTTGAGCGTGGCGGACACCGAGAGGCCATCACGGGTGTTGATCGGGTCCTGGTCCGAAACGACATCGCGGAAATTGACGGGAACGCCGAGGCGGGCCGAGCGGGTGATGATGGTCTCGCCGCCGATGAGGCTGCCGAGGGCATTCTCGGGCGCCACGGTCGGGCCGAAATAATGGAAGGCGTAGTTGTTGTCGTCTTCCTCGAAATAATCGGCGGTGACGATCAGGTCGAGGTCGCTGCTCGGGGCAAACAGGATGCTGCCGCGCACGGCAAAGGCATCACGGTTGTCGATATCGTTGCCGGTGATCTGGTTGACGCCGAAGCCGTCGCGCTTCTCATATTTGCCGCCAACGCGGACCATGATCTTGTCACCCACGATCGGGCCGCCGACAGCGCCTTCCAGCGAGATGGCGTTGTAGTTGCCATAGGTGGCGCGGGCATAGCCGGAGAGCTCGGCGGTGGGGCGCTTGATGACGAGGTTGATGGCGCCGGCGGTGGCACCGCGGCCATAGAGCGTGCCCTGCGGGCCGCGCAGCACTTCGACGCGCTCGATATCGTAGAAGCCGGAGAGCTGGGCCGCCGGGCGGGCGATCAGCGCGCCATCCTGCAGGAAGGCCACCGCGCCATCGGCGCCGAGATCGATCGAGGTGAGGCCGATGCCGCGGATGAAGGTGCGGTTGACGCCGAACTGGTCACCCATCGAAAGGTTTGGCACGGACGAGGCCAGCGAGCGGATTTCGGTGATGCCGCCGGCGCCGAGATCGGCCGAGGAAATGGCAGTGACGGACGCGCCGATCTTGGACAGCGATTCCGAACTGCGGGTGGCGGTGACGACGATGTCCTCCAGAACATCCTCATCGGCCTGGGCTGTCTGGGCGGCGGCGGGCGCTGCAACCATCAGCATGGCGCCGGCGAGAAGCGCGGCAGCGCCGGAAAGACGGCGCGCGGAAAGCGCACGCGTGGTGACAGCCTGAATGTTCAGCATGGTTCGAAATCCCCCAAGAAGCGCGCGATAAACTCTGGTGATGTTTTATCTACCGTCGCGTAGATGTGCCGGGTTGCAGGGCAGAAGCAATACAGAAACCGTAGGCTTTTGCCGCCGAACGCAAAACGCCGCGCAAACCGCCGCGATGTGGCGCGAAGGCCACAGAATCATGGTGCAGCGCAACATAGCTGGCGGCCCACGGGGCTGCACTGGTGGAAACACCAGCGCCGGCGCGGCGGGGCTTGACGCCGCAGCGCTGGCTAGTAGTTACTGGCAAGTAGATTTTACATCGGCCTGGTTGAACAGAGCGAGGAGGCAGCATGGCAGCGTTCAGCATCGGCTCGGCCCGCGTCACCCGCATCGAGGAATGGGCCGGCGCCTTCCTGGCACCCGAGCTGCTGTTCGCCGGCTTCGATGCCGAGGCCTATGCCAAAACCCGCAGCGCCATAGGGCCGGCCTATCTCGACCCCGAGACCCATGCCATCCAGGCCCGCATCCAGAGCTGGGTGATCGAGGCCGGCGGTCGCACCATCCTGTTCGATACCGGCTGCGGCAACCACAAGCAGCGCCCCGGCATCCCGGTGTTCGACAATCTCGATACGGATTTCCTGGCCCGGCTCGCCGCCGCCGGCTTTGCGCCCGAGGCGTTCGACCTGGTCATCTGCTCGCACCTGCATGTCGATCATGTCGGCTGGAACACCATGCTGGTGGACGGCGCGTGGCAGCCGACCTTTGCCAACGCCCGCTATCTCTTCCCGGCGCCGGACGTCGAATATTGGGACCCGCTCAACCGGGATCGCTATCCCGACATGATCGGCGAGGCGGTCAATGCCGGCTTTTTCGAGGACAGCGTGCGGCCGATCCTGGCGCGCGGCCTCGCCGATATCGTCACCGGCAGCCTTGATCTTGGCGATGGCCTGCGGCTTGACCCCAACCCAGGCCACACCCCCGGCTGCCAGACGCTGACCGTGGCCGATGGCGGCGAGAGTGCGATGTTCGTGGGCGATGTGCTCCACCACCCGCTGCAGATTCTCAACCCGGAGTGGAACAGCATCTTCTGCGAGGATGCCGCGCAGGCCCGCGCCGCCCGCCGCCATGTGCTGGCCCGCGCTGCCGATGAGCAGGCCGTGCTGGTTCCGGCGCATTTCGCCGGGGACCATGTCGTTCGTATCACCCGCACGGCCGATGGCTTTGCGCCCCAACCCGCCTTTTCCTGAAACCCTTCATTTGCATATGGCCCCGCCGATGACCGATCATGACCCGAGCGAATTTGACTTGAGCGCCCTCGCCGCCAACCCCGAGCAGCTGCGCACGGCGCTGCAATCGGCAGACCCGGCAACGCTGATGCTGGTGCTGGTGACGCTCACCGGCGACCATGGCTGGCTCGATCGCGCCCGGCCGCACATCGTCGGCCCCTCCAGCTACCAGGAGACCATGCCGGAGGAGATGCGCGCCGAGATCCGCGCCGCGCTGTTCGATGTGCTGATGGATTTTGCCCGCAACCCGCGCCCGCTGCCGCCGATTCCGGACGGGCAGATGCTCGTCGACATGCTCAGCACCGCCGCCGGCACGCCGGTGGGCGAGGATTATGTCGCGATGATGCGCGAGGACCTGCGCCCCGCCGAGATCGACCCGCGCGGCATGGTCTGGCACAAGAAGCCCGAGCAGACGGTGCTCGATGCCTTCCACGTCATCGTCATCGGCGCCGGGGTTTCCGGGCTGTGCGCCGCGATTCGGCTGCAGCAGGCCGGCATACCGTTCACCATCATCGAGAAGAACGACACCGTCAGCGGCACCTGGTACGAGAATTCCTACCCGGGCTGCGGCGTCGATACGCCCAACCATTTCTATTCCTTCTCCTTCGAGCCGAACCACAACTGGTCCCACTTTTTCGCCAAGCGGGATGAGCTCTGGCAGTATTTTGAAGGCGTTGCCGACAAATACGACCTGCGCCGCAAGACGCTGTTCAACACCGAAGTCACCGCCTGCCACTTCGACGAAGCCAGCCAGACCTGGACGGTGACAGCGCGCCGCGCCGATGGCAGCAGCTTCGACATGAAGGCCAATGCCGTCATGTCCGCTGTCGGCATCCTCAACCGCCCGAAATATCCGGACATCCCCGGTCGCGAGAGCTTTGCCGGCCCCGCCGTGCACACCGGCCATTGGGACCCCAGCTTCGACTGGAAGGGCAAGCGCATCGCCATGATCGGCACCGGCGCCTCGGGCCATCAGGTCGGCCCGACGATCCAGCCGGATGTCGAGCAGCTGATGGTGTTCCAGCGCTCGCCGCACTGGGTGGTGCCGAACCCCAATTATTTCGGCGAAGTGGCCGATGGCATGAAGTGGGTGCTGGCGCATGTGCCGTATTTTGCCCGCTGGTATCGCTTCCAGCTGTTCTGGGCCTTTGCCGATGGCCTGCACACGGCGCTGAAGATCGACCCGGAGTGGCATGACCCGGAGCACTCGATCAACGAGCAGAACCACCGCCACCGCATCTTCATGGAGCGCCATATGCGGCGTGAACTCGGCGCCGATTCGCCGCTGCTGGAGAAGGTGATTCCGGACTACCCGCCCTATGGCAAGCGCATCCTGATCGACAATGATTGGTTCAAGATGCTGCAGAAGCCCAATGTCGACCTGATCACCGACCAGATCACCCGCATCGTGCCCGAGGGCGTGGTGACGGCGGACGGCAAGACCTGGGCCGCCGATGCGATCATCTATGCCACCGGCTTCCAGGCCAGCAAGATGCTGGCACCGATGAAGATCACCGGCGTCGGCGGTACGGAAATCCACGATGTGTGGAAGCCCGATGATGCCACCGCCTATCTCGGCACCACGGTTCCGGGCTTCCCCAACTTCTTCATCCTGCTCGGGCCGAACACCGGGCTGGCGCATGGCGGCAACGTGATCTTCATGTCCGAATGCCAGGTGCGCTATGTGATGATGGCGCTGCGCGAGGTGATCGAGGGCGGCCACCACAGCATCGATGTGAAGCCGGCGGTGCACGATGCCTATGTGAAGGAAGTGGACCATCTCCACGATGGCATGGTCTGGTCCCACAAGGGGCTGACCAACTGGTATCGCAACCCGCAGGGCCGGGTGTTTGCGGTGCTGCCCTATCGCCTTGTCGATTATTGGCAGATGACATCGGTGTTCAAGCCGGATGAGTATCGCTTCGGCTGAAGGAGCCCCCATGAAGGCCATCGCTGCTGACAGGATCGACTCGCTGGCGGATTATGCCGAAGTGGAGCGGCCCCTGCCCGCCCCCGGCGCCGGCCAGGTGCGGATCAAGGTCGCGGCGGTGGGCATCGGCTATGTCGATGCGCTGGTGGCGCTGGGGCGCTACCAGGTGAAGCCGCCGCTGCCGCATATTCCGGGGCAGGACGTTGCCGGCACCATCGATGCCATCGGCGAGGGCGTGACGGGCTGGGCGCCGGGCGACCGGGTGATGGCGATGACCATGCATGCCTTTGCCGAATATGCGCTGGCGCCGGCCGCGGCCTGCCTGCCGCTGGCAGCAAGCGCCAGCTTTGCCCAGGGCGCGGCGCTGCCGCTCAACTATCTCACGGCGCTGCACGGGCTGGTGGACCGGGCGGCGTTGCAGCCGGGCGAGACGCTGCTGGTGTTCGGCGCGGCGGGCGGTGTCGGCTCGGCGGCGGTGCAGCTCGGCAAGCTGCTTGGCGCACGGGTGATCGCGGCAGCCTCGACGCCGGAGAAGCGGGCGTTCGCGCTGGCGCAGGGCGCCGATGTTGCCATCGATACCGACGTGGAGGGCTGGCGCGAGCGGCTGAAGGCGGCGCTGGCCGGCCAGAAGCTGGGCGTGGTGTTCGATCCGCTGTGCGGCCCGCTGTTCGAGGCGGCGTTCCGCTCGCTGGGCTGGGGTGGCCGGCACCTGGTGGTCGGCTTCGTCGGCGGGCCGATTCCGGCGCTGCCGAGCAACCTGACCCTGATGAAGGGCGCCGGGCTCATCGGTGTGGACGTGCGGCAGTTCCAGCTGTTCGAGCCGGACGCGGCGCGCGCCGGGCTGCGGCAGCTTGCCGGCTGGCTGGCCGAGGGCAAGCTGGCCCCCGCCGTCGGCCCGGTGTTCGGCTGGGCGGACTATGGTGCGGCGCTGGAGGCGGGCTTTGCCGGCAAATCGCTGGGCAAGGTGGTTCTGGCGGTGGGTGAGCCGGGCTGAAAATGCGCTGAATCGGCTGGACAAGCGCCGCCTCAGGCGAGATGGAGCAGTGCGCCGGTTTGCCGCCTGCGACGTTGCCAGGGGTTTTGGTGCAACGGCGGAATCGACTATCGCGAGTTTTTGAGCAAAAAGCGCAGCGCGCGAGCGCGTGCGCAGCGAAATTACCGTTTTCAAGGTTCGTATTCAAAGTTCGAATTCAAAGTTCGTAATCAAGGGTTGAGCAATGCAGTTGCCCGTCAAGCAAGGCCTTTATGATCCCCGCAACGAGCACGATGCGTGCGGCGTTGGTTTCATCGCGAACATCAAGGGCTTGAAAACCCATGATATCGTCCGGCAAGGCCTGCAGATTCTGCTCAATATCGATCATCGCGGCGCTGTCGGCGCCGATCCGATGGTGGGCGATGGCGCCGGCTGCCTGATCCAGATTCCCGATGCGCTGCTGCGGGATTGGGCCGTGGGCCAGAATCTCATGCTGCCGGCGCCCGGCGATTATGCCGTCGCCATGTGCTTCATGCCGCGTGATGACGCCGCACGTGCGGTGATCATCGAACAGTTCGAGCATTTCATCCGCATCGAGGGGCAGATTCTCATCGGCTGGCGCGATGTGCCGGTGGACAGCAGTGTGCTGGGTGCGGCGGTGCTCGCCGAATTGCCGGTCATCCGCCAGGCAATCGTGGCGCGTGGGCCGCTGACGAAGGACCAGGACGCCTTCGAGCGCAAGCTGCTCTCCATCCGCAAGCAGACGCAGAACCCGCTGGCCGCCAAGGCGATCAAGCGCGGCATGCCGAGCCTGACCGATTTCTACATGCCGTCCTTCTCCAGCCGCACGCTGGTCTACAAGGGCCTGTTGCTCGCCGACCAGGTCGGCAGCTTCTATCTCGACCTGCAGAACCCGCTGACGACCTCGGCGCTGGCCATGGTGCACCAGCGCTTCTCGACCAACACCTTCCCGTCGTGGCGGCTGGCGCACCCCTATCGCTTCATCGCCCATAACGGCGAGATCAACACCGTGCGCGGCAACGTCAACTGGATGAACGCCCGCCGCCGCACGCTCGAATCGCCGCTGCTCGGGCCGGATCTCGACAAGATGTGGCCGCTGATCCCGCACGGCCAGTCCGACACTGCCTGCCTCGACAACGCGCTCGAGCTGCTGCTCGCCGGCGGCTATCCGCTGGCGCATGCCGTGATGATGCTGATCCCTGAAGCCTGGGCCGGCAACCAGCAGATGGATGCCAAGCAAAAGGCCTTCTACGAATATTACGCCGCGCTGATGGAGCCGTGGGACGGCCCCGCCGCCATCGCCTTTACCGATGGCCGCCAGATCGGCGCGACGCTGGACCGCAACGGCCTGCGCCCGGCGCGCTTCATCCTGACCAGCGATGACCAGGTGATCATGGCCTCGGAATCCGGCGTGCTGCCGATTCCGGAGGAGAAGATCACCCGCAAGTGGCGTCTGCAGCCCGGCAAGATGCTGCTGGTCGATCTCGAGCGCGGCACGATCATCGGTGATGACGAGATCAAGCGCGAGCTGACCAACGCCCAGCCCTATGACGAGTGGCTGGCGCAGACGCAGTTCAAGCTGGAGGATCTGCCGGCCGGAAACGGCGAGATTCCCGATGGTGACGCAGTGACGCTGCTCGATCGCCAGCAGGCCTTTGGCTACACGCAGGAGGACCTCAAGTTCTTCCTGGCCCCCATGGGCGCGCTGGGCGAGGACCCGATCGGCTCGATGGGCGCCGACACGCCTATCGCGGTGCTCTCCGAGCGCTCCAAGCTGCTCTACGATTATTTCAAGCAGAACTTCGCGCAGNNCCGCCGATCGATCCGATCCGCGAGGAGCTGGTGATGTCACTGGTCTCGATGATCGGGCCGCGGCCGAACCTGCTTGGCCACCATGCCGGCACCCACAAGCGGCTGGAAGTGGCGCAGCCCGTGCTGACCAATGGCGAGCTGGACAAGATCCGCGGCATCTCGGAGCTGCTCGATGGCGCCTTCCGCACCGCCACCATCGACACCACCTGGGCCGCCACTGACGGCGCCGCCGGGCTGGAAGCGGCGCTGCAGCAGATGTGCTGGGCAGCGACCGAGGCCGTGCTGGCGGACAACAACATCCTGGTGCTCTCGGACCGTGCCATGGGCCCGGACCGCATTCCGGTGCCGGCCGCGCTGGCCACCGCCGCCATCCACCATCACCTCATCCGCCAGGGCCTGCGCATGCAGACCGGGCTGGTGATCGAGACGGGGGAAGCCCGCGAGGTGCACCATTTCTGCGTGCTCGCCGGCTATGGCGCCGAGGCGGTGAACCCCTATCTCGCCTTCGAGACGCTGGAGACCATGCGCCTGAAGTCCGGCCTCAAGCTCAGCAGCTACGAGGTGCAGAAGAACTACATCAAGGCCATCGGCAAGGGCATCCTCAAGGTCATGTCCAAGATGGGCATCTCGACCTACCAGAGCTATTGCGGCGCCCAGATCTTTGATGCCGTGGGGCTCTCCTCGGAGTTCATCGAGAAGTATTTCACGGGCACCGCCACCACCATCGAGGGCGTCGGCCTGCTCGAAGTTGCCGAGGAATCGGTGCGCCGCCACCGCGATGCCTATGCCGACATGCCGCTGTATCGCGATGCGCTCGACGTGGGCGGCGTCTATGCCTTCCGCATCCGCGGCGAGGAGCATGCCTGGACGCCGGACTCGGTGGCGCAGCTCCAGCACGCCGTACGCGGCAACCTGCCGGCGGAATATGCCGCCTTTGCCGAGAGCATCAATGCCCAGAGCAAGCGGCTGCTGACCATCCGCGGGCTGATGGAGTTCAAGCTGGCCGAGACGCCGCTGTCGCTCGACGAAGTCGAGCCGGCGGGCGAGATCGTCAAGCGCTTCGCCACCGGCGCGATGAGCTTCGGCTCGATCAGCCGCGAGGCGCACACCACGCTGGCCATCGCCATGAACCGCATCGGCGCGCGCTCCAACACCGGCGAGGGCGGCGAGGAATCGGACCGCTACACGCCGATGGCCAACGGCGATTCGATGCGCTCGGCGATCAAGCAGATCGCCTCGGGCCGCTTCGGCGTGACCACGGAATACCTGGTCAACTCCGACATGGTCCAGATCAAGATGGCGCAGGGCGCGAAGCCCGGCG
>DIUN01000045.1 GCA_002423025.1 Sphingomonadales bacterium UBA6157 | reverse complement strand
ACGTTGAGGATCTTGCCGCGCAGCGGCAGGATCGCCTGGAACTGGCGGTTGCGGCCCTGCTTGGCCGAGCCTCCGGCGGAATCACCCTCGACCAGGAACAGCTCGGACTTTGCCGGGTCCCGCTCCTGGCAGTCCGCGAGCTTGCCGGGCAGGCTGGCGATATCGAGCGCGCCCTTGCGCCGCGTCAGGTCACGCGCCTTCTTGGCGGCCTCGCGCGCGGCAGCGGCATCAATGATCTTGGCCATGATGGTGCGGGCGTGTGCCGGATTCTCCTCCAGCCAGATGGCGAGGCGATCGGCGATGAGCGATTCCAGCGGCTGGCGCACCTCCGAGGAGACCAGCTTGTCCTTAGTCTGGGAGGAGAATTTCGGGTCCGGCAGTTTCACCGAGACGATAGCCGTGAGGCCCTCGCGCATGTCATCGCCGGTGAGAGTCACCTTCTCCTTCTTCAGCGCGCCCGAGCTTTCGGCATAGTTGTTGAGCGTGCGGGTGAGCGCGGCGCGGAACGCCGCCATGTGCGTGCCGCCATCGCGCTGCGGGATGTTGTTGGTGAAGGCCAGGACCTGCTCGTAATAGCTGTCGTTCCACTCCAGCGCGACATCGATGCCGATATCGCCGCTCTCGCCATGGATGGCGACCGGTGCCGCGATCAGCGGGGTCTTGGACTTGTCGAGATACTGCACAAAGGCCGCGATGCCGCCCTCATAGTAGAGCTCAACGGTCTTCTGCTCGGCATGGCGGGCATCTGTCAGGTGCAGCCGCACGCCGGAATTGAGGAAGGCCAGTTCGCGGAAGCGGTGCTCCAGCTTGGCGAAATCAAACTCGATGATCTTGAAGGTGGCGGGCGAGGGCAGGAAGGTAACGCGGGTGCCGCGCTTGCCCTCCGGCGCCGGGCCGACGATCTTGAGCGGCGCCTCGGCATCGCCGTGGCGGAAGCGCATCCAATGCTCCTGGCCGTCGCGCCAGATGGTCAGCTCCAGCCATTCCGAAAGCGCGTTGACGACCGAAACGCCCACGCCGTGCAGGCCGCCGGATACCTTGTAGGCATTGGCATCGCTGTTATCGAACTTCCCGCCAGCGTGCAGCTGGGTCATGATCACCTCGGCGGCGGAAACGCCCTCCTCGGTGTGGATGCCGGTGGGGATGCCGCGGCCATTGTCGGTCACGCTCACCGAGCCATCGGGGTTGAGCGTGATGAGGATCAGGTCGCAATAGCCGGCGAGGGACTCGTCGATGGCGTTGTCCGAAACTTCGAACACCATGTGGTGCAGGCCCGAGCCATCATCGGTATCGCCGATGTACATTCCGGGGCGCTTGCGCACGGCATCAAGGCCGCGGAGCACCTTGATGGAATCGGCATCGTAATCGGCGGGGGCCTGGTTGGTCTCGTCGCTCAAGGTCTTCGTCCTTCACGCCGCGCAGGTCTGCGGCTTGCCCCGCAAGCTATAGACCCCCGCGCGCGTACAAGCGAGTTATTGTGGTGCGAAGATGAAGCTTTTGCGTCGTTGCAGCGGCAAAAAAGCTGCTTTTCGTGCCGGTCAGGGCCGGTAGGCGAGCCGTGTGTGGCTGAGCGTGATGCCAGGCACATCGAACAGGATGAAGTTGATGCTTGTCTGGTAGCTGGCCTGGATCTGCACGAAGTCCTCGCCGTTCTGCGTGCCGGTGGTGATGACCGGCGTTGACAGCCCGGCGGGATCCAGCCCGAATTTGCGGGCATCGAACACCGCCGCAATCTCGGTGTTGCTGCGGCGCGGCCAGAGCGTGGCGACCCGTGCGGCATCGCCCAGCGCATTCTGCAGGCCGGCATCCGCCCAGAACACCAGGCCGATCTGCACCGAGCCGAAGATCACGACGAGCGCGATGGGGATGGTGAGCACGAACTCCATCGTGCTGGCGCCGCTGCGCCCAAGCGATGCCAGAAGCCGGCGCAGGCTCATTGCATCCGCACCGAAGCTGTGCCGTTGAGCGACACGCCACTGCCGGAGAACAGCCCGCCGTAGTTGAAGGTCGGTTGGTAGGGCGCCGTGATGCTGATGCTCATGTAGCGCGCGAATTCGACACCGCTGCCGCAGAGCGTCACATTGGCCTCCTGCTTGACGCCGGCGCACTCCAGCCAGGTTGCGACGGTTGCTGTCGCGCCCGTCTGCCCGGCAGCGGCCACGGCTTCGGTCGCCAGCGCGCTGGTATTGCTGCTGATCATGCCCGGCACGGTGGCAAGCTCCAGCGTGCGCGCAGCAGCGTTGACAAGATCGATCTTGCGGGAGAAGCCACGCGCCATATCGAAGCTGGCGAACAGGCCGAATGCCAGCAGCGGCACCAGCAGCGCCATCTCCATGGCGCTCGAGCCCTTGCGGTCACGCGCCAGTTTCTTGAACATGCCCATCATGATCAGCCCACCAGCCGGATTACGGTGCCGGGGAAGGATCCGGCGCCGGAGTTTGCCGGGCAAACATTGGTGATCTCGCTGGTGCCGGTGAAGGTCATCCGCCATGTCACCATCTGCAGGCACTTCACGTCCATGCCGGTGGTGCCGTTGAAGGTGATGTCCTCACGCGGCATATAGATTGCGCCCTGCATCAGGCTGCTGGACGTTCCGTTGAACTTGCTGCCGCCGCTCGTTGGCGCACGGCGGTCCTGATAGAAGAGCACGCCGGCATATGTGCCGGTTGTTGGTGCAGAAAGCGTCATCTGCGAGGTGCCGTTCATATCGACGTTTCCAACGCCGCTGGCCGGGTTGTTGTTGGTCAGAACGAAGGTGACACCGATAGCCTCCACGATGGCCTGGGAACCGAAGCCGAGATCGCCTTTGATATAGTATGTGCCGGGGTTGAGCTTGACGTTGCCGTTGAGGCTCATGCTCTGGTAAACGCCCGGGTTCAGGGTCTCCAGCGGCTTGTTCGGGCCGATGTTGGCGGCGTTACGACCATAGGTTGTCCCTGTCATGACGGGATCAGCCAGGTCGGCAAATGGATCCTGCTGCGGGATGGCATAGGAGATGAGCGTCGTCCCTGTGGCGTAATTGCTCGGGGCTGGCGGCACGACGCCCACCCCGGCGATCGGTGAAGCTTCGATGGTGCTGCTGCCGCCAGCGTCAACCGACTCCGAGCCCACGGTGTTGGAGATCATGCCGCAGCCGAGCTTGACGCTGGTGTTGCCGGTCATGTCGATGCCGGTCTCGTCAGACGTGTCGAGCGCCACAACGCAATATTCGCCAAGCCCCAGCACGGCCGCCGTGGCCTCGGCGCCAATGCGGACGCCACTGATGAACAGACCCGAGAAGGGCAGGCTCATGTCGGTTTCCAGCACGACGCGCACCGCCATGGCGTTGCCGGCATAGGCGCCGGCTGTTGGCGCATTCTCGATAACCGGATTGATGGTCAGGGGAACGAAATTGTTTTTTGCGAGATCGCGATTGACCGATGTGGTGACGCTGCGCGCCTGGGCGAGGCCAAAGGCGCCGGCAAGCGCGCCGGAATCGGCCTGGCGCTGCATCTGCCGTTTGGCCAATGACCATTGCACGGTATCGACAGCCAGCGCGACGCCGCCGAGGAAGACCGGCAGCGATGCCGCCACGACGATACCGATGCCAGCCGTGCGGTCAGCACGAAGGCTCCGGATATGATGCCAGAACGTCATGATCGGGTGCCCCCCTTTCCGTCCATTTCGGAACTATCGTTCCGGTTCTTGAATGTCAAATTCAGCAGTTAACTGTAACGCATGGTTAACATTCGATAATCGCTTTTACACTGCTTTGCATTCCAATGCACGATTCAAAAAGGGTTAAATAATTGTTAAGGTAATTTGTTCATGAACCGGCCTTTGCGGCACTCGCGGTGACAGCCTCCTGCCAGAGGCCAGGCAGCGTCTGTTCAGCAGCTACGCACTATCACGCACCTTCGATGCAGGTGGATTCCCCGGAATTCAGGGATTTCGTATCTGTTCGTGTCTGGCGATCTTGCAGTGATACTGTGGCCAGGCCAGATGGCGAACACCTGCGCTTGCGCTGGCGCACCGCAGATGTCAGCGGCGCTCACTTGCATAATAGTGGTAGCTCAGCAGCAACGCGGCGGCGCCAAGCAGGTGCCAGGCCGCATGGCCCTGCAACAGTGATTCGGGGGCGCACAGCTGCCTTGTCTGGTCCGGAACCCAGAGCGCGAACGCCAGTGCATTGGCGCCCAGCGCTGCCAGGAACAGCCGTGGCCGGGCGCCAGGGCGCAACAGCCGCGCCAGCAGCCATTCTGCCAGAATGGCTGCAACCAGCAGCACTGCAAACAGCCAGCGCCGCGTTTCCGGGGCAATCCAGAGCAGCGTGACGAGACTGCCGGCAATCAGCAGATAAAGCAGAACGGCAGGTTCCGTGCCGAGGCGGAAGCGACGCCGCAGCGCCCAGACCAGTGTGAAGCTGCCCAGCAGATACATTCCCAGCACATCAGCGAACTGGCCCCAGAGCGTCAGCGTGGCGTGAAGCATCAGGCTGCCCATGCCGATGATGATGGCGGTGAAACCGAGCCACAGTGTCGGCAGGATACCGAGTGCCGAGTCGCGATCCTGCCCGGAAGCCAGCATGATCCAGCTGCCGACACCGATGAAGCCGAGGCTGGACAGACTGTTTGCGGGTTGCAGCAGATAGCTCCCGGCGCGCGGCGCCTCGCAGAAGCAATGCGTGCCGAGGCAGGTGGCCGGTGCAAACAAGCTCCAGTCCGGCCCGAGGATACGCAGCAGGGTGAGCGCCAGCGCAGACCACAAAAGCGTGACAGCACCCGCAAGCGCCAGATGGCTGCGGCCGTTCAAAGCGCCAGAACCGCGCCGGCCTGCACGTGCAGCCGGGTGGCATGGCCCACCGCCTCGAACAGCGCCGGATCCGTGCCTGTCATCCACACCTGCGAGCCCATGGCCTCCAGCCGGGCGAACAGCGCGGCGCGCCTTCCGGCATCGAGATGCGCGGCAATCTCATCAAGAAGCAGCACCGGCGGGCTGCCGCTGCGCGATGCCACCAGCTCGGCATGCGCCAGGATGAGCGAGATGAGCAGTGCCTTCTGCTCGCCGGTGGAGCCGCGCGCGGCGGGCTCGCCCTTGGCGGCATGCGTCACCAGCAGATCGGCGCGGTGCGGGCCGATGAGGGCGCGGCCGGCAGCAGCGTCGGCCGCGCGGCCCCGCGCCAGCGCCAGCGCCAGATCAGGCGCATCGGTGCCGGCGAGCGCCAGCAGCGGCCGGGCAAACGGGCTCGGCGCCATCCCGGCGAGCTGCTCGGCCAGCGCAGCGACAGTCTGCGTGCGCGCCTCGGACACCGCGCTGCCGTGCTCGGCCATCGCCGTTTCCAGCGCTGCGAGCCAGTGCGGATCAGGCGCGGCCTCGCTGGTGAGCAGCCGGGTGCGGGCGCGCATCGCGGCATCATAGCGGATTGTCTCCCGGGCATGGCCGGGGTGCAGCGCCAGCACCAGCCGATCAAGAAAGCGGCGGCGCGCGGCGGGCGTGTCGGCAAACAGCCGGTCCATCGCGGGCGTCAACCAGAGCAGCGCCAGCCATTCTCCCAGCGCCGCGGCCGTCGCTGCGGCGCCATTGATGCGCACGATGCGCCGTTCCGGCGCGCTGGCGGCAGTGCCGGTGCCGATCTCGACCTCACCGCCTGGCGCCTGCAGGGTGGCCGCGACGCTCCAGCCGCCGGCGCCTTGCGCGCGCGCCGCTTCCGACAGCGCGGCGCCGCGCAGCCCACGGCCCGGCGCGAGCAGCGAAAGCGCTTCCAGAATGTTGGTCTTGCCGGCGCCATTATCCCCGGTGATGACAATGGCGCCCGTCCCGGCGCTGACCATGGCTGTGCCATAGGAGCGGAAGTCGGTGAGCGCGAGGCGGGTAATGGCGGCCATTCCCGCTCCGTTTAGCGCGTTTGTGGCCAGTGTCAGGACTGGTTTTTGGCCCAGCCTCGTGAACCGCCCGGAAGCGCCCCCAGAAAGCCCGCGGCCTGCCCGCGGATGGCCGCCTGCTCTCCCTCGTCGAACCGGTCCCAGCCGTCATACATCCGCAAAAGCCGGTGATTGCGCCCAAGTTTGTCACGATTGCGAGCCAGGAAATCCCAGTACAGGCTGTTGAGCGGGCAGGCATCCGGGCCGGTGCGCGCCTTCACATCATAGCGGCAGTGCCGGCAATGGTTGCTCATCCGGTTGATATAGGCGCCGCCCGCCGCATAGGGCTTGGAGCCCATAAGTCCGCCATCGGCGAACTGTGCCATGCCGATGACATTGGGCGTTTCCACCCATTCATAGGCATCGGTGTAGACCAGCAGGAACCACTCATGCACCTGCTCGGGATTTACGCCGATCAGCATGGCGAAATTGCCGAGCACCATAAGCCGTTGAATATGGTGGGCATGGGCATTGCGGCGCGTGGCGTCGATGGCTTCGTGGAGGCAATGCAGATCGGTTTCGCCGGTCCAGTAGAAATCCGGCAGGTCGCGCGTCGCTTCCAGGAAATTGCGCTGCGTATAGTCCGGCCCGGCGATCCAGTGGATGCCACGCACATATTCGCGCCAGCCCAGGAGCTGCCGGATGAAACCCTCGGCGGCATTGAGCGGCACGGCCCCCGCCCGCCACGCCGCCTCCGCTGCTGCGCACACCTCGAGTGGGAGCAGCAGGCCGCAATTCAGCGCCGCCGAAAGCTGGCTGTGGAAGAGATTGTCCTCCCCTTCTACCATCGCATCCTGGAAATCACCGAAGCGCGGCAGGCGATGTGTGATGAAATCCTGTAATGATTCAAGCGCCTGCGCGCGCGTAACCGGCATAGTGAAGGGCAGCAACGCGCCGAAGTGGTTGCCGAAGCGTGTTGGCACCAGTGCCAGTACCTCGCTGGTGATGTCGTCAGGCGCAAAGGCCGGAATGCCCGGATAGGCCATTCCCTTGGCGGGTGGCTTGCGGTTCTCGAGGTCGAAATTCCAGCGCCCGCCAGCCGGTTCCGCGCCGTCCATCAGGATGCCGGTGCGGCGACGCATCAGGCGGTAGAAATCCTCCATGACGAAGCGCTTGCGGCCCTCGGCCCAGGCGGAAAACTCGGTGCGTGAGGAGAGGAAGCGGTCATCGGCGAGGATGGTGCAAGGCAGCCCGGTGAGCTCCGCCCAGCGTTGCTGCGCCGCCAGCACGCGCCACTCGCCGGCTTCGACGGTGACGATCTCGCCGGCCTTGTGCCGGGAGACGGCGCGGGCCACTTCCCCGTCGAAACCCTGGGTATTTTCAGGATCATCGAGCCGGATGTAATCGACTGTCCAGCCATCGGCCCGCAGCTCTTCAGCGAAGTGGCGCATCGCGGAGAACAGGAACGCGATTTTCTTCTGGTGGTGGCGCACAGCTGTTGCTTCGGCGCTCACCTCCATCATCAGCACCACACTGTGCGCCCGGCCCGCCGCCTTCAAGGATGCGAGGCTGTGGCTGAGCTGGTCACCGAGGATGGGGATGAGTGCGGCCATGCCCCCGCTGTCGGTTCTCCTGCCCTGCCCGTCAACGCGTGCCTTGGTCGCGGTTACCGCACCGTCCCGCGGGGTGACCAATCCGCCATGTTGACGGTGTCACTCACCACATAGGGTCGGCCATCAGGCCCGATGAAGAGCTTTTCCATCTCGCTGCGCGTGAACGGGCGTGAGCCCAGGCGGCCGACGATGGCGACCTGGTGGCCACTTTCATCCACCGCCCGGTCACGATCGAGGCCCTTGGACATCGCCAGCGCCGGCTGCTTTGTCTTGGCATAAGCGATCAGCTCGGGCTTGGGCGCCGGCGAGAAGCCATAGAAGTTCGGCTGGCTGTCCGGCGACGTCAGCTGCAGGACCTTCATGCCGTTGCGGCCATCTGCGACATAGGCGAACAGCGAGGCGTTGGTGCTGCCGACCACGACATCCTCGGCATCGTTGAGCGCGCCATCGGCGGTGTAGCGCTGGTAGATTTTTGGAGCCTCGGGGCGCTTTACATCGACGATGACCAGCCCCTCGCCCTTGGCGGCGACATAGGCATAGGTGCGGGCGAGATAGACGCGGCGGGCGTCTGCCAGCGGGATGACGGCGCCGGGCACCAGCACCGGCTTGGCGAGATTGGTGACGTTGAGCACTTCCAGCCCGCGCGCCGTCGTGACCCAGAGATAGCGGAACTGGATGGCGGTGGCGCGTGGATCGTCCATCGGGATGGTCGCTGTCAGTTTGGGAGCAAGCGGATCATCAAGATCGATAACCACCAGCGCCTTGGGTGTCGTGACATAGGCAAAATGACCACCGAGCGAGATGTGGCTGGCGCCGGTGAGTGCTCCGCCGGGATTCCAGGCCGTGCCGCCCTGCTTGAAGACGCCGCGCTTGAAGAAGTTGTTGCGCGGCTCGCCATCGTTGAGCGTGTCGACATCCGTGACGATCAGGCCCTCGACGCTGTCGGTGATGAAGGCGTAGCGATAGATCGGGTGGAAGGGCTGCTCCTGGTTCATGCCTCCAAGCGGGTCAGCCGGAGTTTCACCGCGCGCGCGCTGGGCCTGCTCGGCCATCATCTTGTCGTTGCGGACGACGGCGATCGGCTGGTTGGTGGCCAATGCCATGCAGGTGGCGTTCTTTGATTTTATACGGGTGTTGTGGCCCAGTGGCGAGAAGGGCGCGGCGACAATGCGCTCGGAGACGCCCTTGTTGCCGATGTTGGCGATGTCATAGGCGCGGAAGCCGCCCTTGCCTTCGGCAACAAAGAGATACTCGCCGCGATGCTGGATGCACCGGGCCGCGCCGCCTGCGCCCTGATGGACGTTGCGGATTTCCTCGATGCTGTCGGTCTCGCCCGAGAGCTTCTTGTCGAACACCTTGCCGCGTACCCAGTTGACGAGCTGGCGGCCGTTCTTTTCGACATGGGCCCGCCAGTAATCAGGGTAGGCATATTTGTGCAGATAGGAGCCGAACACAGCCTGCGGCTCGCCGAACTCTGTCACGCGCACGGCCTCGATGCCGCCATCCAGGCCCACCCAGGCGTGCATGCCGACAAAGTTGATGAAGTTGGTGCCGGTAAGCATCAGCTGCGCCATGATGGCGTTGTTGTCGTTGTTTTCGCTCACATGGCAGTCACTGCAGCCCTTGGTCTCTTCCCGGCGCACGGTGTGCGGGAAGTGCGGGGCAAAGGCCTGTGACGAGTAGCCGGCCGCCGAGATCGGCGGCTGTTGCACATAGATTCGCTCGCGGTTGATGTTCGTGCTGGTCAGGATCAGCGCCGAGGAGGAGCGGACCGGGGCGATGATGTTGCCCTTGCTGGTCTGGTGGCGACCGAGCTGGAACATGTCATCACGCGCCACTTGCGGGTTGTAGGTGGCGTAGTTGCGGGTCTCCTGCTCTTCCCATTTGTGGGTGCTGGTCTTCCAGTTGGCCTCGATCGGCAGGTGGCAGCCGCCACAGCTCGTCGTCCAGCTCAGATGGCACGTGTAGCAGGCCATGTTGTCATCATCATGCGCCCGGTCTGCCTTGGCGACGCCGGGGCCAAAGCCATAGCTGCCACCGGGTGCGGATACCTTGCTGATGAGCTTGGCGCGGGCGGACTTCTCGTTGAAGTTTGGGTGTCCCTTGGTCACGCTGTCCTTGGTGAGGCTCACCTTCCACTCAAGCTTGGGGTTGCTCACCGAGCGCTGCAGCAACACGCGCTGGCCGTTCTCTTCGGTCCATTCAAAGCGGCGGCGGCCATCAGGGTTGCGGATGAGCGTCAGGTCCTTGCCGCCGGGGCGGGCGGCGAGGTTGCTGCTGCGGAGCGACGGATAGGCATCGGCGGTGCCATGGCAATCCTTGCAGCCGATCTCGACGGCATTGGCGACTTCGCCATGGATGAAGCCATTGCCATGGCCATCCTGGGCGAAGTGGCAATCCACGCATTGCATGCCGACTTCGGCATGGATGGACATCATGTGCACCGTCTTGCCGGGGTTGCCGGGGCCGGGAACCGAGGCCGGCTCGACGAACTGGCCCTCGCCGGCGCGGCGGAACTTCTCCGGATCGTCATTGGCGACGATGTTGCCCTTGGCGTCGAGCAGGTTGCCATCCCGATCCCGCTTGTAGATGGCGCGGAAGTTCCAGCCATGGCCGTGATAATCGGCGAACTGCGTGTCCTTGTTGGCAGTGTTGCGATCATTGACGGTGCGCAGGAAATCGACATCGCTCCAAAGGCCGCGAGCGGCGGCGGCCTCCGGGTTGCGCTCGTTGGCGGCGCGCACTTCTGCCGCGGTCGGGTAGCGCTGGCGCTTGTAGATGCGCTCATAGTCCGCGTCGCTCATGCCCTCGGGGCGCGGCGTGGTGTTGTCCGGGCCGGGCCACATGTTTGGCGCGTCCGATTCATAGTCCCACATCGTGTAGCCATAGAAGCTGTTCACGAACACGTTTGGCTGGTGCATGTGGCAGTTCATGCACTGGGCGCTGGGGATGGCGCGGGTGAACTCGTGGCGGATGGGGTGGCCCGATTCGTCCTTGGGGATCGTCGGGTCGGCTGTCTGTGTTTTCCCATCCCGGCCGAACTTTGCATAAACGGTCGAATGGCGCGGCTCACGGTCGTTGGCATAGACGACATGGCAGGCAGCGCAGCCCGAGGTGCGATAGTCGCCTGGCTGGTCGTTGGTGCCCATGAACCATGTGAAGGGATCGTTCAGCCGGGTCTTGTGGATGTTGATGACCGGAACGGCAATGCGCAGCCCGGTGCCCGGACCGCGGTTGGACTGGCGGATATCCGGCCGGCCCGGCTCTTCAAGGCGCTGGATGGCGCCGAGGCTGTTGGGCAGGCCGACCTCGGGGAAGATCGGGTTGATGTTGCGGCCACCACGCTCGAAGACGCGGAAAATGTCTCCCGGCGGCAGCACTTGCCAGGCCGGCAGCGGCACCATGAACGGCAGCGCGCCGCGGGCCTTTTCCGCATCGCTGAGCACGCCGAAGCTGCTGCCGCCAACGGCGGGCGAGAAGATCGCGGCTGGTTCGCTCGGGATGCTGTGGCCACCGGCATGAGCAGCAGTGGCGCCATGGCCATCGGCCTCATGCCCCTTCATCTGGTCCATGGAGAGCAGCGGCTTGGGGTTGCCGTCCCGCGTGTAGCTCTCGCCGAAAATGTAGTTTTTGTAGGGCGCGATGCCGTTGTTGTAGGCTGCGCCGCCGAACAGCATGGCACCGGTCGCCATCAGCGAGCGCTCGGCTGCCTCGATGGTATCGGCATGGCAGCCGCCGCAGCTTTCGCGCACGACGCGATAGTCTGACGGGTTGACGAAGCGCACGAATTCCGGCGCTTCCTTGTTGAGCAGCGTGTAGCTGCGCTTGGGGTTGGCGGAGGAGGGAAAGTGCCAGCTTTCAGGATAGCGCGGCAGCACATGGGCGTCGTTCCGCAGCTTCACATAGGCCGGATCGGTCTTGGCGAGGCCCGCGGGCGCGAGCACCCTGGTGTCTCCGCCATGGCAATCCGTGCAGCCGAGCACCACGGATTTGGCGGCGTGCATGGTCCATTCGTCGCTGGCCGTGTGGCAGGTGATGCAGCCGGTGCTCTTGGCATCGGCCTGTGCCTGCGACTGGTTTTTGGGGGCGGGCTGGGCGATGATGCGGCTGTAGTCCCGCTCCACCGGCTTCTCGCCTTCCGAGGCCGGAGCGATGCCCGGCACGATGGCGGCCGCCAGCGCCAGTGCGCCGGCTATCGCTGCCAATCGGATTGCCCGCATGTTCATCTCACCCAGCCATATCAATAGGACAGCACGGCGTTGAACAACACGCTGTAATAGCGGTTGTTACGCGGGCTGTTGGCAAACAGATCGTTGAATCCTGCCGCCGGATCGAACAGCGCGCCCGAAAGGCGGAACACCAGATTCTGGTTGAAGTGCGGCCGGTAGATGCTGGCCAGCGACAAATCTGTGCCGATGCTCTTGGGGATGGAGCCTTCGACGCGCAGCGCCTGGATTATGTCGGTCTTGGCGAACCACAGGTGGTTGGCGTTCACCGTAAGCCGCAACTCCGGCAGCACATCGAAATCGGCGCCTGCGCCCAGGAGCACGGTGCCAGGGTTGTTGAAATTGGATTGGCCCTGCTCCTTGGAAGACCGAAGGCTGTTCAGGATGCCATTGCGGCCGTTGAGACCGATGGCTCGGCCACCGCCGGCAAAGGGGATGACCTGGCGGATCCAGTAGCTCGTATCGGCGCCGGCAAACTGCGGGTTCTCGAAGATCGCATCATAGCCGTTCTCGACATCGTCATAAGGGTTGCCATCGCCCGAGGCGTAGAGGCCCGAGAGGCGCACCCGCGTCCACCCCCAGTCGATCGAAGGCTCCGCAGCGAAGAAGAAGCTTCGGATCCTGGACGGCCGACTGGTGAAGATGTTGTTGCGATTGTTGCCCATCGCATAGCTGGCGCTGGCGGTGAGGTTGACGCGTCCGATGCGGCCATCGACGTTGTAGCCGAGATAGACGACATCATATTCCCGTGGTCGCAAGTCCCCGATCAGTGCCGGGCGGACCGGGAAGCCGTTGGTATCGACTTCGATGCTGTCGCGCTCGCGGTTGCGATTATAGGTGACGCTAAGCTGCGAGGTGAGGCCGGGGAGCGGCAGGTCCTGCCGGTAGACATTGGCGACGAAAACCCAGTCATCGCGCAGGCTGGTGATGTCGTTCAGGCCGGAATTGGTGTCTTTCTCAAGCCGCACGAAGGCGGCGAGATTATACTGCAGGCGATTGTTGTCGCGTGTGCCGAAGAAGCGGATTCCGGGCTGGTTGTCCTGAAAAAGGAAGCCACGGAAATCGCTCGAGAAGGGCTGGATGCCGATGCGCACGGAATCAAAATCGAAGCGATCCGAGACGTTGCGCAGGTGCTTGTCGTAAAACAGCTCCTGCACGCCCACGAACACATCGGTGCGGCGGCTCGGGCGTGTTGGCTCGACAAGCAGCACCCGGCGCTCAGCCACATCGACATGGTTGATCTGGAAGGCGATGGCGGTGCGAAGCTCATAATCCGGCGGCTTGAATGCCGTCGAGCCCTTTGTGAGCGCGGCGCCGAGGATGAATGTCTGGGCGAAAACCGTGCTGTGCTGGCGTCCGAACACATCATTGTTGCCCGGCTGCTCGGTCGTCTGCACGCCAACCGGGGTGGGGAAACTGCGCGGCTCCACCACCGTGTCGCTGATCGCGGTGAGCTGGAAGAACTTGTCGTGCGTGCCGCACAGTGGACGATCACCCTTCAGGGTGTTCTGGTTGTAAGGGTCCGACCAACGGGATTTGACCACGCCCAGCGTCTCGACAAGCCGCCAGCGATCCGGGATGGGGACATGATCCTTGGGGAAATTGTCGGCTCGCGGCAGCGGCACGGCGCCGGGGTTCTCCTGGGTGATCGGCTCGGGCAGGTTCGGGCCCCGCAGGCCGGGGCGGCGGCGGCCATCAAGCGGTGCCAGCGCCGGGTCCGTGGCGCCTTGCGCTTCCGGTTCGGCGGCCCGCTCGGTTCCGGGAGCGAGCTTGCCATAGCAATCGAAATATTTGCCGAAGATACCGGCCTCGGCGGGCGCGGTGCTTGCCAGCAGCAGCACAGCAAGGCCGAAGTGCGCGGTGTGCTGCGGGACCATTCTAGAGCGCCTGGCAGACATTTTGCTCGGCCGTATCGAGGAACGGTGCAAACGGGCAGCCGACAAAGCGCAGCCGCACACCATCGGTTCCGGCCACCGGAACCTTGAGCTGGTCGGAGCGGATGGCAGCTGGGGGCAGGCTGATCGTGCCGGTGCGCAGGCCAGCGTTATGAGTGCCGAGGAAGGAGACCATGTCATCCTGATCGATGCCATCGCCCGAAACGCCCAGCGCGCCGACTAGCGTGTTGCCGCGATAGACCGGCACGGCGCCGGGGAAGATCTGCAGGCCATTCTGGAGCCTGTTGCCGCCACCCGGCGTATCGGGAAGGAAGGTGCAGCGGCTCGGGCTGCCGCCGCCCAGCACCTGCGCAAGGTTCTGGATAATCAACGCGGATTGCAGGCCGTTTGAGAAGGGCGAAAAATTGGCGATGGGGCGGGAGAGCGCGCCTGGTGCCTGCGCCACTTCGCCGTCAGGGAAGTAGGGCCGGGAAATATTGCCGATAGCGCGGTTTGACACCGCCACCTTGCCGGTGAGGAAATCCGCATTTCCGATGAAGCTGTTGGTGCGGCCAACGAAATCTCGCACATTCGGGTCCGGCGCGCCGGCGGCAGTCGTTGCGCTCGCCAGATCGGCGGCGGCGAAGCGCCCGGAAAAGAACGCCGCGGTGCGGGCCTTCTGCAGTGACACATCGATCCCGAAGATCGGCGCATCGGGCGAACGCACCACCCCCAGCGCCTGGCCGCGGGTATCGACCACCGAGATCGAGACCTGGGCCCGGCTGTCCAGCGGCTGACGGATCTGGGCGCGCGCCCGGCTCATGATCTTGAAGGCTTCTTCAAGCAGTGTCCGTACTTCAGCAGCGGTGAGCGGCGAGCCGGACTCTGCCGCATCCGTTCCGGCGCGCACCGGGAAGCGATTGTTGCCGGCGCCATCACTGAGGATATAGGCATCGGGGTGGTTGAATTCGCTGAGCGCTGCTGGCCGCACGCCGCTGGCTTCACTGCCATAGGCCGTGCCGGCGATAACGTTGCCGCCATAGAAACCGCCGACCGGCGTCAGGCTTCCAAGGGTGCCGTTGATTGCGGCAAAGCTGCGCGCACTGGCAGGGTTTGCCCGCAGGCCGGCGACGCTGGCATCACTGTAGCGCAGCAGCGTGCCATCAACGCTGATGCGCTCGGCGCGGATTGTCTCGGGCGCGGCAAAGCCTGTGGTGGCGGCGGTGGCGATGAACTCCTCGTCATCGGCGTCGATGTCGGTCACTTCGGCATCGAAGCCATAGTCGCCATCGGCCATGATGCCGACGCCGCCGACCACAACGCCATTCTTGTAGAGTGGAAATCCGCCGGAATCCGCCGCCAGGCCGAGCGGTGCGCGCTTGGGGCCGATCAATGCGCCCGAGCCGCCGCCCGCTGCAAAGCGCGATGCCAGATCGGAACAGGGCAGCTGCGAAAACTGCACGCCGAACAGCGGCCCGGATTCGAGGCCCACGGTGAGCCGCGACGGCGGGAAGTGCTGCTGGACGATCATCGAGGCAGTGCGGGTGGAAAAGGCATTGCCGCTTGAAGAGAGGTAGGCGCCGGTGATGGCCTTGCTGATCGCGCCGAGCGCGGCCGGGAAGGTGATGTTCTGGACATCCAGGTTGCCGCTTGTGCCCGCACGGGTCGTGGCTGTGGCGCGCGCGCCGTTCATACTGAACACGGCGAGCACATTGCCCACCCGGTCTACCACCGCGATGACGGCGGGGGTGCCGCGAGCCTGCGCTTCTTCGGCAGCGCGCGCGACAATGCTCTCCACATCAGCCGTGGTGAGGGCCTCCGGAGCCGGGCGGGTGAACACGCTTGCCGGGGTGGCGCTGGTGGGCGCGCCGCCGCCAGGCTGGGTGCCGGAAACCGGACTGGCTGGCGCGCTGTTGCCGCCGCCACACGCAGCAACCAGCAGCCCAAGACTTCCGGCGAGCGCCGCTCGGGCGCCGGCGTTGCGTCTCATCGCAGCGCCCTCACCTGGCCGGCGACACTGGCCAATGCCGCGCGGAACTCACCCGGTTGCCAGCGGTTGGCATCACGCGCCGCGGCATAGGCCCGGTCCAGCGCGGGACGTACGGCCATGGCTGAAGCGCGGTCGACATGGCCGGCGGCGACCAGGGCGTTAAGCAGCGTATCGGCGGCCATCACCGCCTGGGCGCCACCTTGATAGTCCGTATAGGTATTGGCGCCGCCCACCAGCACGGCCTCGATCATCGCAAAGGTCTGGGTGCGATCAAAGCTGCCGCGCTCAAAGGCGCTTGCCAATTCATCGGCCGTGCTGGCGAGTGCCGAGGCCGCCTTCATAGCGCTGGCCCGGTCCCCGCCGAGCGCAGCATGGAAGGCGCGCGAACGCGCATCGAGTCGTGCGCCGAGCGCCGGCGCGGCCACCTTGGCGGCTGCGGAGAGCATCAGCAGGCTCTCATCGTTCCACACCGGGGCGCCCGGTGCGATTGGCCGGGCCGGGTTGGTGCGGGCGACCAGCGGCACGCCCGGATCGTCCGAGAATGCGCGATGGCAGGAGCGGCAATCATAGAAATAGAATTCCGGGAAGTTGCCGGCGGCGCGTGGCGGATACAGCATCAGCGCCCGCTTGACCGACAGCGCCTGCCCCACGGCCCACAGCTTGACGCCGCCATTGATGCCTTTGCGTTCGGCATAATCGGCGTCCTCATCATGGTGGGACTGGAGGCTGGTGAACAGATCGAGCTCGAATGTCACGCGCGGGTGGCCGGCGGCCATGATGCGGTGGGTGACGAACTGGCCCGGCTTGCTGGAGCCGAAATGGCAATCCAGGCAGACACTGGCGCGCACCGGAGGGGAGTTCACCGCCCAGAGCCCGCGCGCCACATTCTGTGCATGACTGGCGGAAACCGTGGCGTGGGAGGCCAGCCAGCCTTCGCCAGCGCCGCCGCTCCTGCCGCCGGCGCCGCCGTGGCAGGCCTCGCAGCCGACGCCGTCTGACTGCTTCCATTGCGGGCCGTGGTTGGGTGCCGGGTCGCCGTGGCAGCTGATGCATTCGGCCGATTGCGTCGGGTCGGCGATGCCTAGCCGCGCGGCGATAGCTTGCGAGCGAGGCGCTTTCAGCACGGCCCAGGCTCGCGAATGCGCGCCGGTGAGGCTGGCCGGATTCTGCCAACTGAGCAGTTCATTCTGCCGAACACGCGGGCCGGTCGCTTCTTGCCGCCCATGGCAAGTGGTGCTGCCGCAACTCGCGACACCCATGTGCACTGCTGGATCATGCGCCGCTGCGGGAGGTGTGGCGGCGGGGGTGGCGCCAGGCACAGCAGCAAGGGCCAACACCATGCCGAATGCGCCAGCGAGGCCCGGAAGCCGCCGTCGCAGAGCGGTGAATGCAGCGATTGCTCGGCGGGCAGCGGTGCCGCGCGTCCGGCGCGCCAAAGCGCCAGCAGCGAGCATGCCGCCAGCGTTGCCGCTATCCCCCGATCCTGACATGCTTGCCCCTGAATTGCCCGCTCGTCTCGCCCCTGCGGAGCAAGCTAGCAAAGCCGAACACCTATGGGAACGACAAGATGTGGACGGATGGCGGAGTTTTGCTGTTTTCTTGTCAGTTGTTAGCGCTGGTTAAAGTCCCAGCACGGTCTTTGCGATGATGTTCTTCTGCACCTCGTTGGAGCCGCCGAAGATCGTCCATGCCCGGCTGTTGAGATAGGTCGGCATCGCGAGCTGTGCCGGCTTGGAGCCGATCGGCTCTGGGCTCTCATTGCCATAGAGCGGCCGCTCGGTGGCGAGTTGCAGGCCATCAAGGCCAAAGCTGTCCACGGCAAGCTCGTCTACGGCCTGCCGCAGCGAGGAGGCGACCAGCTTGACCAGCGACGTCTGTGGCCCAGGGCTACGGCCCTGCGCCAGATCGGAAAGGATGCGCAGCTCGGTGGTTTCAAGCGCCTCGGCTTCCAGCCTGAGCCTCGCCAGCCGCCGGCCATGCGCATCATCATCGGCAAGAGTGCTGCCGGCCATAGGCTGGCTGGCAGCAAGGCGCGCCAGTTTTTGCAGATCGGCCAGCAGCTTGGGAGCGGCGCAGCTGCCGCCGCGTTCATTTTCCAGCAGGAACTTGGCGATCGTCCAGCCCTGGCCCTCCTCGCCAATTCGGTCAGCCACCAGCGCCTCGGCATCATCGAGGAACACCTGGTTCACCTCATGATCCCCGGCCATGCCGATGATCGGGCGGATGGTGATGCCCTTCTGTTTCATCGGGACCAGCAGGAAGGAGATCCCGGCCTGCGGCTTCACGTCCGGATCGGTGCGGGCGAGACAGAACATCCAGTCGGCATAATGCGCATGGGTGGTCCAGATCTTGCTGCCGTTGATGATGTAGCGGTCCCCCTGTCGCACGGCTCGCGTCTTGAGATTGGCGAGATCGGAGCCGGCGCCTGGTTCGGAATAGCCTTGGCACCACAGGTCGTCGCCGGTGAGAATACGCTCCAGAAATCGCGCCTTTTGCGCCGGTGTGCCGTAGCGCGCGATGACGGGACCGACCAGCTTGAGACCGAGCACCGAGAGCGCCGGCGCATCGGCCAGCGCACACTCCTTCTCGAAGATGTAGCGCTGCACCGGGCTCCAGCCGGTGCCGCCGGCTTCCACCGGCCAACTCGTTGCCAGCCAGCCACGGGCGTGGAGGATGCGCTGCCACTCAAGCCCGATCTCGGGTTCGACGAAGACCGAGGGCGTGCCGTTCATGCCGTCGCGCAGGCGCTGCGGGAGCTCGTCGGCGAGGAAGCGCCGCACCTCGTCACGAAAGGCGAGGTCGGCGGGGCTGAAGCTCATGTCCATGCTGATGTCCTTCAGGCGGCGCAGCGATAATCATCAAGGGCACTGGCCGAGTCGCCAAAGCAAAGCGCCAACACGCGGATGCGCTTAAGGCCATGGCCAATTGCCAGCTCATCAGCGATGCCCATGCCGCCGTGCATCTGAACCGCTGTATGAGCGAGGCCGAGCGCCGCTTCCGCCACAAAGGCCTTGGCGCCGGCTGCGGCGCCAGCGAAGGCCGCCCCTTCGGCGAGTGCGGCACGCATGACGTGCGAGCGGGATTGTTCGAGCTGCACATAGGCATCCGTCATCCGGTGCTGGATCACCTGGAAATTGCCCAGCGGCTGGCCGAACTGCTGGCGGGTCTTCACATAGTTGAGCGTGTTGTCGAACAGCAGGCCCATCACGCCCAGCATCTCGGCCGCTGCCGCCAGCCGCGCCGTGGCTGCAACCGTCTTCAGCGTGGAAAAACCGCCTGCAAGCTGTGAGCCAGCTGGAATCTTCACGTCACGAAGGGTGAGCTCGGCCGCCAGCGAGCCATCGGCCAGCCGGTACGGATGCCGCTCCAGACCTGTCGCCTCGGCTGGGACAAGGAACAGCCCGATACCGTCCGCGTCTCCCGGCGCGCCCGAGAGCCGAGCCGAGACGACGAAATGCTGGGCGCCGCCACCAGCCATCACCGCGATTTTGCAGCCATCGAGCCGCAGGGTTTCGCCGTCGGGCCTTGCACTCGTGCCGACCCAGCTGAGAGAATGCCGCGCTTCCCGCTCGGAATGTCCAATAGAAACCAGTGTGTTGCCGCGGATCAGGTCTTGAAGAAGCGATTTATGCTGCGCAGCATTTTCGGGACTGTCGATCAGGCCGGCGGCGATGATGCCGACATCAAGCACGGGCTCTGGCGCCAGCCCGCGGCCCAGCGCTTCCATCACAATCGCGATTTCGACCGTGCCCTGGCCAAGGCCGCCATTCTCGGCGGAAACGGCAAGGCCGAGCACGCCGCTTTCTGCCAGCCTGGCCCAGTTGGTGGCGGAAAAGCCGCCGGGTTCCATACGGGCGGCGCGACGCAGAAGGAGGTCGCCGCCGCCGCTGTCGGCCACAAAGCGCTCGGCTGCGGCTTTGAGCAGCTGCTGGTCCTCATCGAGATCGAAATTCATGCTGCTGTCCTGCCCCGGCGGCGGCTGCCGCTAGCGTCGAAACTAGGGTGAAACGTCGGTTCGCCGCGACGCTGATTAGTGGCAGGGCGCGGTCTCGGCACTGCTTGCCGCAAACGTCAACTGAGCACTTGCCGTGCACGTCAACTGCCCCTAACGTTTTTGCAAGGGAGTCGTGCCGGATTCGTTCCGCGTCGGCTGCTTCAACCGCTGATGAGTGGTCCGCCAGAGACTGCCGCCAGCATATCCTGGGGAGTTGCTATGACCACTCTGGCTTCAGATCTCGCTGCGGTTTCGATTCGCAGCCTTGCCGATGTCCGGCCCGCCGCCATTGCACTTCGTGATATTGCCCTGCGCACGGCAAACCTGCGCGTTGCCGCCTGTGACAACATTGCCTCCAAGCAGACAATGATCGACGCTGACAACAATGTGCTGGCCAGCGATGTATTCGGTTTCAGCGCCGAGGAAGACCGTTGGTGGGCGGACACCCGTCATGCGCTTTCCTCGCCGATTCCGCGCGCCTGCCGCTATGAGTCGGAGCCATTCTGGGTGAACGCCGAGGGCTACCGTACCCGTCAGGCCAACCGCTATCTTGACCAGATCAGCCTTGATCATTTCGAGAAGCGGGCCTGGACCAAGGCGGCGCTTGTGATCCCCATCCATCTGCCCTTCGGCCAGATCGGGGCTGCCAGTTTTGTCTGCAACGACAAGATGCGCAGCGATCTTTCTGCCGAGTATGAAGCGCACGCTGACATCCTTGGCGTGCTCGCGCATCGTTTCATCGCTGGCTACACCAAGGCGCATCGTACGCGTCAATGGCTGCCAAGCGATTGCCAGCTTACCAAGCGCGAGGTCGAGTGCCTGCGCTGGGCGAGCATCGGCAAGACCGACCGTGAGATCAGCCTCATCCTGTCGCGCAGCCATGCCACGGTGCGCTTCCACATTCAGAATGCCGGTGAGAAGCTCGATGCGGTCAACCGCTCGCAGACCATCTTCAAGGCGGCGCAGTTGGGTTATCTCGGCGCGGCTGCCTGACGGCAGGCGGCGCGCTGGCGCCATTCATTGCGGGGCAAGCCGCAGGCGGGCAATAGGGGTGGCATGAAACAGCCCCTTCGCCTTCCTGTCGCTGCCCTGCTTCTGGCTCTGCTCGGCGGCACGGCGCTTGCCCCGGCAAGCGCCGCCACGCTTGATGACGTTGCAGCCTCACTGAAGGCCACCACCAGCCTTGGTGCAGATTTCACCCAGATCGGCGCCGATGGAAAAGTCCTGACCGGCCGAATGATTCTTGCGCGGCCGGGCAAGATTCGCTTCCAGTACAAGGATGCCAAGCTGCTCATCGTCGGCAACGGCCGCACGCTCAGCTTTGTTGACTACAAGGTGCGTCAGGTCTCGCAATGGCCCGTGCGCTCAACACCACTGGGTATCCTGCTCGCTTCGGAGCCGAACCTCGCAGGCGTCGCCAAGGTGCTGGCCACGACAGGTGACGGCGTGATCGTGGAAGCGCGGGATCCCAAGCGCCCTGAGTTCGGTACGCTGGAGATCCGCTTCCGTCGTGATGGCCAAGCGCCGGGTGGGCTGGCGCTGGCCGGCTGGACAGCGCGTGATGCGCAGGGTGGGCGCAGTGAGATCAAGCTTAGCAACGCGACCTACAATGCCGATCTGTCGCGCGCCGACTTTGGCTTCAAGGATCCGCGCCGGGCGTTTGCGCGCGCCGGCTGAAGCAATCAGGCGGTTTTTCTACCCTGAAGAGTTTTCTGAAGATCGTTCATGCCGGGTCAATGTGCAGGGCGGCATAAGAGCATGGCGGGCCGTGATTGCTTCTGGAGTTTGCCCCCTGTTATCCAGAAGCGCGTATTCACTGCTCGCTGCGTGACGAGCGCATAATGGCCCCCGCTCCATGCCCCCGGAGCGGGGGCCTATTGCGTTTTGGGCTGGCGGGCCGTGCAAAATTAGATTTGGCGTTCAAGGCGCGCCGCGCCGGAGAGCGCCGCCGCCTGCCTGGTGGCAAGCGGCGGCAAGCCCTTACTTGGTGTTGACCTTGAGCCAGGCGATGACCGCGGCGCGGTCTTCCGGCTTGGCGATGCCGGCGAACGCCATGCGGCTGCCCTTGATCATCTTGGCCGGGCTGGTGAGGTACTTGTCGAGGTTCGCATCCGTCCACTTAAGCTTGGCAGCCTTCAGGCCGGGCGAATAGTTGGTGTAGCCCTTGCGGGTTGCCGAATCGGCACCAATGATGCCGCCAAGGTTCGGGCCAACGCGGTTCGGTTCACCGGGCTTGAAGGTGTGGCAGACCTTGCACTGCATGGTCAGCGTCTGGCCGCGCTTGAGCACGGCGGCATCCTGCGCCAGCACTGGCGTAGCGAGAACGAGAGTAGCGGCAAAGAGGCCGCCAAGGCGCGCAAGAGAAGTCAATTTGGCTTTCCTTCCTTCTTGGGGATGTTGGCCAATACATCGGGTCCCATGGTTTGCAAAGACCCCGGCGGCGGCCATAATGTCGCCGCTCATCACTCATGCTCGGCTATTGAGTTGCGGGGTCCCTGAAGAGCATGGCGCCGGGGACGTGACGCACGCGTCGCTATCGCCTACATGCCGTGCATGAGCCTGAGCATCGCCACCTGGAACATCAATTCGGTTCGGTTCCGCCTCGATATCGTCGAGCGGTTCTTGCGCGAGGCGGCGCCCGATGTGCTCTGCCTCCAGGAAACCAAGGTGATGGACGATGCCTTCCCGCACGCCATGTTCGAGGAGCTCGGCTATCACTATCGCCTGCTCAACGGGCAGCGCATGCACCACGGCGTTGCGACCATCTCGAAGCTGCCGCTGGTCGAAGCGCGCAAGCATGATTGGCAGGACAATGGCGAGGCGCGACATATTGGCGCGCGGCTGCCGAATGGGCTTCTTGTTGAGAATGTTTACGTCCCTGCGGGCGGCGACGTGCCTGATGCGACAGTCAATCCCAAGTTCGGCCAGAAGCTTGCGTTCGTTGAGCGGATGACGCGCTGGTCCGAAGGCTTGCGGGATGACACGGTGATCGTAGGGGACTTCAACATTGCGCCGCTCGAGTGCGATGTGTGGAGCCACAAGGCGCTGCTTGATGTGGTGAGCCATACCCCTGTGGAAGTGGCGGCGCTCGATGCGCTGCGGCAGAGCCACGATTGGGTGGACCTTGGTCGAAATTTCATCCCTCCGCCCGAGCGACTTTACACTTGGTGGAGCTACCGCGCGGCGGACTGGCGCACATCCGATCGCGGCCGGCGGCTGGACCATATCTGGGCCTCGCCTGCTGCCGCCAGGGCCGCGACACGCTTTCAGGTGCTTGAAGACGCGCGGGACTGGGGCAAGCCCTCGGATCATGTGCCCCAGATCGTGACGCTGGACCTGTGAGGCTGGCATCATGAGCCTGGCGCCGGGCTATGCCGCCATTGCGGCTGCCGATGCGCTTCGGCGCGGGCAGATCGTCGGCGTTGCCGGCGCCTCGGGAGCCGGGCTGGCGCTGCTCTCGGCCGAGCTTGCCGATGCTGCGTCACTGGCGGCGCTGGAGTCCGGCGGCGTGCGGGCTGGCCTGATCATCACGGCGCGTCGGGCAGCGGTGCTCAACCTTGCCAATCAGTTGGCAGCGGCGGTTGATGACCCGGAGCCAGTGTGGGTGGAGCGGCCGGCGTGGCTCGACTTGCCCGCCTCGCGCGCCGTGGCGGACCCGGTTATGGACCTTGCTACGCCGATGAAAGGCCCGTTCCGCACGCGGCTTTTGGGGTCGGACGCGGAGTCGGCTCGTGCCGGCATCACGTTGGCAAAGCATGCAGCGCTGCTGCCGGCAGTCTATGCAGTGCCGCTCGCGGCGGCCTCGACTGTTCTGTCAGCGGCCGCTGAGTCCGTTCTGGCGTTGCCGACGGTGGCGGCGGATGTGCGGATTTCGTCCCGCGCCCGCCTTCCGCTGGCGCTGGCCGAGAACACCGAGGTGGTGGCGTTTCGCCCTGCCGATGGTGGTCCCGAGCATCTGGCGCTGGTGATCGGTGATCCGTCTCGTACCGGCGCGGTACTGGTGCGGCTGCATTCCGCCTGCCTCACCGGTGATGTGCTGGGCAGCCTGAAGTGCGATTGTGGGCCGCAGCTGCACGCCGCGCTCCGGGCAATCTCCTCGCATGAGGGCGGCGGCATCCTGCTCTATCTCCAGCAGGAGGGCCGCGGCATCGGCCTGCTGAACAAGCTGCGCGCCTATGCGCTGCAGGACCAGGGCTTTGATACGGTGGATGCCAACACCCGGCTGGGCTTCGAGCCGGACGAGCGGGATTTCACCCTTGCCGCCGCCATGCTCAAAGCACTTGGTGTGACGGCGGTGTCGCTGCTCACCAACAATCCCGGCAAGGTTGCGGGGCTGGCGGCGCACGGCCTCACCGTCGAGCGTATCGAGCACAGCATGGCGCCAAACCCGCACAATATCGCCTATCTTGGCACCAAGCGGGACCGGCAGGGGCACCTGCTTTGATGCCCTATGCCTGAAACGCTCGTCGCCAGAGTCTCTGCCGGCACTGTCAGCGGCTTTGGCGAGACCGTTGTCGCAGTCTTCGGCAAGGGTGGGGCGATCTCTGCCGCCGCAAAACGCGAGGGCGATGGCGCGACGCCGCTTGGGACATGGCCGATCCGCACGGCATTGCTCCGGCCTGATCGTGTCGCTGCCCCTGCCACGGCGCTGCCCTGGCGTTGGCTGCGCGCCGAGGATGGCTGGTCCGACGGCGCGGCAGACCCCGCCTATAATCGCCCGGTGCGCCATCCGCACCCGCACAGCGCCGAGCGGCTGTGGCGAGATGATGGCGTTTACGACATCATTCTCGTGCTCGGCCATAATGACTCGCCGCCACTCGCGCCTTTGGGCAGCGCCATCTTCTTCCACTGCACCCAGCCGGACCGTCGCCCCACCGAAGGCTGTGTGGCTGTTGATCGGGAGGTGCTGGCGCGCTGGTTGAATCGTCTGGGGCCGGGGGGTGCCATTCGCATCGAGGTTTGAGGTTGTTAGCTCAGCGGCGGCCGCGCCTTATCCCCTTGGGAATACGGGATTGCCCGGCCCGGCGGCCGGTACGCACCCTGTCCTGGCGGGGGCGATTCTCGCCCTCGCCCAGCGGCAGCTCGAAGCGAAGGGCACCGGTGATCGGGTTGGCCTCCACCAGCCGCAGGTCGAGACGCTGGCCGACTGTGTAGCGGGTCCCCGTCTCGATGCCTTCGAGCACGCGGGCGTCTTCATCGAACAGAAAGCGCTCTTCCCCCAGCGTCGAGACGGGGACGAGGCCATCGCCGCCGAGGCCAACGACCTGCGCGAAAAAGCCGAACCGGGCGACGCCGGTGATGCGGGTGGCGAGGGTTTCCCCGACGCGGGTGGAGAGGAAGGCCGCAACATAGCGATCGATGGTATCGCGCTCGGCCTCCATGGCGCGGCGCTCTGTCATCGAGACATGATCGGCCGTGCGACCCATGGCGGCGCCATCTGCATCCGAAAGGCCGCCCGCGCCGAGTTTGTAGGCCGCGACCAGCGCGCGGTGGACAACGAGATCCGAATAGCGCCGGATTGGTGAGGTGAAGTGGGCGTAGCTGCCAAGAGAAAGTCCAAAATGGCCTTTATTCTCAGGGCTGTAATAGGCTTGTGTCTGGCTGCGCAGCACTTGCTCGCTCACCTGCTCGGCATATTCCTCGCCCTTCACCCGCGCCAGAATGCGGTTGAAAGTGGCCGGCTTGATGACCTGGCCCATGGCGAAATTCTGGCCAAAGGTTTCGAGATAGTCCCTGAGCGCGACCAGCTTTTCGCGGCTCGGCGTCTCATGGTCGCGGTACATGCACGGGGCCTTCTTCGCCTCCAGCGCTTTGGCGGCCGCGACATTGGCGGCGATCATGAAGTCCTCGATCACCTGGTGCGCATCAAGGTGCTCACGCAACTCGATGCTGGCGATGCGGCCCTGCTCGTCGAGGCGGACGCGGCGCTCGGGTAGCTCCAGCGCCAGTGGTTCGCGCTTGGCACGGGCGATCTTCAGCGCTGCCCAAGATTCCCACAACGGCTTCAGAACATGAAGATATTCGCCCTCATCGGCGGTGATGGTGGCTTGCGCTTCTTCATAGGCAATGTTGGTGATGCAGCGGATGATGGCGCGGCTGAAGCGCTGGTGCAGCACCTTGCCCTCGGGGTCGATATCGAGATGGCAGGCGAGCACGCCGCGGTCCTCGCCTTCCACCAGTGAGCAGACATCGGCGGAGAGGGTTTCGGGCAGCATCGGCACGACGCGATCCGGAAAGTACACGCTGTTGCCGCGCTGGCGGGCGGCGCGGTCAATCGCGGTGCCGGGGCGGACGTAGAAACTGACATCGGCGATGGCAACTATCGCCTTGAAATATCCGGCATTATCGGGGTCAGGGCTGGCCCATACAGCGTCATCATGGTCGCGGGCATCGGCGGGGTCGATGGTCAGGAATGGCAGGGCGCGCAGGTCTTCTCGGTCGTCGCCCAGGGGCAGGCGGGCGACGGTTTCGGCATCCTCGAGCGCGGCGTCGTCGAAGCGGTGGGGGATGCCCTTGGCGTGGATGGCGATGAGTGAGAAGGCGCGCGGTGCGAACGGATCACCGAGGATTTCCACCACCCGCGCGTGCTGGTGCGGGCCGCGGCCCTGCGGCTCGGCGAGCACCAGGTCACCGGGGCTGGCATCGCCCGGATCGCTCACCGAAATGTCGTAGCGGGCCTTCTTGTCCACCGGCACCAGGCGGTATCCGAGCGCCTCTTTGCGCAGGATGCCGAGCACAAATTCGGCCGTTTTCGCCAATGTTTTCATGGGGAAGGCGACATAGCCCCCGCCCTGTTCCTCGATCCGCGCCAGCACCCTGTCCCCCGGCCCGAGCGCGCCGCGGCGCTTGCCTTCTATGAGGCGGATGTGCGGCGGCGGGGTGCCGCGGTCCCATGCGTCGGGGATGGCGATGAGGCCATCCTCGGGGGATTCGAGCAGGCGCAGCACTGTCACGCGCGGCAGGCCGCCGCCCTTGTGGAGGCTGCGGCCGGGGCCCTGGTCGAGCAGGCCTTCGTCTTGCATGTCCTTCAAGAGTGCCTTCAGCAGGATCTTTTCCGGCCCGTGGATGCCGAAAGCGCGGGCGATTTCCCGCTTGCCGACAGCGCCTTGCTGGCCCTTGATCCAATCGAGAATAGCCTCCCGGCTCGGAAGATTTCGGGGTTTTTCGGGTTCGCGGCGGGCCATGCCCCGGAGCATGGGGGGAGCCGGGCGGGAGTGCAACAGGCGCGCGCCGGTATCTGGCCCGGCGCTGGACGGGAGAAGCGCGGAGCTGGCCTCAAAACAGGCCTCCCGCCGCGGCGCCGCAGGGTGTTGCGCCCGTCTTCCCGGCAGGCCACATAGCGGCAATGCAATCCATGTCTGCCCCGCCGCCGGGCCCTGCCGATTTCGGCACGCTCAAGCGCTTCATCCCCTATCTCTGGCCCAAGGGCGAGCCGGGGCTGAAGCTGCGCGTGGTTGGCGCCATGATCCTGGTGCTCACCGCCAAGTCCACCTCGCTGGTCATGCCCTTTGCCTTCAAGGGCGCCATCGACCGGATGGCTGAAAAGGTGCCGGACAGCGTGAGCATCGCCATGGCGCTGGTATGTGCCTATGCGCTCGCCCGCTTCGGCGGCGTGCTGTTTGATAACCTGCGCAACGCGGTGTTTGAAAAGGTCGGCCAGACGGCGGCGCGGCGGCTGTCCCAGGATGTCTTCACCCATATCCACCAGCTTTCGCTTCGCTTCCACCTCGAGCGCCGCACCGGCTCGCTCACCCGCGTTGTGGAGCGCGGCACCAAGAGCATCGATACGATGCTCTACTTCATCCTGTTCAACATCTTCCCCACCGCCTTCGAGCTGACGGCGGTGTGCGTGATCTTCTGGTTCAAGCTCGGGCCGGCGATGGTCGGCGCGGTGCTCGCCATGATGGTGCTTTACGTCATCTACACCCAGAAGGTGACGGAGTGGCGCTCCAAGCTGCGCCGCGAGATGGTGGAGAGTGACAACAAGGCCGTCGCCCGTGCCGTCGATTCGCTGCTCAACTATGAGACGGTGAAATATTTCAACGCCGAGGCGCATGAAAACCGCAACTACGGCCTGGCCATCAAGCGCTACACCGATGCCGCGACCAAGAACGAGGTGTCGCTGGCCTGGCTCAATATCGGCCAATCGCTCATCACCAATCTGCTGATGGCCGGCGCCATGGCGTTCACCGTCTGGGGCTGGGCGCAGGGGCGCTTCACGGTGGGTGATGTCGTGCTGGTCAACACGCTGCTCGCCCAGCTGTTCCGCCCGCTGGATATGCTCGGCATGGTCTATCGCGAGATCAAGCAGGGCTTGATCGACATGGAGGCGATGTTCGGCCTCATCGATACCCCGGCGGAAATCGCCGATGCCCCCGGTGCCCCGGCGCTCCGGCTCGGCGGCGCGCATGTGCGCTTTTCCCATGTCGATTTCGCCTATGAGCCGCGCCGCAAGATTCTTCACGATGTCAGCTTCGATGTGCCGCCGGGCGCCAAGCTCGCCATCGTCGGCCACTCCGGCGCCGGCAAATCGACTCTCAGCCGCATCCTCTATCGCTTCTACGATATCAGCGGCGGCAGCGTGACGATCGATGGGCAGGATCTGCGCAGCGTGACGCAGGACAGCCTGCGCCGCGCCATCGGCATCGTGCCGCAGGATACGGTGCTGTTCAACGATACCATCGGCTACAACATCGCCTATGGCCGGCCGGATGCGAGCCAGGCCGAAGTGGAGGCCGCAGCGCGCGGCGCCGCCATCCATGAGTTCATCCTCAGCCTGCCTGATGGCTATGCGACGATGGTGGGCGAGCGCGGGCTGAAGCTGTCGGGCGGCGAGAAGCAGCGCGTCGCAATCGCCCGCACCATCCTCAAGGACCCGGCGATCCTCATCCTCGATGAAGCGACATCGGCGCTGGATTCCGCCACCGAGGCAGATATCCAGTCGGCACTCGGCGCGGTGGCGGAAAAGCGCACGACGTTGGTGATCGCGCATCGCCTTTCGACAGTGACAGATGCGGACGAGATCCTGGTGCTCTCCGCCGGCCGCATCATCGAGCGCGGCAAGCATGATGCGCTGCTGGCCGCCGGCGGCGCCTATGCCGAGATGTGGGCGCTGCAACAGGCGGAAGCCGAGCAAGGCGAGGCGTTGGCGGCAGAATAGGGGCAGCGGAATAGGGGGGCAAAATGCGGGGGGTGGAATGCACTTTTTGAGGCTTCTGGCCGCTGCCGTTCTGGCCACTGCGGCTCCGGCGCTGGCGCAGGGCGTTCCCGCGCTCGATGTGCCGGCCAAGGAGCTGGCCGATGCGCGCAAATACTTCCTCTTCCACCAGCCGGGCGTCACGCCCGCGCAGGCCGAGGCGGATCTGGTGGCCTGCTGGCGCTTCCTGCCGCATGGCCGGCAGCGCGCGGTGCCCGGCTTCGTGCCCTGGAACCAGCCGGATACGCCGAAGGCCATCCCCTATTCGCTCGATCAGTTCGGGCTGACTGGCGCTGTCATCGGCGCGATCATCGCCGGGCCGCTGGAGCGCAGCCTACGGCAGTCCCGGCTGTTCCGCTGCATGGTGCCGCGCGGCTATGCCCGCTACCGCACCTCGGAAGCCATCTGGAAGCAGCTCAACGAGGCCGAGCCTGCCGAGGCGATCCGCCTGCAGGCCGCCATCGCCGCCGGCCCCGTGCCGCCAACGCCGAGGATCGTGCCATGAGCCTGCGTGCCATCGCCCTGCTCCCCATCGCGGTTCTCATGGCGCTGCTGTTCGCTGCAGCGCCCGCTGCGGCGGCGGACAAGCTGCAGGGCCAGTTCCGCCAGTTCAAGGCCGGCGAGCCGCTGCAGCTGCGGCCGGACCGCGCCTATCTGCTGCTGCGCATCGATACCAGCTACAGCAAGTTCACCGCCAATATGCTGCGCGTGCCAGCCGCTGCGGAACTTGCGGCCTATGATGAGGCCAAGCGCGCCGCCTATGCCAAGGCCGGCGGCAAGTCCGAGGGCCGAACCGTGCCGATCGAGCGCTTCGGCTTTGACTATCAAGGCCCGCCGAACTTCTTCGAGCTCTCCCCCAGCCAGCCGCTGGCGATGGAGGGCAAGCTGGCCATCGTGCTGGCCGAGGTGATGCCGGGTGATTACGTGTTTTATGGCGAAGGCTATCGCGGATACCTGTTCGAGTGCTTCTGCCTCGGCACCGTGGGCTTCACCGCCGCTGCCGGGCAGGTGGTGGACATGGGGACAATGCTGATCGCCAAGGCCTCGGCGCCCTCGCCGATTCCGGAACTGGCGGGAGAAGTCGATCTCGGGCCGAGCGCCTCGATGGATTACCAGCTGTTCGCCGTCGCCCTGCGCCCGCAACGCCCAGGGGACACGCTGCCGCCGGGGCTGGATGCAGCGAAGACCAGCGCCGCGCGCTTCCACGCCGTCGGGCCGTTTGTCGAGCCGAACGCCATGCTGATCAACCGGCTGGCCCCCATCCCCGGCGTGCTCGCCTATGATCGCGGCCGGGTGATCGACGTGGCGACTGGGCTTGAGGCGCCGGCTAACTAGGGCGCTAAAGTATAACTGGCTGGGGTCGGGCTCCGATGGGAGGAGTCGGATCTGCCACGTCAATCGAAAAGGCGTCAGCTTCGCAGCCCGCATCCCAGCCACAAACGCCCAATACTCGAATGCGGACGTCTGCGCCGTGTCGCTAGGATGGTTGCAGTGTAGGTCGCTTCGTAACGTCGCATTTGAAACGTGTGAAGGCGGAGGCGTCGTTCCAGTCGGTGGAAGCGTGCGCCTCCGCACTAACGCGCCGACATGCAACGAACACCTTCCGCGTAACAGGTAAAGGCCTGATGCCGCATTGGTAAGGTGCTGCGTATCGCAGAGATGCATAGGCTCACGTAAGAATCAAAATCTATTCTTGTTCGGCGAACAGTTTGACCAAAGATTAAGAAGGCGTGGTATACAGCCTTCAAGAGTGTTTTTCCAAAAATATGGCGAAGTACGTCTATATATTCGGGATCAATATTAATATAATCCAAACGATCGTCACAAATTATGCGCGAATCAAGATGATCTGTATCTAATCTTGGAAATGTTGCGGAAGTAGGTCCAAACGGACGAACTGGCGAAGCGCGATCAAAAACTGCGGTGAAGCCTAACTTGATCTGCTTCGTATCATGCGCAATGTAAGGTCGGTACTCTTCTAAGTGCTGTCCGTACCACGTTTGAAACTGTTCGAGGGCATTTTGCGCTTTTGCGGATCCACCGTGCAAGTCAGTGAATACCTTTTCTGCAACCTCCCAGCATGCAGCGTCGTTTTCCCAGCTGTAGCCCCACGAGCGCAATGTAGGAATAAGAGGCCCAAGCTCGGGCAGCAAGCAGCCAATGTCTGAGTCAGTGCAAACGAAGGTGCCGCGTGCGCTGCCTTTTGCAATTGAGAGAGCTATCTCCTCTGCGACGCTTCTGCATCCTACTGACTTCACATGGAAGGTTTTCTCCGGCGAAACTAAATGAAGAACGGTCCGCCAAAACTCTGCATCATGTGTATCGTCCGCCCCGGACCCTGCAGCTTCCGCAGCATTGCCGAAGGCTCCACCTCCTTCCACGTACACGACGAAATCCACACCAAGAAAGACATGCTGATTTGAAAGCCCGCTCGGGGTCCTAATAAGGGCGTTTGTCACGTCATTGCTCTTCGACAAGCAGGTCTTCCATTCGGACCACATGAGAACTGTAGGGACCAATTATGTCTGGTGAGTGGGTAGCAACAATAAGTTGAGCGTTATCATTTAATTGAAGAATCGATGGGACAATTTTTTCCTGCCATCTCAGGTGAAGCGAAAGCTCTGGCTCATCGGCAATATAAATGCAAGATCGATGCTCTTGCAGAAGCGCTTCTCCGAGCAGGATCAGCAATTGCTTTTCTCCGCTTGAGAGTTGAAACACGCTGACATCATCTCCTTTGTCATTGAGCGTAGAAAGCTCAAAAGAGTCATTCACTTTTAAAGATTTGCGCTTGAGAAGCGAATTTATGATGTCCATAAACGCATTGATGTCTTTAAATATATCGTCTTGACGAGCTTTTTCTTCTGTCCACTTCTTGGTAATCTGCTGAATTTGCTGAAGTACAACCATGGCCTGAATTTGCTGAACAGTCAGCCTGTTTCCTTCGCTATTTTTAACGGACTTAATTGTAGAAAAATACCGATTTGCTTTGGCGGAAAATCTTTCTTTTCTAACGCCGAGCCGCTCGAAGGCTTCCACAAGAGCTGCTCTCTGTTCTTCGATATCTACATCTTTAACCAATGAAAATAGTCTAGCGTTGTCCCGCTCGTCGAGTAATGACATAAAAGTAAATTCTTGAAATGTTCTAACGCTCTGATCGCGTAAAGAAACTAAAGATGAGTAATAGCGAGAAAGTCGCACTGAAAGCTCGCTCAACTTCACGTCGACTGTGGAGTCGTATCCACGCTCCGGAGCTCGTCGTTCATCTAAATCATTAAGAAGCGTGCTGCGGTGAATTGAAAGCCAAACCATTGAGACTAAGCGCGAGAGTGCAAACGTGAGATCCCTCGTGCGCTTGCTGTGTCGCATGTGGAACGACGGAGCGGTCGGCCTACGGCGGAGCATCCTCTGCTCCTCGATATCATCCAAGGAAAATCTAATAGGTTCACTTTTAGATGTATTGAATATGAGATATTCTATTGATTCAATCCCGGTACCAGAGTCCATTTTCTTTTCAACAATAATCTTTGGCTTTTTTCTTCTATCATTGACAGATATAAGGGTTATTTCTACTTTTCGAAAGTTAAGTTTGTCTAACGCCAAAAAATCTGCCGCTAGGCACGCCGCGATCAAATTAATCAGCGTGGTTTTACCTGACCCATTCTCACCGATAAGAAACGTGACGTTGGGAAATATGGGCGTCGAAACGCGATAGCGTCCCCAAAAGCCATGTACATCAATCTTTGCGACGTGGTACACTTTCACATTCCTTGCGGGGTCTAGATAGTGCTTCATGGACGTGTGGCCATGCACCTTGTCAAGCTACAATGAACAGTGTCACCCTTCGGTGGCTTCAATACCTTATGAACAAACGTAGGCACCAGGCGAGCCAGCCTGCACCTATGGATGTTTGCTATCAAGGCGGCTGCGGACTGACGCGCTGGTTCAGCCGAACGGCAGCGTTTGCCAATTTCGCACTTGGAACCGGACAGGCAGGAGGCGGCCTAATATCGACCGGCAGTCGATACCGGCCAAGGCGGCTGCATTAGGACCGTACTTGCTCCCAAACGAAAACGGGCGTGCCTTGCGGCCCGCCCGTCGGCGCTTCGACGTAAGCTGGGGGTCGCTTACGGCAGCACCACCGTGTCGACGACGTGGATGACGCCGTTCGACTGGTTCACATCGGCGATGGTGACCATGGACATGCCGCCCTTGGCATCGGTGAGCATCACCTTGCCGCCCATCAGCGAGCCGGTGAGCTTGCCGCCCTGCACGGTGGTGAGCACCGCGGAGCCGCCGCCGGCCTTGATGGCGGCGACAATGTCTGCCGCGCCGAGCTTGCCGGCCACGATATGGTAGGTGACGATGCTGGTGAGCGTGCCCTTGTTCTCGGGCTTGACCAGCGTTTCCACGGTGCCGGCGGGCAGCTTGCCGAAGGCGGCCTCCGTGGGGGCGAACACGGTGAACGGGCCGCGACCTGATGGCCGCGGCCCGAAGAAGTCAGGTGTGTCTCATGCCGCGAGCGGGCGCGTGCGGCGGCGGCGCAGCATGGCGCCGGCGAGGCCGAAGCCGATGGTGAGCATGGCCCAGCTCTCGGGCTCGGGAACGGCGCCGGCGACAGACTGTGCGCGGGATTTAATCGATGACATTGTAAATCGACCTTGGCCTCTACCGTTGACCCCTTCCATACGGACATCCGAGCGTCCAGCATCTGCCCCAACACGCCTGGCCAATCTAGCAGCCAAAGTCTGCCAACCTCCGGAACGCTTCAAATCGAACTGCTGTCGCTGACGAAAGGGGATGTCAGCCCGTCGATAAGGCGCGGAGTACATGGGCGATCAGTTCTTCGGTATTCACCGGCTTCGCCAGGATAGGCACTGCGGCCAACTCTGGAGGAAGCTGGCTTTTATTGTAGCCAGTGGTGACAACAAACGGAATTTCGAGCGCCACCAGTGCCTTTGCGACCGCAACAGCGCTCTCATTTCTCAAGGATGCATCCAATACAGCAGCGTCGCAGCAGTCAGGAATGGCCAGCTGGGCCAGAGCCTGTGAAACCGTAGGCCAAGGTCCAACGACTTCGAATCCTGCTGTTTCCAGCACCTCGGAAATGAACAGCGCTATGAAGCTTTCATCCTCCACGACCAGAATGCGGCGTTTCATGACAGCTCTACGGGCGTCAAACCGCTCATCGGTCTTCCTTGTCCATTACGTTTTCCAACGGACAATCGAGCCGCCACGAAAAGCCGGATGGCGCAAATTCGGTTTCCACGTCACCGTCGACGCTCATCCTGACGATTTTACCTGTCACGGTCGAACCGAAGCCTTTGTGTTGCGGCGGCACGACGGGCGGCCCGTCCGACTCGAGCCAAGTCATGACGAAGCGGTTTGTGTCGGCACCTTGGATGCGCCGCCAAGTGATCGTGATGCGGCCATGGTCGTCAGACAACGCGCCGTATTTGCTGGCATTGGTCGTGAGTTCGTGGAGCGCCATCCCGATTGTCTGCACGGCAGCAGGTGAGAGGCAGACGTCGTCGCCACCAAGGGCAATGCGGTTCCCGAGCAGATCCTTGAAATGGTTGAGTTGTGCCCGGACGAGCGTATCGACCTGCACGCCCTTCCACTCGTTCTCGACAAGCACATCCTGTCCCGCAGCCAGAGATTGGATGCGGGCCGAAAAATGCTGCATGAACTCGGCGTGGTCGGTTCCGCGCGTCTGATGCGCTACCGACAGCACGACGCCAAGCATGTTCTTTGCACGGTGATTTACCTCGGCCATGAGCATCTGCACATGGTTCTCACGGTTCTTTTGCTCGGTGATGTCGAGGTTTGTGCCCACCACCCACTCGGTTTTTCCATCGGCACCGGCTCGCGCCACTTCCACGGCAAGAAGGTGGCGGACGCTACCGCCGTCGCCTCGCAGGATACGAAATTCGCGCTTGCTCTCTCCGCATCTGCGGGCAGTGTCCTGCAGGACCATGTCCTGGAGAACGGCGTCGTCAGAATGAACGCTGGCGATATAGTCGCTGTACAGGACCGACCCGTCTGCGGTCGGAGAGATGCCATACAGTTCGAACATCGTGCGATCCCAGCGGACGTTGCCGGTCTCAACATGCCATTGCCAAAGCCCGATCCCCGCGGTCTGCGTCGCGAGGTGCGTTTTCATTTCGCTTTCAAACAAGGCGTCAGCCGCCTCCTTGCGTTCTGCAATACGGCGCTTCAGCTCCTGCACCACGTGTTCCTTGGCGTCAGCCAGATCCCGGGTGAGTTGGCGCTCCCTCCTCAGCTGCCTGTTGGCCGTTTGCATCCCGTGAACAAGGGCCAGATCGGTCACTACGACGAAGACATAGAAGACAAACGCAACCATTGCCCCATCCGGATCAAACGAATTGAGCGGAGTGATGAAGTAAAACCAGGCAACTATTCCACAAAGCAGCGCAGACAAGGCGCCGAAGCGCACGCCAAACACGAACGATGTCACGATAACAGCCGGGAAGAATGTGACGTAGGGGAAGCCGGGCGGGAGCGCATCGTTTACGGCAGCCCGCAACAACCATGCGAATGCAAAAATTCCGAGCGTGGCGGCCAGACCGAAGACCGGATGGTTCTGCGTTAACGGGAGCTGTTCAATCCAGCGCGTCAACCGGCCAGAGGCCGCGGGCTCAGAATCCTTCTCGACCATGCTTCTCTCTGACGCGTGCTTTATCTTGACGTCAACCTGTTCTCCCTTCTCCCAGAACAAGAAATCGCGAGGGTGGAGAGCGCGAACTACCAAAGACAGGTGCCGGCGGGCAGCTTGCCGAAGGCGGCATCCGTGGGCGCGAACACGGTGAACGGGCCGCGACCTGATGATCGCGGCCCGAAGTTGTCAGGTTTGTCTCATGCCGCGAGCGGGCGCGTGCGGCGGCGGCGCAGCATGGCGCCGGCGAGGCCGAAGCCGATGGTGAGCATGGCCCAGCTCTCAGGCTCGGGAACGGCGCCGGCGACCGACGGTGCGAGCGTCGAGACGGTGAAGCCGCCGCTGCTGCCCGGCGTGATGAACAGGTTCGCCTGGTTGAGATCGAAGGAACTGGTGGCGAAATATTCGTAGAAGCTGTTGCCGGTGCTGAAGCTGCCGCCGTTGAGGTTGCTGCCGCCGGGATCGAGGGCGCCGCCGCCCTCGCTCAGGCCGGTCAGGATGCTGCGGACGGGCACGCCCGGCCCATCGAAGCCGAGAATCATGCGGCCATCGGAGAACAGCTGCGCCTGTGTCGTGATCGGCGTGCCGACGCTGTATTCAAAGCCGCTCCAGGTGAAGACGGCGCGGCCAGCGACAGCCGTGTTGAGATAGACGGACGTCACGATGTCGAACGACGAAACCGCCAGACGGGGGTTGTAGGCGAGCAGGTCCGCTGGGGTGAGACCCAGGGAACCGGCCGTTCCCGGGGCGAAGCTGATGATGCCGTTGGTGTTGACCTCCACATTGGTATGGCTGGCGCCGAAGATCGGGAAGGCGAAGCCGAGGCCGGTCGTGGTGTATTGATCATCGCCGGAGAGGAACGCCGTGCCGAAATCGCTCTCCCAGACGGTTGGCGTGGCATGGGCGGCGGCGGCGCTGCCGAGCAGCAGGGCTGCGAAGATGGTGATGTTACGCATGAGAATTACTGACCCTCTTGTGGTTGCATCGGTGCAGGTCGGGAGCTGGTGAGGTGCGCTCCCGCGGGATCTGCATTGCAACGACCGTGCCAAGCGGCTTCAGGGATGCGCGCCGGGCGACGCGCCGGGGCGGGTGTAAACAAATTGCCGGGGAATTCGGGCGGTTCACTCGCTGGCCGGGCCGGGTGGCACGTTTCGGACCAGCGGCAATGTCCGAATCATACCGGCTGGCTAGAGGGTGTCCGGCCGGTGCAGCGCTTGCGCAGGGGCGCCGAGCTTGAGGCTGCGCTCGATGGTCGAGGCATCCGAGATCGGCCGCGGCATGGCCATGAACGCCGCTGGTGACATGCCGAGAAAGGCCCGGCAATCGCGGGCGAAGTGCGCGTAATCGGTGTAATCGGCGCCAATGCGCTCGGCCAGCGGCCGAGGGTCCGGGTTTCGCAGTGGCATCAGCGTGCGCAGGAAGCGCGCCCGGCGCAGCAGCAGCTTTGGCGTCAGCCCGAAGTTGTACAGCGAGAGCCGGCCGACATGGCGCGGCGTGATCGACAGGGCGGCGGCAATGGCATCGAGGCTGGGCGCAGCGGTATCGATCAGCATGCGGTGCAGGGTCAGCACATCGCCGGACAGCGGCGGCGCCTCGGCCAGCCGGGCGAGGAACCATTCATCGAGCACCTCGGTCCAGCTGTCCTCATCGGTCTGGCTGCGCAGCCGCTGCCGCAGCGTGCCGGCGGCCTCGCCCACCAGGGCTTCGAGCGGCGTGATGCGGTCTGCAAAGCGCGCGGCATCGGTTTGGAACAGCCGCGCCCAGCCCAGCGGCGTAAGGCCGGCGCCCACGAGCAGGCCACCGCCGGTGCGGATGCGAGCCGCCAGGCTGCTGGTGCCGAACAGCGCCGATGGCGGTACATCGGGCAGCGGCGAGCGGTAGCCGGCCTGCCACACCGGGCCGCCAATGGTGAAGCGCAGGATCGCCCAGCTCGGATAGGCGATGTCCTCGATCGGCTCGTCGCCGGGGCCGATCTCGATGAAATGATAGCCGGAAACAAGACTGCGCAGCGCCGGCGCCGGCTTGCGATAGACGATCCAGACGCGAGCGGACTCGGGCGGCAGCGCGGCTCCGATGGCAGTGTTGGCCGGCATTGGTGATCGGACCCCACCCGGACTATCGCCGGTTGCTGGCAATGTAGCGCCGCGAGCATTGCGCTGGCAACGCCCCAAACGAAAACGGGCGGGCCTTGCGGCCCGCCCGTCGGCGCTTCGTCGCAAGCTGGGGGTCGCTTACGGCAGCACCACCGTGTCGACGACGTGGATCACGCCGTTCGACTGGTTCACGTCGGCGATGGTGACCATGGACATGCCGCCCTTGGCATCGGTGAGCATCACCTTGTCACCCATCAGCGAGCCGGTGAGCTTGCCGCCCTGCACGGTGGTGAGCACCGCCGAGCCACCGCCGGCCTTGATGGCGGCAACAATGTCTGCCGCGCCGAGCTTGCCGGCCACGACATGGTAGGTGAGGATGCTGGTGAGCGTGCCCTTGTTCTCGGGCTTGACCAGCGTTTCCACGGTGCCGGCGGGCAGCTTGCCGAAGGCGGCATCCGTGGGGGCGAACACGGTGAACGGGCCAGGGCCGGAGAGCGTGGCGACGAGGCCGGCAGCCTTGACGGCGGCGACCAGCGTGGTGTGCTCCTTGGAATTGACGGCGTTCTCGATGATGTTCTTGCTCGCATACATCGGCGCGCCGCCGACCATCACCGGATCAGCCATCTGGGCATAGGCCGGCAGCGCCGTGAGGCCGGCAGCGGCGACGGCAAACAAGGCAGCGCGAAAAGCGGACTTGGAAACGGGCATGGAAAACTCCTGAATGTTCGTTCCACCGGGGGTGAGTGGACGGCTTATCTTACGCATCTGGCTCTCCATGGGTTTCGATGTGGTGCCGCACGGCGATTTTGTCGCAGCCGCTCCGTCGCGGTTTTGTCGCAGTTGCTCGCGACCTGTTGTGCCGTTGCAGCGATGAATTGGGAGTGAAGCCGGCGCGTTGCTTGAAAGCGCGGGCTTTTATCGTCGGCGCGCTTTTATCGTCGGCACTGGGCCGCAGGACAGACTGAATTGCCGCCCAGCGCCGACGCCCGATCGGTACTGGCGAACCTGCGGCCCCTGGCCTTGCGGCTAGATGGCGCTGAGCTTGCCGGTGGCAACGACAGGCCCGGTCGGAAGGCCTGTTGGGCTGCCACCCATCGGTTCGATGGAGATGGCGAGCGTCGAGCCCGGTTGCAAGCCCGCGATGCGCTGCGATGAGATGGCATGGGCATTTGGCCCGCTGATATCGATGGTGCCGAGCGAGCGTGGCGGCTTGTCCCCCTCGATCACCCAGAGCTCGGGCGTGGTGCCGGCGGCCTCCGCCTCGGGCTTGGCGGCGGGGGTGATGACGACAGTGCCGCGCAGCGGGTCCCAGGTGGCGGAGAGCAGGGGCGTGCCATCGGCGCCGGCCAGGCTGGCGGCGAGCATCTGCGGCGGCGCTTCCGGCGTGGCCGTGGCGACTTCGGCGGGCGCCAGCGGCTGGCGCTGCGGCGCGGCGGTGACGAGCGCGATGGCGGCAGCGGCGGTGCCGGCAAAACCCAGCCCGCGCCACAGGGCGAGGCTGTTCCACAAGGATGGCTTGGGAGCGCTCACGGGCGCTGCTGTGCGCACCGGCTGCGGCGCGGTTTCCGCAAGGATGCCCTCCCAGACGCTGCGCGGCGGCAGCACCGGATCGGTGGTGGCATCGAGCGGGGAGAGATCGGCCTCAAAGCCTTCCACAAGGGCGCGGAAGGCAGGATCGGAGCGCAGGCGCAGCTGGGCGGCGCGGCGCTCCTCGCGGGGCAGCGCGCCCAGCGCCAGATCGAGCGCCAGGATCTCGTCGGGCGTCATTTCGGGCATGTCGCCTTGCATGTCATCGGGGCCGCTCATGCCGTGGCTCCGGCTTCGGCCATGGCGGCGCGCATGCGCAGGATGCCGCGGCGCACCCAGCTTTTCAGGGTGCCCACCGGCACACCCTCGCGCTCGGCCAGCGCCTCATAGGTCAGGCCTTCGAAATAGCAGCTGCGGATGGCGGCGGCCTGGCGTGGCTCCAGCGCGGCAAGCGCGGCATGGACGCTGGCCGCGCCGCGCATGGTATCGATCAGCGCATCGGCCATGGGGGCGGCATCCGCCACGTCATGCGCGGTTTCCAGCGGCGCGGCGGGGCGGCTGGCGCGGGCGCGCAGCCGGTCAATCGAGCGGTTGCGCGCGATGGTCGCGGCCCAGGTGACAGGGCTGGCGCGGGTGGAATCGAATTCCGCCGCCTTTCGCCAGATCGTCACATAAACCTCCTGCAGAACATCTTCCGCTTCACCGCGGTCAGGCAAGATACGCAGGATGATGCCAAACAGCTTCGCCGAGGTGCGATCATAGAAATCCCGGAAGGCGGCGGCATCGCCATCGGCCGCGCGGCCGAGCAGCTGCACCAGCTCGGCAGCGCCGGGCGAGGCCGGCGCGCGGACCACCGGGCCGTGCATCAGAGCTTCCTCAGCGGCATCTTGATCGGCCCTTCGGCGCGGCCATGGATGAACTGGTCCACATAGGGATTTTCGGCAGAATCGAGGGAATCGCGCGGGCCATGCCAGATGATACGGCCTTCGTGGATCATTGCCACCTCATCGGCGATCTTGCGGACGCTCGACATGTCATGGGTGATGGTGAGCGCGGTGATGCCAAGCTCGGTGACAAGGCCGCGGATGAGATCGTTGATGACATCGGCCATGATCGGATCGAGCCCGGTGGTAGGCTCATCGAAAAAGATGATCTCGGGGCGGGCGGCGATGGCGCGGGCCAGCGCGACGCGCTTCTGCATGCCGCCGGAAAGCTCGTTCGGCCGCAGGTCCGCGACATCGGCGCCAAGGCCGACGCGGGCGAGATTGTCGATGGCGGCGGCGCGGCGCTCGCGGGCCGGGCCGGAGAGCGCGAAGCTGATATTGCGCCACACCGGCAGCGAATCGAACAGCGCACCGCCCTGGAACAGCATGCCGAAGCGGGACTGGTGGGCGGCAAGCGCCTTGCCCTTGAGGCCGATGACCGGCTGGCCATCCACCAGGATGCTGCCGGCATCGGGGTGGACGAGGCCGAGGATGCACTTGAGCATCACCGATTTGCCGGTGCCCGAGCCGCCGATGATGACCATCGATTCGCCGGTCTGCACCTCAAGATCGATGCCGCGCAGCACCTGCTTGGGGCCGAAATGCTTGTGCACGCCGGCAAGGCTGATCTTGACGCTCATCCGCCGAACACGATCACGGTGATGATGAGGTTGGAGAGCAGGATGAGGATGAAGGCCGAGACAACGGCATTGGTGGTGGCGCGCCCCACGCCGGCGGCGCCGCCACTGCTGTTGTAGCCATGGTAGCAGCCCATCAGCGCGATGAAGAAGCCGAACACCCCGGCCTTGACCATGGAGGAGATGACATCATCCGCCTCCAGATACTGCGCCGTGGTGTTGAGATAGGCGGCGGAGTTGAAGCCCAGCCGCTGGGTGGCGAGCAGCCAGCCGCCCATCACGCCAAGCGCGTTCGAGACCAGCACCAGCAGCGGCATGACGAGCACGGCGGCGATGATGCGCGGCGCGACGAGATAGCGGAACGGATCCGTGCGCAGCGTGGTGAGCGCGTCGATCTGCTCGGTCACGCGCATGGTGCCAAGCTCGGCGGCCATGGCGCTGGCGACGCGGCCGGCCACCATCAGCCCGCCCAGCACTGGCCCAAGCTCACGCACGATGCCGATGACGGTGACAGCGGGCACGGTGGAGGCCGCATTGAAGCGGCTGCCGCCAATGTAGATCTGCTGCGCCAGCGCCGAGCCGGTGAACAGCGCGGTGAGGCCCACCACGGGCAGCGAGAAATAGCCGATGATGAGCATCTGCTCGAACAGTTGCGCCGGATACCAGGGCGGGCGGACGATGCGGCCGATGGCGACGCCGGCGAAGCGCGTGAGCTTGCCGATGGTGGCGAACAGCGCGAGCACGACGCTGCCGAGCGCGATGAGCGTTTGCGCGATGTTGGAGAGGAGGCTGCTCATCTGTAGATGCGGGCATAGCGAGGGCCGAGGCCGGTAAGCAACTCATATTGCGACCGGCGGGCAGCGTCCGCAGTTGCCGCAAGGTCGAATGCGATGGCGAGATCGTCCCCCTCCAGGGGCGCGGGCGCGTCTGTTATGTCGAACGCCGTCAGGTCCATCGAGACGCGGCCGACGAGCGGGCAGGCCGTGCCGGCGATGTGTGCAAGGCCCTTGTTGGAGAGCGCGCGCGGATAGCCATCGGCATAGCCCAGCGAGACGATGGCGATGCGGCTGGGCCGGCTGGTGGTGAACGTGGCGCCATAGCCGATGCTGGCGCCGGCCGGCACGTCGCGGATTTGCAGGATGCGCGCGGCAAGGCTGGCCACCGGCGCCAGCGGCGCGCCATCCGGCGACTGCCCGCCGCCGTAAAGCCCGATGCCGGGGCGGGTGAGGCCGAAATGGTAGCCCGCGCCCAGCCCGATGCCGGCGGAATTGGCCAATGCATGGCGAACAGCGGGGAAGTGCGCGGCCACGGCGGCAAAGGCGCTGCGCTGCGCCGCGTTGAGCGGATGCTCCGGCTCATCGGCGCAGGCGAGGTGGCTGTGCAGTGTGTGCAGCGCCCGGCTTTCGAGAAGCCCATCGAGCAGGCCGGACATCGCCTCGGCGGGTGAGAGCCCCAGGCGGTTCATGCCGGTATCGATCATCACGTCACAAGGCCGGCCGGTGGTTTTCCAGGCCTGCACCTGCGCCGGGGTGCACAGCACCGGCACGGCGGGCGAGGCGAGCGCAGCCGGCAGTTCCCCCGGCCCGGCGCCGTGCAGCACGGCGAGGCGCACACCCTGCGGCAACGGGCCAATCTTGGCGGCCTCGGCCCAGTGCGCCACGAAAAAATCCCTGCAGCCGGCAGCGGCAAGTGCGTCCATGACAGGGCGGGCGCCAAGGCCATAGCCATTGGCCTTGATGGCGGCACCGCAGGCGGCGGCGCCGCTGGCGCGGGCGAAGCGCTGCCAGTTGGCCGTGAGCGCGGCCAGATCGACAGCGAGGCGGGAAGAGGGCGGCGGAGCGTCCATGCCCCATCGGGATTAGCCGCTGGGCGCCGGGCTGTCACGCCGGGCTGCAATATTCATGGCTGTGAAAGCAAAGGACCGCTAAATAGTGGCTTCAAGCGGGTTTCCCGCGAGGATTGGACCAGAGATGAAGACGTTTTTCACCACTGCTGCACTGGCGCTCTCGCTCACCGGCATCGTTGCCGGCGCTGCGCTGGCGCAGGCCCAGCCGCGGCCGGATACCGAGTTCTGCGCCAAGATGCGCGCCAAGGACCCGGGTGGCATCTGCTCGGCCAAGGGTGAGTATGTGACGGCGGACAAGGTGTATCTACCCGACGGTCGCATCGTGAATCGCTCCACCGGCGCTTAGGTTTTCATCCACTGACGTGGATGCGGCACCGGCCCGNNCCCGTCAAAGCGCTTAATCGAACAGCGAGCTGACCGAGCTTTCCTCACTGGTGCGGCGCATGGCTTCGGCCAGCAGCGGCGCGATGGTGATGTGGCGGATCTTCTTCGCCAGCTTTACCGAGCTGATCGCTGCGATCGAATCGGTGACGACCAGCTCGGTCAGCGCCGAGCCTTCCACCCGCGCCACTGCGCCGCCGGAAAGCACGCCGTGCGTCACATAGGCCGTCACGCCCTTGGCGCCGGCTTCCATCAGCGCGGCAGCGGCGTTGCACAGCGTGCCGGCGCTATCGACGATATCATCAACCAGCACGCACATCCGGCCCTGCACATCGCCGATGATGTTCATCACCTCCGATTCGCCGGCCTTTTCGCGGCGCTTGTCGACGATCGCCAGCGGCGCATTGCCGAGCCGCTTGGCCAGCGCCCTGGCGCGCACCACGCCGCCGACATCGGGCGAAACGACGGTAAGGTCCTGCTTGCCGAGCCGCGCCTCGATATCGGCGGCCATGACCGGCGCTGCGTAAAGATTGTCCGTCGGGATATCGAAAAAGCCCTGGATCTGCCCGGCGTGGAGATCAACGGAGAGCACGCGGTTGGCGCCGGCGATGGTGATGAGATTGGCCACCAGCTTGGCCGAGATCGGGGTGCGCGGGCCGGGCTTTCGGTCCTGCCGGGCATAACCGAAATAGGGCACGACGGCGGTGATGCGGCGGGCCGAGGCGCGCTTGAGCGCATCGATGCAGATCAGCAGCTCCATCAGGTTGTCATTGGCCGGGGCCGCGGTGGGCTGCACCACGAACACATCCTCGCCGCGCACATTCTCGTGGATCTCGACGAAGATCTCTTCATCGGCAAAGCGCCGCACCGAAGCGGCGGTCAATTCCATGTCGAGATAGTTGGCGATCGCCAGGGCAAGCTCCGGATTGCCGTTGCCAGCGAGAATTTTCATGGATGGTCGCCCCTGCCGCGTTCGGGGGTGGCATAGCGGCACTGTCATGCGGCGGCAACAAAACGAATCCGGCGGATGCGGGATTTTTTGCGGGGTGTGGCTGTGGGGCCGGGTTTTCGAGGCGTTGCGCTTGCAGAAGCGGGGTCCCGGCATTCGCCGGGATGACAGGGTCAGGCGAGCGCGCGGCGCAGGGCCTCGATCAGCGGCACATCGGCGGGTGGCATCGGCAGCGTGTGCAGGCTGGCCAGCGGCTCCCAGCGCAGCGGCTGGCCCTGCTGGCCAAGCGGCGTGCCCTGCCAGCTGCGGCAGGCATAGAGCAGCATCAGCAGGTGGAAATCCGGATAGGCGTGGCTCGCGAAGCCGAGAGGCGAAAAGGCCTGGGCGCTGATCGCCAGCTCCTCCTCCAGCTCGCGGGCCAGCGCGGCTTCCGGCGTTTCGCCCGGCTCCAGCTTGCCGCCGGGGAACTCCCAAAGCCCGGCGAGCGATTTTCCGGCCGGGCGCTGCGCGACGAGAACGCGATTGTCCGCATCGATCAGCGCGGCGGCCGCCACCAGCAAGGGCATTATTGCACGATGAGCTTGATGCGGCTGCCCGGCACCAGCCGCGTGTTGGCCTCTATGCCGTTGAGGATGGTGAAGCGCGCCAGTCTGTCGTCGGTGTAAGCCATGCGCTCGGCCAGGCTCTGCACCGTGTCCCCGCGCTTGACAGTCAGCACCTGTACGCGGCGGCCGCGGATGCCGCGCACTTCGGCAGGGGTAAGGCGGCGCAGGCTGTTGATGAGCTGGTCATAGCCCGGGTCCCGCCCCGCCGGCGCGATGGCGAGGATGTGATAATAGGCATCGGGCGCCCAGCGATAGACGGCCAGCGTGGCATCGACAGCGCCGCCCTTGGTGTTGGCGCGGGTGGTGCTGATGGCGGCGTCGATACCGTTGATGCGGGTGAGGCGCGGGGTGCCGCCAGTGGCGCCGGCCTTTTGCCAGAGCGCGGCGCTGTAGGCGGTGAGGTCTGCTGTGTCCGGCTTGCCGCCGCTGAACTCGAAGCGGCCATTGGCGCCGGCATTGCCCATCACCGCTGCCGGGCTGTTCTGCAGCGCAAAGCCTTGCGGCGCTTCAAAGGCCATGGCCAGCGCCGGATGGCGGAAGCTGGTGCCGGTGATGACGCCCTCGGCAGGATCATCATCATAGGGCATGCCATCGATGGCATCGAGAAAACGGTCCCGGTTGGTGGCGCGGGCGCCGGCGCGGGCGGTGAAGGTCGAGGCCTCCTTGCGGATGCGGGCGACGCGCTCGCCATTGGCCGGGTGGGTGGAGAGCCAGGTGGCCGGGGCGCTGGCGCTGCGGCCGGCAAGCCGTGCCTCCAGCGCGGTCTGTGCGCCGAGCGAGGCCAGGATGTCGCCGCTGGCCATCGGATCATAGCCCGAGGATGTCAGGTAGCGCACGCCAAGGCTGTCCGCCTGGCGCTCCTGGTCCCGCGAGAAGCCCAGCGTGTAGAGCTGCGCGCCGGTGCCCGCGACGCGGCCGATGATGTCCGAGCCGGTCACGGCGCCGAGCAGCGCCGCGCCAAGGCCGGAGAGCGCTGAGCGCTGCTGGCGTTTCTGGGAATGGCGGGCCGCGACATGGCCGACTTCATGGCCCATCACGAACGCCAGCTCGGCTTCGTCATTCATCAGCGCCAGCAGCTGCCGGGTGATGTAGACATAGCCGCCGGGGATGGCGAACGCGTTGTTATCATTGGAGTTGAGCAGGGTGACGGTATAATCGGTCGGCCGCGTCGCCATGCCGGACTGGGCAGCGATGCGCTGGCCGACGGTGCGGACATACTCGGCCTGCGGCCCACGATAGGCCCCGCCGAACTGGGCGATGAGCTTGGGATGCTCCTGCGCGCCCAACTGCTTGTCCGTGGCGGAAAACCCCGGCGCCTGGGCTGCGCTGGCGCTGGCCAGCAGGGCGAGGGGGAGAAGGGCGAGGCTGAATTTGCGCATGGGCCGGACTGTAGCGCGGCAATGTTGGCGGCTCAATGAACGGATTTGGTTGCGAGATGGCGGAGTTTCATGGCCGACTGGGCTGTATGACTCTGCAAGTGTAAAGTGTTATGGATTGGCGCTGCAGGGATGGAGTGCGAGCACATGAATCCGAACAAGGCGCTGTGGGAGAAGGGGGACTTCACCAGGATTGCCATGGCGATGCGCGATTCCGGGGAGGAACTGGTGGAGAGCCTTGGGGTCAAGCCGGGCCTGGACGTTCTCGATCTTGGCTGCGGTGATGGCACGACGGCACTGCCGGCAGCCAAGCGCGGGGCCAATGTGCTGGGAGTCGATATTGCCGAGAATCTCGTGGCTGCCGGCAACGCCCGCGCCACTGCCGCCGGGCTCGACAATCTCCGGTTCCAGGAAGGCGATGCATCGAACCTTCAGGATCTCGCTGACGACAGCTTCGACCTTGTCGTGAGCATGTTCGGCGCGATGTTCGCGCCGCGCCCCCATGATGTGGCAAAGGAGATGATGCGCGTCACGCGCCGTGGGGGCCGCGCTGTCATGGGGAACTGGATTCCCGGTGATCCGACGCTGATCGCCCAGGTTCTGAAAACCAGCGCCGCTTACACGCCGCCGCCGCCCGAGGGCTTCATCAGCCCGGTGACATGGGGCGTTGAAGACAATGTTCGGGAGCGCTTCGGGGCAGCTGGCGTGCCGGCGGAGAATATTGTTTGCGAGCGCGCAACCTATGTCTTCCGCGCCCCGATGCCGCCGCGCGAACTGCTCCAGAACTTCATCGGATATTACGGGCCGACGATGAATGCGTTCGAAGCGGCCGCGAAGGATGGCAGGGCCGGGCAGCTTGAGGCCGAGCTGACCGAGCTTTTCGTAACGCACAATCGCGCCGGTGCGGATGACACCGAGATCCCCGCCACGTACCTGAAGATCACTGTGACAAAGCCGTAGCGGAGGGGGCGCTGCCGCCTGCCCGCGCAAGTGTCTCTGGCCTAGAGCAGCCGGCCCATCTCGACGAACTTGTTGCGCCGGGCGCGGCGCAGGGCTGCCGGGTCCATGGCAAGCAGCGGCGTCAGCTCGCTGGCGATGGCCATGCTGAGCGCGGCGACAGCGGCGGCCGGGTCGCGATGCGCGCCGCCCATCGGCTCGCCGACGATGGTATCGATGATGCCGAGCTTCTTGAGATCGGCCGCTGTCACGCGCATCGCCTCGGCGGCGTCCGGCGCATGGCTGTTGGCTTTGTCTGAGGTGCGCCACAGGATGGAGGCGCAGCCCTCGGGCGAGATGACGGCATAAACCGCGTGCTCGAACATGATGACCCGGTCTGCCGCCGCCAGCGCCACGGCGCCGCCGGAGCCGCCCTCGCCGGTGATGGCGGCGATGATCGGGACGGGTGCTGCGAGGCAGGCTTCCGTGGCGCGGGCGATGGCTTCGGCCTGGCCGCGCTCCTCGGCATCGAGGCCGGGGAAGGCGCCGGCAGTATCCACCAGCGTGACGACCGGCACGTTGAAGCGCCCGGCCAGCTCGATGAGGCGGATGGCCTTGCGATAGCCCTCTGGCCGGCCCATGCCGAAATTGTGCTTCACGCGGCTGGCGGTGTCATTGCCCTTCTCATGGCCGATGACCATGACGGGGGTGTTCTGGCCGCGCAGCCGGCCGAGGCCGCCGATGATGGCATGGTCCTCGCCAAAGGCGCGATCACCGGCGAGCGGGGTGAAATCTTCCACCAGGGCGGTAACCATGTCCCCGAAATGCGGGCGGCCGGGGTGGCGGGCGACCTGGGTTTTCTGCCACGGCGTGAGCCGCGCATAGGTTTCCGCCAGCAGCCGGCGGGCGGCGCCTTCGGCATGCTTGGCGCCGGCCTCATCGCCGGCAGCGCGGTAATCCGCGGCGCGGGCCTGGATGTTGGCGACGGGCTTTTCGAAATCGAGATAGCTGATGCTCACGCCCATTTGCCTAGTGAAGGGCGCGGCGTTGGTCAATCTTGCGGGTTAGAGCCGCAGGGCTGTTGCGAGCTCCTGGCCGAAGGCGGCGGCAGCAGCAGCGGCATCATAGCCGGCATGGCGGGCGGCGGCAGCGGCGCAGGCGTGGCGCTCCGGAGCGTCGGCGCTGGCAAGGGCATCCAGGGCCGCGCCGATCTGCACCGCGTTGCGTTGGCCCGGCGCAAGGCTGCGGCCAAGGCTGCGGCTGGCCAGGGCATGGGCATTGGCCTCACTCTCCAGCGTATCGAACAGCATGAGCTGCGGGCAGCCGGCGGCCAGCGCATCAAGGCTTGAGCCATGGCCGGCGCGGCCGACGAACACCGTGGCGGCGGCGAGCGCCGGGCGGATGGCCAGCGGCTCGGCCTCATGGCGGATATTCGGCGCCAGCGGGAAGCCGGGGGCGGCCTCGCTCACCCACAGGCAAGGCCAGCCGCGCCGGGCCAGCGCCTCGGCGAGCGGCCGGGCGGCGGGGCGCTCGAAGCCGAGGTAAACGAAGATGCGCGGGCCTGGGGCGCTGGGCCAATCGGGCAGGGTGCTGGCGGCCAGGCCGGTGAGCGGGCCGTGCCAGTTCGCGTCCGTGCGGGGCTGGTTGCCCAGCTCGGGCCAGCTGGCGAGCAGCGGCGGGGCGGTGGCGAGCAGCGCCGCCAGCCCATCGAGCAGCGGCGCGCCAAAGCGGCGGCAGACGCTGCGCACCACCCTGTCCGCCACGGCATCGGCGGCGCTGCGCTCGGGGCGGGCAGCGGGCAGCCAGGGCATCGGATCCGGCAGCGGGCGGGTGGCCGGCGGGCAGGTAAAGGGCGTGCCGAGGCGGGCGGCGGGCAGCCCGGCGATGTGCGCGGCGAGCAGCGAGGCCGGGGCATGCTCGCCATAGAGCCCGGCGGGGGCGACCAGATCGATCAGCGCCAGCCAGGCGCGGACGAGCTCGGCAAGGCCATCATCATCGGCAAAGCCGGCATCGGCGAGGATTTGCCCAAAGCCGTGGGTGGGTGCGGTGGCGCGGCTTCGCAGCCAGACCGGCGCGGGCAGCACCCGGGCGAAAGGCGCATCCGGCAGCGCGGCGGGGGCAGCCACATCATGGGCGGCAAGCCAGCTTTCATGGCCCAGCGCGGCAACGCTGCGGGCTGCGGGGGCGAGGATGGCGAGATGGCCATGGCCATGCCCCAGCTCCCAGCAGGCGAGCAGCCGGCTCACGGCAGGCGGCGATAGCGGAAGTACCACACCTCATGGCCGAGGCGGCGGGCCTTGGCCTCGTAGCGGGTCTGCGGCCAATCGGCGGGGCGGTGCTGCCAATCCGCCGGGGTTTGCGCCAGCCACTCGAAATCGGTGCGCTTGTTCATCTGCATCAGCGCCCAGCGGCAATAGACCGGGTGATCGGTGCCGATTCGCAGCTCGCCGCCGGGCTTGAGGGCGCGGGCGACCAGATCGAGCGGGCCGGGATTGACGAAGCGGCGCTTGGCATGGCGGGCCTTGGGCCAGGGGTCCGGATGCAGCAGGAACACCCGGTCAAGGCTGGCGGGCGCAACGCGGTCCAGGATGTCCAGCGCATCGCCATTGTGGATGCGGATGTTGGTGAGGCCGCGCGCCTCCACCTCCATCAGCGCGCCGACAACGCCATCCAGAAACGGCTCGGCGCCGATGATGCCGACGTGCGGGTGCGCCTCGGCCTGCCCGGCCATGTGCTCGCCCCGGCCAAAGCCGATCTCGAGCCACAGCGGCCTGGCATCCCCGAACAGGCCCTCGGGCGTGATGTCGCCCTTGGCCGGCACGGTGAGGGTGGGCAGCAGGTTCTCCACCAGCGCGGCCTGGCCGATGCGCAGCTTGTGGCCGGAGCGGCGGCCATAGAGCCGTCGGATGGAGGCGGGGTCAGGAGGAGCATCGAGCATGGAGGCAGCAATTGCCCGAGCCCGAGGCGAATGGAAAGGCCGGGGGCTGATACTTGTCGGAATTGACGCGGATCAAAGCCGGGTCTTGTCTGGATCGGTAACCGGAACGTCCGATCAGGAGGAATTCCCCATGGCGACACAGACACTCGACAGGCCGCAGGCCGCGCCCCCCGGCACGGCCGAGCACTTCGATGTTTTGGTGGTCGGCGCCGGCATTTCCGGTGTTGGCGCGGCCTGGCACCTGACGCACCAGCTACCGGGCACCAGCTTTGTCGTTCTGGAGGCGCTGGGCAGCTATGGCGGCACCTGGCTCTCGCACAACTTCCCCGGCATCCGCTCTGACAGTGATCTTTACACCTTCGGCTATCGCTTCAAGCCGTGGGTCGGGCCGCCGATCGCCACGGCCGCCGAGATCCAGTCCTACATCGGCTCTGTGATCGACGAGAGCGACCTTGGCCAGCACATCCGCTACGGCCACCGCATCGACACGGCATCCTGGGACAGCAAGGCCAACCGCTGGACCATCGAGGCCGTACGTACCGATACCGGCGAGAAGCGGGTGTTCACCGCCAATTTCCTCTGGATGTGCCAGGGCTATTATCGCCACCGTCAGGGCTTCATGCCTGATTGGCCGGGCATGAAGGACTACAAGGGCAAGCTCGTCCATGCCGAGGAGTGGCCGGAAGACCTGGATTATGCCGGCAAGCGCGTGCTGGTGATCGGCTCTGGCGCCACCGCCGCCACGATCATTCCGGAAATGGCCAAGACCGCGGCGCATGTGACGATGCTGCAGCGCTCGCCGACCTATTTCATCCCCGGCCTGAACGAGGATGTGCTTGCCAACCAGCTGCGCGCCCTGCAGGTCGATGAGGCGTGGATTCACGAGATCGTCCGCAAGCAGCGCAATTTCGAGCAGAAGGAACTGACCCGGCGGTGCTTCGAGGAGCCCGAGGTGGTCCGCGAGGAGCTGCTGACAGCGGTGCGCTCGCTGCTGCCCGAGGGCTATGACATGAAGCACTTCACCCCGCATTATCGCCCATGGCGGCAGCGCGTGGCGTTTGTGCCGGATGGTGACCTGTTTGCCGGCATCAGCGCCGGCAAGGCCTCGGTGGTGACGGACGAGATCGACCATTTCACCGACAAGGGCATCGCGCTGAAGTCCGGCGAGTCGCTGGAGGCGGACATCATTGTCGCGGCAACCGGCTTCAATCTCAACGTGCTCGGCGATATCCAGTTCGTCATCGATGGCCAGCCGCTGGACTTCAGCAAGACAGTGACATGGCGCGGCATGATGTTCACCGGCGTGCCCAACATGGTGTGGGTGTTCGGTTATTTCCGCGCCAGCTGGACGCTGCGGGCGGACATGGTGGCGGATTTCGTCTGCCGCCTGCTGCCGCACATGAAGAAGAAGGGCGCCCATGCCGTGGTGCCGGCGTTGCGGCCGGAAGACCACAACATGACTCTGGGACCATGGATCGAAGAGGAGAACATGAACTCGGGCTATCTCGCCCGCGGCATGCACCTGCTGCCACGCGCCGGCGACAAGCCGGAATGGCGGCACAGCCAGGATTACTGGACCGAGAAGGACATGTTCCCGTCCATCGATCTGGATGATGCGGCGCTGAAGTACAGCTGAGCGCCGGAGCGAACGATCAGGGCCGCAGCCGCGAGGCTGCGGCCCTTTTTGTTGCGTTCAGAGCGCGGCCTTGAGCTTCTCGACCAGATCGAGCTTCTCCCACGAGAAGCCGCCATCGGCATCCGGCGTGCGGCCGAAATGGCCATAGGCGGCGCTGCGCTGGTAGATCGGCTTGTTCAGCCCGAGGTGCTCGCGGATGGCGCGTGGCGTCAGGCCGCCGAGCAGGCCGGGAAGCGCCGCCTCCAGCCGGCTCTCCGCCACCGAGCCGGTGCCGTGCAGATCGACATAGACGCTGAGCGGCGCTGCCACGCCGATGGCGTAGGAGAGCTGGATGGTGCAGCGGCGGGCGAGGCCGGCCGCCACGATGTTCTTGGCCATGTAGCGGGTGATATAGGCCGCCGAGCGATCGACCTTTGTCGGGTCCTTGCCGCTGAAGGCGCCGCCGCNNTCCACGATGATCTTGCGGCCGGTGACGCCGGCATCGCCATCCGGCCCGCCGATCTCGAAGCGGCCGGTGGGGTTCACATGGATGACGGTTTCCGGCGTGATGAAGCCCTTGGGCAGCACATCCTGGAACACGCCCATCACATAATCGTGCAGCACCTTGTAGAGCGCCGGGTCGCCTTCGTTGTTGTGCCAGTAATAGCCCGGCTTGTGCTGGGTGGAGACAACCAGCGCGGTGGCGCGCACCGGTACTTCGTTCTCATAGGCCAGAGTCACCTGGCTCTTGGCATCCGGCTCCAGGAACGGCGCGATGCCGCTGTGCCGGTCCGCCGCCATGCGCTCGAGGATCTTGTGCGAGTAATAGAGCGTGGCGGGCATGAAATCGGGCGTTTCGTCGGTGGCATAGCCGAACATGATGCCCTGGTCGCCAGCGCCTTCATCCTTGTTGCCGCCGGCATCGACGCCCTGCGCGATGTGCGCGGACTGGGGGTGCAGATGGTTCTCGAAATGCAGGTTCTGCCAGTGGAAGCCGGTCTGCTCATAGCCAATGCGCTTGACGGTGGCGCGGACGGCCTGCTGGATTTCCTCCTGGGCGCCGGGCGCCCAGTTTCCATCCGTATCGATCATGCCCTTGCCGCGCACTTCGCCGGCGAGGATGACGCGATTGGTGGTGGTGAGGGTTTCGCAGGCGACGCGCGCCTCCGGATCCTTGCTGAGGAAGAGATCGACCACGGCATCGGAGATCTGGTCCGCCACCTTGTCGGGATGGCCCTCGGAAACCGATTCGCTGGTGAAGAGAAAGGAGGAGCGAGTCATGGGCTGTCCCGTTGTTCTGGATAGGCACATGGCGTCTAGGCCCGCTGCCCCTGCCGCGCAAGGGGCATAAAGATTGCTTTATATGATAGAAAGGCTTTGCCGCGGGTCCGGGCTCAGCGCCGGCGGCTGACCAGCAGCCCCAGCCCGAGCAGCAACACCCCCAGGATGGCGCTGCTGCCATGGCCGAGCCGGGCAAAGCGCGTGGCGGGCAGCGGCGGCGGCAGCGTGGCGCGCAGCACGCCGCTGGTGCCTGCCGCCTGCGAGGCGAGCACATTGCCGCGCGAATCGATGATGGCGCTGATTCCGGTGGGCGTGGCGCGGGCCACGGGCAGGCCCTCCTCGATGGCGCGGAGCCGGGCCTGCGCCAGGTGCTGCGGCGGCCCGCTGGGGCCGAACCAGGCATCGTTGGAGATGTTGGCGATCCAGGCCGGGCGCTTGGCGGCATCGATGACGTTGGCGCCGAAGATGATCTCGTAGCAGATCTGGATGCCGGCGGGCGGCAGGCCGGGCAGCGCCAGCGTCTGCGGGCCAGGGCCGGCGGCGAAATCCAGGTCTCCGGGGGCGAGCCGGGCAAGGCCGATGCGGGTCATCAAAGCCCTGGCCGGTACATATTCGCCCAGCGGCACGAGGTGCGCCTTGTCGTAGCGGCCATGGATCTTGCCGCTGGAATCAAGCGCGAACAGGCTGTTGGTGAGCGTGATGATCTCGCCATTGGCTGCGCGGTTGGCCGCCACGCCGCCGAACATCAGCAGATCGCGCGGGCCGAGCACGCTGGCGAGGCGGCGGCGCAGCGCCGGGTCTTCCTCCACCAGCCCGAACACGGCGGATTCGGACCAGATGACGATGGCGGGCGGAGCCTGCTCTTCACTGATCGCCAGTTTTTCGGAGAGCGCGACCTCGCCGACCTCGATGCCGGCCACGCCGGTGGTGATCGCGGCTTCGTCGGGGGTAATGAAGGACCGGCCGGGGGCGCTCAGCACGTCCTCGCCCGAGCCCGTGGCAAGGCCTGCCGCCGGCTTGCCGCCCAGCGCATCGCGCGTCATGTCGAGATAGCGCTGCAGATGCGCTTCCTCGGCACCCGGGTCATATTTCTCGCCCTGCCCGATGTTGGGCTGGATGATGACAAGGCTGGGATTGTCGAAGAAGTTCGTCTCGGTGTTGCGGGATGCGCCAATGGCGCCGACGGCGACCAGCACCAGCGCCAGCAGCGCCCCGGCACCACGCCCCGCCATGGAGGCGACCGGCCGCAGCATCAGCCACAGCGCGCCGCCGGCCAGCACCATGAGGCCGGAGAGCCCCAGCCCGCCGATGAACTCGGCGAACTGCGCCACGCCTGGCGCGCCGAGCCAGGCAGCGCCCAGCGGGTTCCAGGCGAAGCCGGTGAGCACCCAGCCGCGCAGCCACTCGCCGAGCATCCAGCAGGCTGCCAGCACCAGCACCCGGGCAAGCCCGCCGGCGCCCAGCGTGCGTGCCAGCCCTGCCGCCAGCGCCACATAAAGCGCCAGGAACATGGAGAGGCCGATGACCGCGACCCAGCCGACAGCCGGGGGCATCTTGGCCTGGAAGGTGAAGGCCGTTGCGATCCAGGTGAGGCTGACAGCAAACTGGCCAAAGCCGAACAGCCAGCCGCTGAGCATGGCCGAGCGGCGGGTGGGCGCCACATCAAGCAGCGCCACCAGCCCGGCGACGCCGAGCACGGTGAGCGGCCACCACTCCTGCGGGGCAAAGCCCAGAGCGCTGATGGCACCGGCGGCCAGCGCCACAAGCGGGTACCAGCGCGGCGCAAGCAGCAGCGGGCGGGCGGACGGAAGCGTGGGGGAGGCAGGCATCGGCTTGCTGGATAGCCGCTGGGGCGGACGGAGGCCATGGCGAATTGCCATGATGGTGGCCTGCCTTGAAATCGTCATGCCCGAAATCGTCATGAAAGCGCAGTGGCTTCGCGCTCCGGCGCTTGTGGGATGCAGCGCCGGGCGGCACAGTCCGCCGTGATGGATGCTGCGCCCCCTGCCCTGGACTATGCCGGCGTGCGGGTGCTGCGCGGCGGCGTGCCGACCATCGACGATGTGAGCCTTTCCATAGCCGCCGGCCAGTTGGTGGCACTCACCGGGGCTTCGGGTGCCGGCAAGACGACCCTGCTGCGCCTCGCCAACCGGCTGGTGGCGGCAGATGCCGGCAACGTGCGCCTTGGCGGCGAGGACGTGGCAACGCAGGCGCCGGCGCAGCTGCGGCGTGGCATCGGCTATGCCAGCCAGGGCGTCGGGCTGTTCCCGCACTGGACTGTGGCGGAAAACATTGCCGCGGTGCCGGGGCTGCTGGGGTGGGACGCGGCGGCGCGCCGGGCGAAAGTTGCCGAGATGCTCGATCTGGTGGAGCTGCCGCGCAGCTTTGCCGAGCGGTTGCCGGCGCAGCTCTCCGGCGGGCAGGCCAGCCGGGTGGGGCTGGCGCGGGCTCTCGCCGCCGCGCCGCCGCTGCTGCTGCTCGATGAGCCGTTCGGAGCGCTCGATCCGGAAACGCGGGCGGCGCTGGGGAACAGGCTGGAGGCGCTGCACCGCGAGCGGCGCTTCACGGCGTTGCTGGTGACGCATGATCTGGCCGATGCGCTGCTGCGCGCCGAGCGGGTGGTGGTGATGGAGGCCGGACGCATCGTCGCCGATGCAACACCGGCAGAGCTGGTGCGCAGTGTGCATCCGGCGGTGCGGGCGCTGGTGGATGCGCCGCTGGCGCAAGCTCAGCGGCTGGCGGCACTGCAGGCCCGGAAAGCGCCGGCATGAACGCGCAATGGGCCCGGGCTTTCGCCATGTTGCCGGACCGGTTGGCGGCGCATCTGGGGGTGAGCGCCGCCGCGCTGGCGCTGGCGATGCTGGTGGCGGTGCCGCTGGTGCTGGCCATGGCGACACGGCCGCGGCTGCGCGGGCCGGTGCTGGCCGTGGCCTCGGTTGTCCAGACCATCCCGGCGCTGGCGCTGCTGGCGTTGTTCTATCCGCTGCTGCTGCTGGTTTCGGCCGCCACCCAGCGGCTGGCCGGCTTTGGCGTGCCGGCGCTGGGGCTGTTGCCGAGCCTATTGGCGCTGGCGCTCTATGCACTGCTGCCGCTGCTGCGCGGCGGGGCCGACGGGCTGGCCAGCGTGCCGCCCGAAACGCTCGATGCTGCTGATGGCATCGGCATGTCGCGGGCGCAGCGGCTGTTCCAGGTCGAGCTGCCGATCGCGGCGCCGATCGTGATGGGCGGGCTGCGCGTGGCGGCGGTGTGGACCATCGGCGCGGCAACGCTTGCCACCACGGTCGGCCAGAAGAGCCTTGGTGACCTGATTTTTGCCGGCCTGCAGATCGAGGACTGGGCGCTGGTGGTGACAGGCTGCCTCGCCTCGGCGCTGCTGGCGATCATCGTCGATGCCGCTTTGGGCCTGGCGGAAACCGGGCTTGCCGTGCGGCGCTGGGGCAAGGCGCTGCTGGGGCTGACGCTGCTGGCGGCGCTCACGGTCGGGGTGGTTGGCTGGTATTGGCAGGGCCGTGCGCCGCAAGGCAGCCAGCGTGCCGTGGTGGTCGGTGCCAAGAATTTTGGTGAGCAGTTCATCCTGGCGGCGCTGATAGCCGATGAATTGAAGGCGCAGGGCCAGCCGGTCACCATCCGCTCGGGGCTTGGCTCGGCGGTGGCGTTCCGGGCGCTCGCGGCGGGGGATATCGATGTTTATGTCGATTATTCCGGCACGCTGTGGGAGGCCGCGCTGAGCCGCAAGGACAGTGTGCCGCGCGCCCGGATGCTGGCGGAGCTGCGCACGCAGCTGCCGGCGCAGCACAAGGTGCAGGTGGCGGCGGCTTTGGGCTTCGAGAATGCCTATGCGCTGGCGATGCGGCGTGCCGATGCCGAGCGGCTTGGCATCCGCAGCCTCGCAGACCTTGCGGCGCGCGCCCCCGGCCTGCGGCTGGCCACCGATCTGGAGTTCCAGTCCCGCGCCGAATGGGCGGCGATCAAGGCGGCCTATGGCCTGAACTTTGCAAGGCTGACGGCCTATACGCCAACGCTGATGGTGCGGGCGCTGAAGGATGGCGAGGCGGATGTGATCACGGCGTTTTCCAGCGATGGCCGGATTGCGGCGGATGACCTGGTGCTGCTCACCGACCCGCGCGGCGCGCTGCCGGCCTATGACGCGCTGTTGCTGGTCGGCCCGCGTCGGCCGGATCTGGCGGGGCGGCTGGCCGGGCTGGAAGGGCGGATTGCGGTGGAGGCGATGCGCGAGGCCAACTGGCAGGTGGACCGTGATACAGACAAGCAGACGCCAGGGCAGGCGGCGGCGTGGCTGGCGCGCAAGGTGAGGCTCGGCGCACGGTGAAGCATCGAGATAGATGTATTTAAATTGCATCTTTTGAGGATGAGCGGTAGATTGGCGCTCGCTTCAGAATGGGAACGAACGATGCAATCGCAGATCGGGAGCCAGGCAGCCGCGATCACCGAGGCCGAGATCGCCGGGTTGGTGCCGCGCTTTTATGACCGGGTGCGCGCCGATGCGCTGATCGGCCCGGTGTTCGACAATGCCATCACCGAATGGAAGCCGCACCTTGAGAAGCTGATGGCCTTCTGGTCATCTGTCATGCTCACCTCCGGGCGCTACAAGGGCAACCCGATGGCGGCGCACATGAAGCATCTCGCGACCATTACGCCGCCGATGTTCGACCGCTGGCTGTCGATCTGGGCGGATGTGACCAACGAGACCATGGCGCCCGGCATCGCTGCGGAGCTGCAGGCCAAGGCCGAGCGGATCGCCCAGAGCCTCAAGCTGGCGCTCTATTTCCGCCTGCCGCCGCGCGAGGCTCGCTGACATGGCCAGCCAGCCCTATCGCTCGACACCGGTTTTCGATGAGATCACGCTGCCGGCGGCACTCCGGGCCGACCATCGCACCAAGGCCGGAACCTGGGGTGTCATCCATGTTCTCGAAGGCGAGCTGCGGCTGACTTATGTTGATCCACTCTCGTCGGTGCTGCTCTCGCCGGGCTCGCCGGGGCTGGTGCTGCCGGGGCAGACGCACTTTGTCACGCCGGTGGGGCCGATGCGGATGCGGGTGGATTTCCACGCCGAAGCACCAGAGTTGCCCTAGAGATACGGCCCGAGCAGCGCGCGCAGATCAACCCGCGCCTTGAGCCGGCTGCCGAGCAGGAACAGCCCACCGAACTTGCGCTGCAGGAACAGCGTGTCGATGGGCGGGATGTGCCAGAACTCGCGGTCCGCGGCCAGTTCCATGCCCTGCTCGCGGAGTTGCGCGGGCAGGCTCTGGTCGCCGAAATCGAACAGGCCGGGGGTGCGCATCGGCGCCATGGCAGACTCGAAGGCCGCGAGCACCGCCTCCTGGTGATGTGGCCGTGTGCGGGCATCGAAGAAGCCGAGATCGAGCATGGCCTGCCGTGCCGCCGCGCCTTCAGCTGCAAAGCCGGCACGGAGCAGACGGCGATAGTCCGCAGCGAGGCTGGGTGCGATTTCGCGGGAGGCGCCGAAATCCAGCAGCACCAGCTTTTGGGTGGCGGGCTGGTAGCGATAGTTGGCGAAGTTCGGATCGGTCTGCATCAGTGCGAACTCGAACAGCTCGCGCAACAGCAGCGTGATGAGCAGGGTCATCACCCGGTCCCGCTCGGCTTGGGGCGCAGTCTCCAGCGACTCGACCGGCACGCCTTCGACATAGGACATGGCGAGCACGCTTGGCTTGGTGAAATCAGCGTGCAGGGCCGGCACGATAAAATCCGGTGCATCGGCGAGGAGGCTGCCGAAGCGCGCCAGATAGCGGGCCTCGCGCTCATAATCGGCCTCCTCGTGCAGTTGCCGCCGCGCCTCGATGAGCATCGGCGCGATGTCGAGCGTTGCCGGCAACAGCCCGGACATTTTCATCAGCGTACCGACATTGCCGACATCACTGTCAATGCTTGCCCGCACGCCGGGATATTGCACCTTGATGGCCAGATCCCTGCCATCGCTCGTGGTGGCGCGGTGCACCTGTCCGATCGAGGCGGCGGCAATCGGCGTGAAGCCAAAGCCCGTGAAGCGATCCTGCCATCCCGGCCCCCAGCGCAGATCGAGCACCGCCTGCAGCTGGCTTTGCGGCATATGCTCGGCATCGGCGCGCAGCCGGCCCATGATCTCGGAGAGCTCGGCGGGCAGAAAATCGCCGCCGTCCATGGACATGAGCTGGCCCATCTTCATCGCGGCGCCGCGCAGGTTGGCGAGCTGGTGTGTCACGCGCACGGCGTTGGCCGGCGTCAGCAGCAGGTCCGTCAGGCTCGGGCGCTTGCCCTGCGCCAGCTGCCGCGCGCCATCGAGCAGCATGCCGCCCGCGACGCCGCCCGCCATGCTGCCGAAGCGGGCAAGGCGCGAAAGCCGGCTGCTGGGTACGGAACGGCCCGAGCGGTCCTTGGTGCGGGAAAAGGGAAGCTGCGACACCGCGCGGGGGACTTTCCTGCTGCCGCGGCGACCTGTGCGCTGGCGGTGCGGAGTCCCATGGCCGCTGCCGGCGGCGGGGGGAATGTGGCAAAAGCTCCGGGGCGGCTGGTGAGAGCCGCCCCGGGGCCCTGTCGTTACGCGGCGAGAGCTGCGAGCAGCAGCAACGCCACGATGTTGGTGATCTTGATCATCGGGTTCACGGCGGGGCCGGCAGTGTCCTTATAAGGGTCACCCACGGTGTCGCCGGTCACGGCTGCCTTATGGGCTTCGCTGCCCTTGCCGCCATGATGGCCGTCCTCGATGTACTTCTTGGCGTT
>DIUN01000007.1 GCA_002423025.1 Sphingomonadales bacterium UBA6157 | reverse complement strand
AGGGCGACGTCCTAGACCGCTAGACGAAGGGACCGGCCGGGAGCGCGCCTGCTAGATGGCGCAGAGCGTGCCGTCAAGCAGGCTGGTGATATTTGCTGTGGATGAGTTGCCGATGGCCTGACATACCATCGCTGCCGCCTGTCTGTTTCTTAACGATAATAGTATGAAAATCCCTGTATTTCAGCGGTTCGCAATCTGCTAAAAGAAAAGTTGCGTAATGAATAAACAGGGTGGCAAAGTATGAATCCGGCGGCAGCAAAGTTGTTGATGTGTCTCTCGGCTGGTGTTGGTGGTGCCGTTACGGTGCCTGCCGTCAACAAGGTGGCATCAATTGTAAAGCCGCGTCCAGCAGTTGTGCGAGTTGCAAGTACGCCCATTCCCAAGAAGCTGGCAGTTGCCAAGCCCATGGCGGTAAGCGCTCGAGAGCCAAGTGAAGTTTCGTCGCCTTTGGAGAGCAGTCCGTGCATCCCGGTGACGCTGGCGGCCCCGTTGATCGCGCAGACCCAGTATGTTGATCCTGACTCTCTGCGAGACCTCACTGGCTTTGCGCGCAGCCTGCCGGGTGATGTGGACGATGGCACCGGCCCAAGCCAGCTGCTCGGCTTCGGCTCGCGCTCCAACGGGGGCGTAGCGGTAGGGTTGGCGTCGGCCACTGTTGCGCCTCCGGGTGGCGGTGACGGTGAGCCAGAAGTGCCCGGCGGCACGGGCCCGGTCCCGGAGCCTGCCAGTTGGGCTATGATGATCAGCGGGTTCGGCCTGCTTGGCGGTGCGATGCGCTGGCGGCGTGTAGCGGCGCAGCAGGAAAAGGCCGTGGCCGCCTCGTAACGAGGCTCTTGCCGGGTAACCTCGCTGCCCGGCGGAATGCCTCAAGCCCAGGCGATATCGTCGACTTCGATCTCAGGGCTGGGCTTGCCGTTCCATTCGTCCCGTTTGATCCTGCCAGCCACGTAGAATGCACGGCCGCGTGCACCCTGCAGCGCTGCGCCAAGCGTGGTTTCCGCATGCCGGAAGGCAATGGCCTTGCAGCGTGCACCATCTGCGCCGCTGAGCATCAGCTTGAGGTGGTTCTCTCCGACTATGCGCACGTCCACAGCTGTCCATGGTCCGGAGGCGACGCGCGGGGCCGACCAACCCTGTCCGTAAGGACCGGCGACTTCCAGCGTCTCGTGCAGGCTGAGGCTTATGCCACGAGGGGCAACGGCTGCATCCATGTGCAGGGCGCGCGTCGTAGCTGCGACATCCACCGAAGCAGAGAGCCGCTCGTTTAGGAAGGCCGAGAGGGCCTCAATCCCATCTGTTGTCACGGTCAGCCCGGCAGCCATGGCGTGGCCCCCGCCCGCGATAAGTAGCCCATGGTCTTTTGCGGCCAGTACAGCTGCGCCGAGATCAACGCCCGGCATTGAGCGGCCCGAACCCTTGGCAGTGCCGTCTGGCTGGATGGCGATGACGATGGAGGGCCGGTGAAGCCGGTCCTTGAGACGGGAGGCGACGATCCCGATGACGCCGGGGTGCCAGCCTGCGCCGGCGACGACCGAAACAGCGGCATTCTCATCCGGCCTGGCCAGCGCCAGGGCAGCTTCGGTCACCTCGGCCTCGATGCCGCGGCGTTCGATGTTCAGCCTGTCCAGCTCTGCAGCCAGTTCCGCCGCTTCCTGCGGATCATCAGTGGTGAGCAGCCGTACGCCAAGATCGGATTTACCCACCCGGCCACCGGCATTCACTCGAGGGCCTAGTGCGAAACCGAGGTCCTTGGCCTGCGGCGGGCGGGCGAGGCCGGCGACGTCAAGCAACGCAGTGATGCCTGGGTTGCGACGCTGGCGCATGACCTTGAGGCCCTGGGTTACGAAAGCGCGGTTGAGCCCGGTGAGCGGCACAACATCGGCGACCGTGCCCAGCGCGACGATATCAAGCAGATCGGTAAGGCGCGGTTCGGGCCGGGTGTTGAAGTGACCGCGCGCCCGCAACTGACGATTGAGCGCCACCGCCAGCAGAAAGGCGACACCGACGGCGGCGAGATGGCCATGGGCAGCGGCTTCGGGTGTTTCATCGAGGCGGTTCGGGTTAACGAGGGCCAGGGCGAGCGGTAGCGCCGTAGCGGCTTTATGGTGATCGACGACGATCACATCCAGAGCGGCGGCGCGAGCGGCGGCGAGCGCCTCGAAGCCCTGTGTGCCGCAATCAACGGTAACGACCAGATCTGCACCGCTGGCCTTCAGGGCGACGAGTGCATCCGCTGAGGGACCGTAACCTTCCAGCAAGCGATCGGGGATGTAATGGCCCGCATCTGTGCCAACGCTCCTGAGGTATCGTATAAGGATGGCGGCAGAAGTTGCTCCATCTACGTCATAATCTCCGAATATGACTATGTTCTCATTCGCGCCGATGGCGTTGGCAAGGCGCGTGGCGGCTGCTTCCATGTCCTGAAAGATTGCCGGGTCGGGCAACCAATCCCGTAGAGTCGGGGTCTTGAGCCGCGCAAAGTCTTCCGGCACCGCGCCCCGAGCGCGGAACAGATGCTGCAGCAGTTCGTCTTCGCCGCGGCCATCAAGCTCGCCGCCAGGGATGATGTTGCCGCGCCAGAGCCAAGGCTGGCCAAGGAGCGACACGGCGACGCCGAAGACATTGGTCATCGGCTAGCAGACCTGGCGAGCGGGAGCCTGCAAACCCGCAATGTCGGGCAGGCTGTACCCAGCATCGGTTAGGCGTGGCGATGAGCGCGGTGTTCGCCGCTCACCCAGCGGATTGTGCCCGATGAGGCACGCATCACGACGCTTTCGGTCGTGATGACGCCATCGCGGCGGCGCTTGACGCCCTTCAGGAGCGAGCCATCAGTGACGCCGGTTGCAGCGAAGATGACATCGCCCTGTGCAAGGTCGTCGAGCTTGTAGATTCGATCGAGATCGGTGATGCCCCAGCGATAGGCGCGGCCGCGCTCATCTTCGTTGCGGAACACAAGCTTGCCTTGCAACTGGCCACCAACGCAGCGCAGCGCTGCGGCTGCAAGCACGCCTTCTGGTGCGCCGCCCGAGCCCATGTAGATATCGATGCCGGTATCCGGGTTGGTGGTGGCGATAACGCCGGCGACATCGCCGTCCGGGATCAGCATTATGCCGCAGCCAAGGCCGCGCAACTCGGCGATGAGTGCTTCATGGCGTGGACGATCAAGCACGCAGACAATGAGATCACCCGGTGCGACGCCCTTGGCGGCGGCAACCGATTTAACATTCTCGGTCGGGCTCTTGCGCAGGTCGATGACACCTTCAGGATAGCCGGGGCCAACGGCGATCTTGTCCATGTAGACATCCGGTGCGTTGAGCAGTCCACCTTCCTCGGCGATGGCCAGCACGGCGAGTGCGTTGGGGCCAGCCTTGGCGGTGATTGTTGTGCCTTCCAGTGGATCGAGCGCAATATCGATCTTGGGACCAGTTCCCTGTGCCCGACCGACCTTTTCACCGATGAAGAGCATCGGTGCTTCATCCCGCTCGCCCTCACCGATGACGACGGTGCCATCGAAATCCAGTTGGTTGAGAGCGTCGCGCATGGCTTCCACAGCGGCAGCATCGGCGGCTTTTTCATCGCCGCGGCCGATGAGCTTCGAGCAGGCGATTGCGGCATTTTCGGTCACACGGACCATCTCGAGGACGAGCACGCGATCTAGCGTTGAACTGCGGGGCGTGGTGGTCATGCGATCTCCGGTGCGGCGATTTCGCCGGGGTGTAAGAGGTTTGCCCGGGGGAGGGAAGGCCCGCGCTCAGAAATCCAGAATGTGCATCATCACCGGCGCGCCAGTGACAGATGCACTGAGCGACATCTGCGCCAGGCTGGCCAACACCTGCGCCTCCTGCGCCATGTGCGTGACCATCACCAGCATCGCATCGCCGCTGGCGGCATGCCCGCGCTGGATGAGGCTCTCGATGGAGACGCCATGGTCTCGCAACGCAGCTGTGAGTTCCGCCAGAACGCCCGGGCGGTCCGCCACAGTCAGACGCAGATAATAGCGGCTCTGTCGACCGGCTGTGTCAGCGGGCGGTAGTGCGGCGAGCGCCGCTACCGGCATCCCGAACGGATGCCCGCTGGTGCCGCGCGCTATATCGATAATATCGGCCACAACGGCACTGGCGGTGGGGCCTTCGCCGGCGCCGCGGCCCTGAAACAGCAGACGGCCGACGAAATCACCCTCAGCCACCACGGCATTGAGCGCGCCACTGGCAGCGGCAAGAGGGTGATCGAGGGGCACAAGCGCCGGGTGGACCCGCTGGAACAGCGCGCCATCCTGCTCCTCGGCCAGCCCGACGAGCTTGATGCGGAAGCCCAGTGCTTGGGCCTGATCGATATCGGCCAGTTCCACAGCGCGGATGCCATGGGTGGCGACGGCGGCAAAATCGATGCGGGCGCCAAAGGCCAGGGCGGCAAGGATGGCAAGCTTGTGCGCGGTATCGATGCCATCGATGTCAAAGCTTGGGTCCGCCTCGGCGTAGCCAGCGGCCTGCGCTTCAGCGAGCACCTGGGTGAAGGGCAGGCGCTCGGCCTCCATGCGGCTGAGGATATAGTTGCAGGTGCCATTCAGCAGGCCATAGACGCGGCTTAGGCGGTTGGCGGCCATACCTTCCGAAATGCCCTTGATGACCGGGATGCCGCCGGCAACTGCAGCTTCGTAGCGCAGGGCCACCTGCTGAAACTCGGCCTGTTCGGCCAGCGCCAAGCCGTGATGGGCGAGCAGCGCCTTGTTGGCGGTGACGAGCGCCTTGCCGGCGGCGAGGGTGCGGCGAGCGAGTGTGAGCGCCGGGCCATCCGAGCCGCCGATCAGTTCGACAACCACATCGACATCGTCGCGGCCAGCTAGTTCCGTCGCGTCATCCACCCACTCGAAGCGCGAGAGATCGATGCCGCGATCCCGGTTGCGATCACGTGCGCTGATGGCGGTGATGGTGATCGGCCGGCCGGCGCGGCGGGCGATCAGATCGGCATTGTCATCCAGCACCTTTACGACGCCGGCGCCAACATTGCCGAGGCCGGCGAGGCCGATACGAAGTGGGGTGGTCATTGCAGGCTCCGCGCTGGAATTACCACGCCGCTATTCGCGGTGGCGACGGCAAAGCGCAAGAGCGTTCGCACCTGTCCAGCCCCTTCCACTCGCGGGGAAGGGGCTGGAAGCGGCTCAGTTGCTTGCCTTTGCAGGCGTATTGACGCCCATGGATTGCAGGTATTTCCGCACGTTGCGGGCGGCCTGGCGCAGGCGCTGCTCGTTCTCCACCATGGCGATGCGCACAAAGCCCTCGCCATCCTCGCCATAGCCAACGCCTGGTGCCACTGCGACGCCGGCATGGGTGAGGAGTTGCTTGGAGAATTCGAGGCTGCCGAGATGGGCCAGCGCCGGTGGCAGTGGCGCCCAGCAGAACATGCTGGCGCGCGGCGGCGGAATCTCCCATCCGGCGCGGCCAAAGGCTTCCACCAGCACATCGCGGCGGCGATGATAGAGTTGGCGGTTGGATTCTATGATGTCCTGCGGGCCGTTGAGCGCGGCGACGGCAGCAGCCTGGATGGGCGTGAAGGCGCCGTAATCCAGATAGGACTTCACCCGTGTGAGTGCACCAATAAGCTTTTGATTACCCACGGCAAAACCGATGCGCCAGCCGGCCATCGAGTAGGTCTTGCTCATCGAGGTGAACTCGACAGCAACATCCTTGGCGCCCGGAACCTGCAGGATGGAAGGCGTCGGGCAGCCGTCGAAATAGATTTCCGAATAGGCCAGATCCGAGAGCACCCAGAGCTGGTGCTTTTTCGCAAACGCGACGACGCGCTCGTAAAAGGCCAGGTCCACGGTTTCGGCAGTGGGGTTGCTGGGGTAGCCCATTACCAGCACGGAGGGCTTGGGCACGGTGAAGCGCATGGCGCGCTCAAGGGCCTCGAAGTAGTGCTCGTCCGGCGTGGTAGGCACGCTGCGGATGGTGGCGCCGGCGATGATGAAGCCGAAGGTGTGGATCGGGTAGCTCGGATTGGGCGCCAGCACGACATCGCCGGGCGCGGTGATCGCCTGGGCGAGGTTGGCCAGGCCTTCCTTTGAACCAAGCGTTACAACGACTTCCGTCTCGGGGTTAAGATCAACTCCGAAGCGGCGATCGTAGTAAGCAGCCTGTGCGCGGCGAAGGCCGGGGATGCCTTTGGAGGCGGAATAGCCGTGGGCGTCGGGCTTGGCGGCGACTTCCGCGAGCTTGGCGATGACATGGGGCGGGGGCGGCAAATCGGGGTTGCCCATGCCGAGATCGATGATGTCATCCCCCCGCGCACGGGCGGCGGCGCGCATGGAATTGACCTCCGCGATGACATAGGGCGGCAGGCGTTTGATGCGGTAAAATTCTTCAGTCATGCTGGTCGCTTTCGGCAGGCGCGCACGGGCTGGATACGCCCAATACGCCGCAAATACAAAGGAAACGGGCGGTTTTTCGCGCTCTGCCTGGCCCTTAGATGGGCGGCAAAAGCGGCCGGCAATGCATCGGTGCCGGGGCCGGAACTGCCTTTTTCAGGCGGGCCTTGCGGCCTGGCTAGCTCGGGCGAAACCACGTGCTGCGCGTGCGGCAACGGCGGCGGGCAGCAGGCTGCGCAGCGTCGGGTTGCTTGGCACGGGCGTCATCATCTGATCGGGCCTTTGGTGAAACACGGCTCCGGCGCACAGGGCAAACCCGGAGATTTCGGGTTTCATACCGGCGTTGGGCCGGTGTGGGAAGGGATCAATTACCCCCCGCGCGGGAGCGGATTGGGCTTTGCGCCGGCGCCCGGCGGCACGTATGAGGAGATGACGAATTTTTTGTTGGGGAAATCCGCATGGCCGATGTGCCGCTCGATCCGCAGCCGCTGGAGCAATTCCAGAAATGGACCGAGCTGACCGGTCGCGGCCAGCAAATGATGCTGGAGTTCCTCAGCCGCGAGCAGGACGTGATGCCCGCGCCCGATCCGCTCGGCCTCATCGGCACCTGGCAGCGCGCCATGGGCGCCATGCTCAGCGAGCCGCAAAAGCTGCTCGAGCTGCAAACACGCTACATGAGCGATGCCATGGCGCTCTGGCAGTCCTTCCTCATCCCCGGCGGCTCGCCCAGCCCGGTTGCGGACGTGAAGGACAAGCGCTTTGCCGGCGATGCCTGGCGCGAGGCCCCGGCGTTTGATTTTCTGCGCCAGAGCTACCTGCTTACCTCCAGCTATGTGATGCAGGCGACGCATGAGCTTGAAGGGCTCGACGATCGCGAGCAGGCCCGCGCCCAGTTTCTCGTCAAGCAGTTCGTCGATGCGATGAGCCCCTCCAACTTCGCCATGACCAACCCGGAAGTGCTGAAGAAGACCGCGGAAACCGGCGGCAGCAACCTGCTCAAGGGCCTTGAGCACCTGCTGGAGGACCTGAAGACCGGCCGGATGAAGATGACGGACGAGAACGCCTTTGAAGTGGGCCGCAATGTTGCCGTCACCCCCGGCAAGGTGGTGTTCGAGAACCGGCTGTTCCAGCTCATCCAGTACAGCCCGAGCACTGAGACGGTGTACGAGACGCCGCTGCTGATCTTCCCGCCCTGGATCAACAANNAACAAGTTCTACATCCTCGATCTCACGGCCGAAAAGAGCTTCATCCGCTGGGCGGTGGAGCAGGGCCTCACGGTGTTCGTCGTCAGCTGGAAGAACGCCGATGAGACGCTCGCCGATGTGACGCTCGACAATTACGTGGGGGAGGGCCAGCTCACCGCGCTCGATGTCGTGCTCGATATCTGCGGCACCGGCAGCGCCCACACCATCGGCTATTGCGTGGCCGGCACCACGCTCGCCGCCACGCTGGCCGTGCTGGCGGCACGCGGCGAGGCGGAAAAGGTCGCCAGCGCCACCTTCTTCACGGCGCAGGTGGACATGAGCGAGTGCGGCGACCTCGCCGTGTTCATCGATGATGCGACGATGCTGACGCTGGACCGGCTGACGGCGGACAAGCCCTATCTCGATGGCCGCAACATGGCGATGACCTTCAACATGCTGCGCTCCAACGATCTCATCTGGAGCTATGTCGTCAACAACTACATGATGGGGAAGGACTATTTCCCCTTCGACCTGCTGTATTGGAACTCGGACGCCACCAACGTGCCGGCCAAATGGCACAAGAGCTACCTTGAGGACATTTATCGGGACAATCTGCTGGTCAAGCCCGGCGGCATCACTGTGCTCGGCGTGCCGGTGGACCTGAGCAAGGTCGCCACGCCCGCCTATATACAGGGCGGCAAGGAGGACCATATCGCCCCCGCCGGCTCAGCCTACAAGCTCACCAACTATTTCACCGGGGACAAGCGCTTCGTACTCGCCGGCTCCGGGCATATCGCCGGCGTGGTCAACCCGCCGTCCGCCAACAAATACCAATATTGGACCAGCGACACGCTGCCGGCCTCCTTTGAGGCGTTCGTGACCAGCGCGAAGGAAACCAAGGGCAGCTGGTGGCCGGACTGGATCAACTGGCTCGCCCCCCGCTCGGGCAAGAAGATCAAGGCGCGGGTGCCGGGCAAGGGCAAGTACAAGGCGATCGAGGATGCCCCCGGTCGCTACGTGAAAGAGCGGATTTAACGAACCCCTCTCTCCCTCCCCCCTGCGGGGAGGGCGACTCGGCACCAGCCGAGCGGGGTGGGGGTTCGCACTCTATCCTGACAGGGCGGCACCCCCACCCCGCTCGCGCCAAGCGGCACGAGTCGCCCTCCCCGCAAGGGGGAGGGAGNNCCCCCGCCTTCGCGGGGGTGACGGCCTGGGGTGGGCGGACAACCATCCCCAACCGGGCATGACGTTGCGACCCGCCCCCTTCACGCGCTAGCATCCCACACCAACCTCACGGAGCCCCCGCCGATGACCGCCTTCAAGGACGCCATGCGCCGCGTGATCACCGGGGATGGCATGGACGGCAAGTCCATCATCATCATCGATGGCGGCCCCTCCGCCAGCGCCGGCGAGCCGGACGTGGGCGGGCTGTTCGAGATCTGGGAGGACCTGGCGCAAGGCCCGCTCAACCCGCGGGACCATGCCGACCTTGGCAACGCGCAGGCGGTGCTGGGGCCACGGCCGGGCAATGTGCAGGTGCGCTGGTTCGTCGTTTCGCCGCAGCCCGAAGGCGTGCCCAAGGCAGCGCTGGACGAAGCGACGCGCGCTGCCTTCGCCAGTGTCGGCGGCGCCCATCACATCATTGACCAGAGCCGCAACTCGGCGATGCATGAAACCCATTCGCTGGATATCATATGCCTGCTGCAAGGCGATGTCTCGCTGATCCTCGAAGGCACGGAAACCCGCATCAAGCCGGGGCAGGTGGTGATCCAGCGCGGCACGAACCATGCCTGGGTGGCGCATGGCGGGCCGGCGCTGCTGCTGGCGGTGTTGATTGATCGGGAGTTGGTGGGGTGAGGGGTGCCTTGCTGAGGCGGATCGTTAGATCGAGCGGAAATTGTACACTTGCATGTTATTGCATATAGCAGCAGTAATGATCCCTCAATATTGTATTTCATGCTGATTTTCGGTAATTCTTGATTGTAACTTCTGCTTTTTGCTTGCGCTTCCGGATTGAACCTGGGCGCACTATAAAGTGCAAACTTGCAACTGCTTTAAGTCAACATTAGGCTGCAAACAATTTCGGGGGCACGTAATGAGACATTTTTTAGCGGCAGCCTTGGTGATGCTCGGCTTCGAGTGGTCTGTTGAGGCACAAACAACTCACGTCCCGGCACTGACAAGCTTCTACAGCGATTGCTTAAGGGACGGCGGCTCGCCGGCCAGTGTGGGCGACTACGAAAATGTCGTTGTTATGCCGATATATAATGGTAAGTTTGCCGTCACCGGTGCCGGTCTTTGGCGCTTTTCCATCACGGTTGCCCCCTCGACCAACAAAGAAGCAGCTGCGGTCTTCGAGCGAGAGCCTATACCACAGGACGAGTCTGCGGATTTTATCGTGCGCCAAGGCCGCACGCACTTCCTTTCCGCTACACGCTTGAGGATGCTTCGAACTGAGGGGGGGCGGCTTGATCTTTGTATCAGGCAGTTCTGAGGAGAAATACGTCTATCCGTGCAGGTTGCGCAGCAGCGCGCCAGCGAATAATAATTTGTCCAGCTAATCGCTGACGTATATATTTTTCCAGCTATACGAAAGGTAGTGAAAAGTGCAAGCGATGAAGGTAGCTGCATCTATCGTTGCTTTAATTTTCTCAGGTTGCGCTAGCGCTGAAGAAGAGCGCCTTGTAACTTGCGCAAGCGCACGCACGCCGCTCACGTTAAAGGGTTTTCTGAAGGACGGCCGGAACCGACCGGTTTTGACCAGCGGCCGGCCAACACCGTCTAATCACCAGATAGATCGTCCAAATTGTGAAAGACCCGTCGGACAATGGCGTCGTGATCCAGCTCCCTTATCCTCATCGCGTAGATCCTGCGGACCCATCTTCGACAGGCTAGGCAGGAAATTGTCAGTACCAGCAACTTGTCGACTTCTCAGCTATAGCCCAAAGATCGCAAACTTTGCTACCGAGGCTGGTGCTGGCAGCTGCGCATCTCAAGCTTATGCATTTCGGTCTCCCTCATCTCCTCCCCCGTTCACCATCACGATTGAGGAACGCGAGATTCACTCGGGGATATGTAGCCCATCGGGAACTCGGCCTTGGATATCAAGGCGCATTGAAATCGGCGATAGAAAGGCTCCGCTTGGATGCACAAGCCAAATGTACAATACATGCAACGTCACTAAGCAAATCAGATGCCAAAGGTCTCTTAGCACCGCTTACTGCGAAGCCGACGACTAGTCATTGTGGTATCAGAGCGACGAACCGTTACTATGGTGATGTCGTAAAGCACGCGAGCACAGATGCGTCGGCCTTATACCGGACCCAGCTGAACAAGGGGCCGCCGGTAACTCGTCAACTACGATTAGCGACTCCTACTTGCGATTGATCATAGACGTATTCAGCTCCCACTTGGTGCGGCTGGCCAGTCAGCAGCAAATAGAGGCCAGGAAGCTCGTCAGGATAGGGCTGCCCCTCCGAAAAAAAGTAACTTCGCTGTGGAGAGACCCTTGTGGTATTATACACCCACCCCTTCACAGGACCGAAGAGCTCAACATCAACCAAAATAGATTCAATGAATGTAAGTCTTCCTGAACTTCTTAAGCCACAACGGTTCTCTCGAAAATAACCACTTTTAGCGTCGATAATATAGTCGGAACGAGTATTTGGCTTGTTACCACATAAATCGAGAGTATAGTAAGAGAATGGAGGCCCATCTAAAGATTGGTCTTCTACAGATGCCGGAATTCGACAGAAATTGCTATATTTTTCTATAGCTCGCCTATCACTCACCTGAGTCTCCTCCCAGTCGCTGCAAGAATTAATAGTTTTGCACGAACTGCTTCATTTGGGAAGCGTTGACCAGCTTTTGAAAAATCCAGACCTGCGCAATAATTGCACAGCAAATGTGCTTGAAGCAGGTTGCTCTCCGCTGGGGCGGAACGACGTTGCATGCGCGCAAAGCCGAGACTTGCTGAAGCAAGGGACTTGCGTCACCATTCCACTGGGGCGGTGGCAGGGAGGAACTGTCATGAGCATGGTCAAGCAAGCCGAGGTTGCGCCTGTAACGGTGGCACGTGATCTCACGGTGAGTGATCTTCGCGCCGCGCTTGCCGCTGGCTGGCAGGATTTCAGAGCCTGTCCGGCGTTCGGGCTGTTCTTTGGCGTGATCTATGTGATTGCCGGGATGGCGCTGTATTTCCTGCTGTTTGCCAGGGGGGAATTCGGCTGGCTGGTTCCGGCTGCGGCGGGGTTTCCGCTGCTGGCGCCGTTTGCGGCTGTGGGGCTCTATGAAGTCAGCCGTCGCCGCGAGGCGGGCCTTCCGATGAGCTGGCGCTCTGTTCTGGGTGCCTTGCGCGGCCGTGGGGACGAGCAGATCCTGAGCATGGGCGTCATCCTGTTTGTCGCCTTTGCCTTCTGGCTGATGATTGCGCACGGCATCTTTGCCGTCTTCATGGCGGAGGCGGGGGTAGGCAAAGACGGGCTTGAGGCGTTGCGCAGCGGGGCCGGTATCCTGATGCTGCTGTTCGGCGGTGCTGTCGGGGCGCTGCTGGCGCTGGCGTTTTATGCCATCACGGTCGTCAGCCTGCCGTTGCTGGTGGATCGCGAGGTTGATTTCATCACGGCGATCATCGTGAGCCTGGCAACCGTGCGGTCAAACACCTTCGTGCTTCTGGCATGGGCGGTCTTGATCGCGGTTGCCCTGTTTGTCGCCATGTTGCCGCTGTTTCTGGGGCTGCTGGTCGTGCTGCCGGTGCTTGGGCACGCAACCTGGCACCTGTATCGCCGCTCGGTTGGATAATTCGCTTCCTGCTCAAGAGGCGCCGCTACGGAACTCGGATCAATAATTCCACTGCAGCTGGGCGCGCAGCAGGTCACCCTCGGCGCGGCCGGAACGGCGTTCGTCGGCTTCCAGGCGCTTCATGTGCGCATAGGCCAGCGTGAACTCCAGCGGGCGGATGGGCTGGAACTCGATGCCGATTTCCACTTCATCGGTTTCCAGCCGGGGGGCGTTGAGCCCGGCCTTCCAGCCGCCGCGATAATGCTGCCAGCGGGCATAGGGCATCATCGGCCCCAAGGGGGACTTGGCGATGCGCAGCATCGTCTGGATATAGCCGCCGTTGAGGGACTTGGTGGCGATGCTGTTGGTGGCGGCATCGAACTCCGGGCCGCGGCCCCAGTTCCACTCGGCCTGGAAGCCCAGCGGCTGCGGATAGAGAATGGCGTGGAGGCCGACGCGATTGTCATCATAGGACGCAGCGCTCACGCCGCCGGTGCGGATTTCCGGCTGCACCTTGTTGCGCATGGCGGCGCCGCCGAGCTCCAGCACCTGGCCATCGAGCGCGCCGCCAAGGGCATCCAGCTCGAACGGCCAGGTGACCATCGCCACCGTCATCAGGTTGTTGTTGCTCTCGGTGCGGTTGACGCCCTGGCCGTTGAACACGCCGACCCCAAAGGCACCATAGTTGCCGAACAGCTTCTGCTTGTCATCACTCAGCCGCTTCCAGATGCGCTGGACATGGGGCGGGGTGTAGAAGGCGACGATGCCAAGGTCCCGCTCGCTCGGCACGGCGCTGTTCAGGGCGTCCGTACGGTCCAGCGCCAGGCGATTGGACGAGGATTGCAGGTTCTCCCAGCCGAACGGCACCTTGGACTGTCCGAAGCGCACCTTGAACTGGCGCTGGCTGCCCAGATGCAGATCAACATAGGCATCCCGCAGCTGGCCATAATTCTCGCGCCGCTCGCCGGCGGATTGCCCGCTGACGCTGGTGGCGAAATCCGGCTGGAGATAGAAGGAGACGTTGTCCCCCAGATCCCCCTCGAACACGAGGCGGACGCGGCGGAAAGCCAGGTTGTTGCTGGCGTTGATGCCGCCATCATGCACCGAGCGCAGGCGGGAGACGCCGGCCGGGGCGTTGCGATCCCCCGAGAGGATCTCGTTGACGCGAAGCTGTGTGTAACCGCGCAGGGAGAGCCGCTCGAACCAGGGCTTGGAGCGGGGGGCCTGTGAGGCGACGATGACGGGCGCGGGGGCCGGGGCCGGGGCGGCAACAGCGGGGGCGGGGGCTGGGGCAGGTGCGGCTTGCGCGGCCTTGAGCTGCAGGACCATGGCCTTGAGCTCATCGATCTGCCGCTGCAGCTCCTCGACAGTTTGCGCGTGGGCCGGGGCGCAGGGCACCGCCAGAACGCTCAAGCCCAGCATCGCGGTGAGGATGCGTTTTGTCATGGTTCAACCCTGTTTGCCCGCGCTTCTGCGGTTGGGCTGGCCTTGGACCAACCGACACAAAAGTGCAACATAAGGGAATCAACGGAGGCGGCGTGGGTTACTCCGCAGCCTCTGCCAGCGCCGGGCGGCTGACGGCGTGCGGGCGGGTGAACACCATGTCGTCCCCAAGGGCGCCATCTCGCAGCTCCTGCCGATCGAGCGTGTAGTTGGCGGTGACGACCCAGGGCGCGCGGTTGCCGGAGCGCGGCAGGGCATCGGCGCCGCGCTGCACATAGCCCGAGGAGAGGTCCATCGCCAGCCGCTGGGGATGCACATCGGGGCTGGGGGTGGGGGTGGCGATGCTGGTGCCGCTGGCCTTCATGTGGTTGAGCAGGCGGCCGACATATTCGGCAATAAGGTCCGACCGCAGGGTCCAGCTAGCGTTGATGTAGCCAAAGCTGATCGCCAGGTTGGGGATGCCGGAGAACATCATGCCCTTGTAGGCCAGTGCATCGGCGATGCGGCGCGGCTCGCCATCAACGCTCACCGCCATGCCGCCGAGCGCCTCCAGCTTGAGGCCGGTGGCGGCGACGATGATGTCCGCTTCCAGCAGACTGCCCGAGGCGAGGCGGATGCCGCCGGGCTCGAAGCTGGTGATGGTGTCTGTCACCACATCGGCCTTGCCGTCGCTGATCGCCTTGAACAGGTCCCCATCCGGCACGGCGCAGAGCCGCTGGTCCCACGGGTTGTATTTGGGGGTGAAGTGGCGGGCGGTATCGAAGGTTTCGGGCAGCAGCTTCTTGAGGCGGCCGAGCAGGTTGGCGCGGACCTTCTCGGGGTGCTTGCGGGTTTGCTTGTAGAACCACATGCCGAAGCTGACGTTTTTCCAGCGCACCAGATCATAGGCCATTTGCGCCGGCAGGACGGCGCGCAGGATGTTGGCGATGCGGTCACTGCCCGGCAGGCTGACGACATAGGTGGGGGAGCGCTGCAGCATCGTGACGCGCGCCGCCTGCTTGGCCATCTCGGGCACCAGCGTCACGGCGGTGGCGCCGGAGCCGATGATGACGACCTTCTTGCCGGCGTAATCCAGCGCTTCCGGCCAGAATTGGGGCTGGATGATGGGGCCGTTGAACGTCGCCTCGCCGGGCCACTCGGGCTTGTAGCCCTGCGAATAGCTGTAATAGCCCGAGCACATGTAAAGGAAATTGCAGGTGAATTGCGTCGTGCTGCCGTCCTTGCGGGCGGCTGTGACCGTCCAGCGGGCTGAGGCGCTGTCCCATGCCGCGGACTGAACCTTGTGGCCGAAGCGGATGTGCTGCTCGAGGCCATGCTCCTGCGCGGTTTCGTGGATATAGCTGCGGATGCTCGGGCCATCGGCGATGGACTTGGCCGCTGTCCAGGGTTTGAACCTGTAGCCGAGGGTGTACATGTCGCTGTCCGAGCGGATGCCGGGGTAGCGGAACAGATCCCAGGTGCCGCCGATGGCGTCCCGACCTTCGAGGATGGCGAAGCTGCGGTCCGGGCAATCACGCTGCAAATGCACGGCGGCGCCGATGCCGGAGAGGCCGGCACCAACGATCAGGACATCGAAATCAGCAACAGTTTCGGTCACGTACATGGCTCCCCGGCGGCGGCTAGCGCGCTTTACGTGCACGTTAACCGGAGGGTGGAGCGATGGCAACCGGCGAGCAGGGGCTGCGCTGTTACGCGCCGTTTAGCGGCGCGGCATGCCCGGCATCTGCGGCGGCGGGCGGCGGTCCCGATCACGCCGCGGCAGCTGCGCCTGGTACGCCACCAGGCAATGCTCGGTGCAATAGGGGAAGCTCACCTGCACAGGCTTGCCGCAGAAGTGGAAATCCGGCTCGCCGGGGTGGCCGATCGGCCATTTGCAGATCTTCTCGTTGAGATCGAGCAGCGTGGTGCGCGCAGCCTTGCCGGTGCGCGCCGGGCGCTTGGCGGCAGCGGCGGCCTTGGCCACCGGGGCTGCGGCAGGTGCAACAGGGCTGGCGGCGGGGGCGGCAGCGGGCGGCTCGGCCTTGGCGGCGGGTGCTGGTGCCGGAGCGGCCTCGGCCACATCCTCGCCGGCCTTGACGGGGGAGGGGCGCGCTTCCAGCCCAAGCCGGTGCGCCTTGCCGATGACGGCGTTGCGGGTGACGCCTTCGCCAAGCTGCTCGGCGATCTGGCTGGCGGTCATCCCGCCTTCCCAGCCGGCCTTGAGTACAGCGATGCGTTCGTCAGTCCAGGCCATGCGCTTCGTCCTTTTTGCCGCGCCTGCCTTGCTGGCGGTGCGGTTCCGGCGCTATGTCCGGTGAAATGAATTCTTCTGGAAACCCCATGCCCGAAACTTCTGGCCAGCGCCATCCCGAGCCGGGGGTGGCGGTGATTCCTTCCGTGAACTGGCAGGGTTTGCAGACCCTGTATTTGAAGGAAGTTCGGCGCTTTTTCAAGGTGCAGTTGCAGACGGTGTGGGCGCCGGCCATCACCACGCTGATGTTCCTGGTGATTTTCGCGCTGGCGCTGGGCAGCAGCCGGCCGCAGGTGCTTGGCGTGCCCTATGCCGATTTCCTCGGGCCGGGGCTTATCGTGATGGGCATGATCCAGAATGCCTTTGCCAATTCTTCCTCATCCATTCTTGTCGCCAAGGTCCAGGGCTCGATCATCGATGTGCTGATGCCGCCGCTCTCCGCCGCCGAGCTGGTCGTGGCCTATGTCGCCGGCGCGCTCACCCGCGCCTGGCTGGTGGGCATTGCCGTGTGGGCCGCCATGGCGATTGCACCGGGCGTCAACGTGCCGATCGCCAATCCGCTACTGGTGGTGTTCTTCGGCTCGATGGGCGCGATCATGCTGGCGCTGCTTGGCGTGCTCACCGGCATCTGGGCAGACAAGTTCGACCATGCCGCGGCTGTGACCAATTTTGTCATCCAGCCGCTGACGTTGCTGTCCGGCACCTTTTACGCCATCGACAAGGTCAACCCGACCATGGCCATGATCAGCCATGCCAACCCGTTCTTTTATGTGATTGATGGGTTTCGCAGCGGTTTCATCGGTGTTTCGGATGGCCTGCTCGGGCAGGGGGCGCTGATGCTCATCATCGTCAATGCGGTGTTGTGGTGGATATGCTACAAGGTGCTGCGTTCGGGATGGCGGCTGAAGGCCTGAACGCTGTGGCCGGCGCCGGGTGCCGGCACGCTGCAGGGTGCGCGACATGCTGTTGCATTGCAAAGTTGGCCGTGGCCGGATTACGGTAAATCATGTCGCGATTGCTGCGGCGCAATATTCCTGCATGATGCTGAATTGGCGCGGGGGAAATGGCTTTTCGCCGCGTAAGAGGAATGCATGATTACCGTCAAAACCTCACCGCTCCCGATCCTCGGCGCATTGGCGCTGGTCCTTGCTGCGTGCAGCAGCAGCGATGAGGCGGGCGGCAAGGGCGGCGGCCGGCCACCTTCCCTGGTGGGAGCAGAGGCGGCAAAATCGGCTGATTTCGCGCCGCGCTTGGTGGCGCTGGGCACGGTGACGCCGCTGCAGACCGTGGCCGTGCGGCCGCGTGCCGAGGGTGAGATCATCGCCGTTATGTTCCAGGAGGGCGATAACGTCCGCGCCGGGCAGCCGCTGTTCCGTCTTGATGATCGGGCGGCGCGGGCGCAGCTGGCGCAGGCACGGGCGCAGCTGGCGAGCGCGCGGGCGACCGCAGCGCAGGCCAGCGCCGATTATGGTCGGGCTCAGCAGCTGGTCGGCAAAGGCTTCATTTCCGGCACCGTGCTCGACCAGCGCAAGGCGCTGGCGCAGGGCGGCACCGCCGGCATCGCCGGTGCCGAGGCTGCGGTGCGCAATGCCGAGACCATGCTCAGTTATCTGACAGTGCGCGCCCCGGTGAGCGGGCGCACCGGCGAGATCAATTTCCGGCTCGGCGCCAATGTGCGGCCGGCCGATGCGCTGCCGCTGGTGACGGTGAACCAGCTTTCCCCCATTTCCGTGCGCTTCCTGGTCCCGCCGGAAGAGATCCAGAACGTCCGTGGTGCCATGGCCAAGGGCCGGCTTGCGGTGGCTGTTCGCCCGCGCACTGGCGAGCTTGATGGTCCGCCGCTGGCCAGTGGCAGCCTTGCCTTCCTCGACAACAATGTCGATCCGGGCAACGGCTCTGTCACCGCCAAGGCCGAGTTCAACAACCCCGGTGATATCCTCTGGCCCGGCGCGATCGTGAATGTCGATATGGCGCTTGGCATGCCGAGCCCGCGCATCGCGCTGCCGGAAGCCGCCGTGCAGACCGGTCGGGACGCGCCGTTCGTCTGGACCATCGATGGCGAGGGCAAGGTTGCGATGCGCGATGTGACGGTGGCCGGTCGCTCTGGCGGCAAGGTGTTCCTTGCTTCGGGCGTCAAGGAGGGCGAGCGGATCGTCACGGATGCGCTCTCCAAGCTGAAGCCGGGTGACAAGGTGCGGACCAAGGGCCCCGGCAAGCCGGGCAATGCGCCGCGCACCGCTGCCATTGGCACGCCAGCCCCGGCAGGCGGCTGATGGGCTTTGCGCGCTTTTTCGTCGAGCGGCCGGTGGCGACCGTGCTGCTCACCGCCGCGATCATCTTCGCCGGCATCTTCGGCTATCGGCTGCTGCCGCTCTCGGCGCTGCCTGAGGTGGATTTCCCCACCATCCAGATCCGTGCCGGCCTGCCGGGCGCCAACCCCGCGACCATGGCGTCCACTGTCGCCACGCCGATCGAGCGCCAGCTTTCCACAATCGCCGGCATCGACCAGATTACCTCCAGTTCTTCCACCGGCTCCACCCAGATCACCGTGCAGTTCTCGCTGGATCGGGATATCGACAGTGCCGCGCTTGATGTGCAGACGGCGCTCTCGGAAGTCGTGCGGCGGCTGCCCAACGAGATGCCTTCGCCGCCCAGCTTCCGCAAGGTGAACCCGGCGGACCAGCCCGTGCTGCTGCTATCGGTGCGGGACAAGGGCCGCCCGGCGAACGACCTGCAGACGCTGGTCGATACGCTCATGGTGCCGCGCATCTCGACGCTGCCGGGCGCCGGTGAAGTCACCACCTTCGGCGCGCGGCGCTATGCCATCCGCATCCAGTTTGATCCTGAAGCGCTCTCCAGCCGCAACCTTACGCCGGAGGATGTGCGACAGGCCGTTGCGGCTGCGAACAGCAACGTTGCTGTCGGTGTCATTTCTGGCGGTTCGCGCAACTATATCCTCAATGCTTCGGGCAATCTTGAAAAGCCGGAGGAGTTTGCCGAGATCATCGTGGCGACGCGCAATGGCTTGCCGGTGCGGCTTGGTGATCTTGCCGCGGTGTTCAGCAGCTATGAGAATTTGCGCGGTGGCGCCAAGCTCAACGGCGAGCCCTCGCTGTCCGTCGCTGTCACCCGCCAGCCCGGCGGCAATGTGGTGAAGCTGGTCGATGCGGTCAACGCGGCGCTGCCCGAGATCCGGGCCGCCCTGCCGCCAACCGTGGAGATCGAGCCGATCATCGATCGCTCGGAATCGGTGCGGGAGTCCGTGGCGGACGCGCAATACACGCTCGTCGGCACCGCATTGCTGGTCATTCTCGTCATCTATCTCGTGCTCGGCGATGCACGGGCCACGGCGATTCCGGCGATCGTACTGCCGGTGGCTGCCATTGGCACATTTGCCGGCATGTATCTGTTCAATTTCAACCTCGACAATCTTTCGCTGCTGGCACTGACCCTGGCGACAGGCTTCGTGGTCGATGACGCCATCGTCGTGCTCGAGAACATCGTGCGGCACGTGGAAGATGGCGAGACGCCGCGCGAGGCAGCCGTAACAGGCGCCAATGAAATCACCTTCACGGTCATGTCGATCTCGATCTCGCTGGTGGCGGTGTTCATCCCGCTGCTGTTCATGGGCGGTGTCATCGGCCGGCTGTTCTTCGAGTTTGCCGTGACGATGACGATCGCCATCGCGGTTTCTGCGCTGCTGGCGCTGACGCTGATCCCGATGATCGCGGCGCGTGTGCTCAAGCCGGGCCACCAGGAGCCGAACAGCCGTCTGGCGCGGACCTCCACGAACGCCTTCAACAAGATGCAGGCCGCCTATGTGCGGGGGCTGGATTCCACCCTGCGGCATCGCAAGGTGGTGGGCGTATTGACGGTGCTGTCGGTCGTTGTGGCGGTATGGGGCTTTTATGCCGTGCCCAAGGGCTTCTTCCCCACCGAGGATACGGGCGCCATCGTTGCCGGCACCCAGGGCGCGCCGGATATCGGCTACACCGAGATGTCAGCCAAGCAGGACAAGCTGGCGGAGAAGATCCTCAAGGATCCGGCGGTGGAGAAAGTCAATTCCATCACCGGCTTCAGCAACTCCAATGGCCGGCTGTTCATTCCGCTCAAGCCGCGCAGCGAGCGCGATTCCGCCGAGGAGGTGCAGGGGCGCATCCGCAAGATTCTTAACAGCGAGCCCGGCATCACCGGCTTCCCCAGCCTGCCGCAGAATTTGCAGCTCGGTGGCCGGGGCTCCAGCTCGAATTTCCAGTACACGCTCTCGGCGATCGACAAGGAGGAGCTTTATGCCTTCGCGCCGCGCTTCGAGCAGGCGCTGCGCGCCAAGCGTGGCTTTGAGGATGTCAGCTCGGATTACGAGACCGGCGCCCGCGAAGTCATGGTCGATATTGATCGGGATGCTGCCGCCCGGCTCGGCGTGCCGGTGGCCGCCATTCGCCAGACGCTCAACGCGGCCTATGGCAACCAGCAGGTCTCAACCGTCTATACCGATGTGGACAGCTACCAGGTGATCATGGAAATCGCCGAGGGCGAGCAACTGACGCCGGATGGAATCGGGCGCCTGACCGTGCGCGGTACTGCCGCGGATGGCTCCGGCGCCACGCTGGTGCCGCTCTCCGCCGTCACCAAAGTGCAGGTGCGCGGCGCGCCGATCGTGGTGGCGCACCAGAGCCAGCTGCCATCCGTGACCGTGTCTTTCAACCTGGTTGATGGGGTGGCGCTCTCTGACGCCAAGTCTCTGATCGAGGATGTCTCGACCGAGCTTGGCCAGCCCGCCACCGTCACCGGTGTTTTCGGCGGCAATGCCCAGCAGTTTGAAGCCTCGACCACCACGATGCCGCTGCTGTTCCTTGCGGCCATCATCGTCATCTACATCGTGCTGGGAGTGCTTTATGAAAGCTTTGCGCACCCGCTGACCATCCTCTCGGGCCTGCCGGCAGCGGGCATCGGTGCCGTGGCCTTCCTGTGGCTGTTCGATATGCCGCTCGATGTCATCGGCATCATCGGCGTGGTGCTGCTGATCGGCATCGTCAAGAAAAACGCCATCATGATGATCGACTTCGCGCTGGCGGGACAACGCAACAATGGCTGGACGCCTGCGCACGCCATCCGGGAAGCCTGCGCCAAGCGCTTCCGCCCGATCATGATGACGACCTTTGCCGCCATGGCCGGTGCTGCACCGCTGGCGCTTGGCATCGGCGCCGGCGCCGAGCTGCGCCAGCCGCTGGGCATCGCGGTGATGGGCGGCCTGATGGTCAGCCAGGTGCTGACGCTGTTCATTACTCCGGTGGTCTATCTTGGCATCGAGGGGCTGACGGCGCGCTTCCGTTCACGCCGGGGCGCCGCTGAAGTGCGCGAGCTGCCGGCCGGCGAAGGCTCTGGCGCGGTAGCTCCCGGGCGCGTCGCGGCGGAGTAAGCGCTCTCAGGCCGGAAGTTTGGAGAGCCTGCGCTCCACATCGGCCCAAAGGCGGGAAAAGGCCTTGGCGGCCGGCGTGGTGGTGGTTTTGGCAAGCACCGGCGTCTGGGTGACGGCCATGGCCTCGATCTCGGCGGCATAGGGGATGCACAGCCGCTCGGGCGCGCTGGCCACGGTCTCCCTATGCAGGGTTTTGCGGCGATCGACCATCGAGAACACCGGCATCAGCGGCGGCGCATCGGCCTTGAGGTGGCGGGCGAGATGTTCCTGCAACTGCTCGAAGGCGCGGACGCTGAGTGGTGATGGCAACATCGGCACGACCAGCAGATCGACAGCGCGAAACAGCTGCTCAGCCAGTTCTGTCAGGCCGGGCGGGCAATCGAGCACGATACGGTCATAGTCCCGATCAAGCGATTTCAGCAGCTTCTTCAGGCGCTTGGCTTTTTCATCCTCAGCCAGCTGCTTTTCGAGATGGCGGAGTGACTTGTCCGCCGGCAGCACATCGAGGCCGGGATAATCGGACGCCTGGATGAGCCGTGCCAGATCGCCTTCGGCGATGCCCTTGCGCGCGGACATGTTGGGCTGGGCCGAAAGGCGCAGCGTATAGGTTGCGGCGGCCTGGGCATCGAGATCCCATAGCAAGGTCCTGCGGCCGCTAAGCGTGGCGGCGGCATGGGCAAGGTTGACCGCCACCGCGGACTTGCCGACACCGCCTTTTACGCTGAACACGCCGATGCTGCGCACCGCTCTATGCCGTCAGGCAGCGAGGGCGAGGCGGAGCCTGTCCCGGATGGTGCGGAGCTTGTCCAGATGCGCCGCCGGAACGACATTGGTGACCAGAGCGGGCGCTGCTTCGAAAAGCGGGGCAGGGGGCGCCGTGGGAGCCTCCTGCACTGCCAGGGGCTCATCCACGAGCGGAAGCACAGGTGCCGGCTCGGCCGCGGCCTTGCCTGGTTTGGCGGCCAGTGCCAGTTGGGCGCCGCGGATGGTGAGCCCCTGATCGTGCAGCATGCTGCGGATCATCTCCAGCAGCGCCATGTCTGACGGGCGATAATAGCGCCGGTTGCCGCCGCGCTTGAGCGGTTGCAGCTGAGGAAACCGGGTCTCCCAGAAACGCAGAACGTGCTGGGCAACACCGATAGCGTCAGCCGCTTCGCTGATCGTGCGGAAGGCGGAAGCAGATTTTTCGTTGACGGCCATGGTGTTCCTCAAGCGGCGTTGATCGCCTCACGCAGCAACTGGCTCGGCCGGAAGGTCAGCACAGTGCGCGGTTCAATGGGCACTTCAACGCCGGTCTTGGGGTTGCGGCCGATGCGCAAGCCCTTGTGACGCAAGACGAAACTGCCGAAGGAGGAGATCTTTACATTGTCCCCGGCGATGAGCGCGTCGCTGATCCGGTCGAGAACAGTCTCCACCAGCGCAGCGGATTCCGCGCGCGAAAGGCCGATCTCGTTATGAACAGCGTCTGCAAGGTCTGCCCGTGTAAGGCTGCCTGCTGCTATGCTTGCTGCGTCCGTGTCTGCCATGGGTGCTCCCCTCCCCAAATGTTGCCAAAACCGTCGTGATCGCCATGCCTGTCGGTGCGACCTGAATCAGGTTCATGTTTTTTGCGCGACTCGTTACCGAACAGTCACAAAGCGTGACACGGAATGCGCTGTTGTGGCAAGCGGTTAGGTAGCTTTCTTACCAGCGGACTGCGGCTGCGCCCCAAGTGAAGCCGCCGCCCATCGCTTCGAGCAGCAGCAGGTCGCCCGGCTTGATCCGGCCATCGGAAACTGCCGTATCCAGCGCCAGCGGCACCGAGGCGGCAGACGTGTTGGCATGGCGATCAACGGTTACCACCACGCGCTCGATCGGCAGGTCCAGCTTGCGGGCCGTTGCTTCAAGGATGCGAAGGTTGGCCTGGTGCGGGATCACCCAGGCGACATCGGCCGGGGTGAGGTTGGCGGCCTCGAGCACTTCGCCCATCACGCTGGCAAGATTGGTGACGGCGTGGCGGAAGACTTCCTTGCCTTTCATCCGCAGCTTGCCGGTGGTGCCGGTGGAGCCGGGGCCACCATCAACGTAGAGCAGGTCGTTATAGCGGCCATCGCTGTGCAGGCGGGCGGCGAGGATGCCACGGTCTGCCGAAGTGCCGGCCGCTTCCTCGGCGCGCAGCACCACGGCGCCGGCGCCATCGCCGAAGAGCACGCAGGTGGTGCGATCTTCCCAATCGAGGATGTGGCTGAAGGTTTCGGCACCGATGACCACTGCGGTGCGATGTGCGCCGGTCTTGAGCAGCGCGTCGGCGACCGTCAGCGCGTATAGAAAGCCCGAGCAGACGGCGGCGACATCAAAGGCGACGCCGTGCTTCATGCCCAGCTTGTGCTGGATGACCGTGGCGCAGGCCGGGAAGGTCTGGTCCGGCGTGGCGGTGGCGAGGATGATGAGGTCGATATCATCCGGCGTCAGCCCGGCATGGGCGATGGCCTTGCGGGCAGCGGCGGTCCCGAGATCGGATGTGAATTCGCCCGGCGCAGAAATGTGGCGCTGGCGGATGCCGGTGCGCTCGACGATCCATTCATCAGAGGTTTCAACCTGGATCGCCAGTTCCGTGTTGGCGAGCACGCGCTCCGGGAGGTAGCTGCCGGTGCCGATGATGCGGGAGCGGATCACTGTGATACTGGCTCCTGCGCCGTTTCGGGACGATGGGCGCGGAAATCCGCAAGATCATGGGCGATGCGCTCGCCCACCTTGTCGGCGATGAGATCATGCGCCACGCCGATGGCATTGGCGATGCCGCGAATATTTGCCGAGCCATGGCTCTTCACCACGAGCCCGTTCAGGCCGAGGAACACTGCGCCATTATGGGCATTCGGGTCCAGATGCGCCCGCAGCGCCCGCAGCGCCGGCCGTGACAGCAGATAGCCGAGCCGGCTGAGCCAGGATGATTTGAACGCCTCGGTAAGCAGGCCGACAACAAGCTTGCCCGTGCCTTCCGCCGTCTTCAGCGCAATATTGCCGGAGAAGCCATCGGTGACGATGACATCGACATTGCCCTGGCCGATCTTGTCCCCCTCGACAAAGCCTTCGAACACCATGGGCAAATGGGACGCGCGGAGCAGCGCGGCGGCTTCCTTGATCTCGCCTGTGCCCTTCAGCTCTTCCTCGCCGATGTTGAGCAGCGCGACTCGCGGCTTCTCCAGCCCCAGCACGGTGCGGGCAAAGGCCGCGCCCATAACGGCGAACTGCACGAGGTTCTCGGCATCGGATTCGGTGTTGGCACCAAGATCCAGAACGATGGAATCATTCTTGAGTGTTGGCAGCAGCGCTGCAAGCGCCGGCCGATCGATGCCGGGCATGGTGCGCAGCGTTACCAGCGCCATCGCCATCAGCGCGCCGGTGTTGCCGGCCGAGACGGCGGCATGGGCGTGGCCATCTTTGACGGACTGGATCGCCATGCCCATCGACGATGTGCGCGAGCGACGCATGGCCTGGCTCGGCTTGTCCGTGCCGAGCACGACTTCATCGGTGTGGATGACTTCGGCTGTGGCGGCGAGGCGGGGCAGGCGCGCGAGTTCTGCGCGGATGCGCGGCTCGGGACCATGCAGGCGGAAAGTCAGCCGCGGGTAACGCTCTGATGCGATCTCGGCAGCAGCCATGACATCGGCAAGGCCGGCGTCCCCGCCCATCACGTCAAGCGCGATGACCGGGGTGGAGATGGCAATGCTTGCGGGCCGTACGGTCATGCGGATGCGCTTTGGGCCGCGACGAAGACCTTGGGCCCTGGCCGGATCAGCCCTGGACCTCGACGACTTCGCGACCATTGTAGTGGCCGCAGGCGCCGCAGAGGTTGTGCGGGAGCTTGAGCTCGCCGCAGTTCGGGCACTCTTGGAAGGCCACGGGCACAAGCGCGTGGTGGCTGCGACGCATGTTGCGGCGCGAAGGGGAAGTCTTGCGTTTCGGAACGGCCATGCGGCACCTGTCTTCTGGGCTTCTGACGGCAACTGTTGGCCGCGCGAACGGCCACCGGAAGCCCCGGGGTTGAGCGAAGGTGCGCGTATAGGGATTTTTGGGTCGCGCGCAAGTGGAAAGGGCTTGTAGAGGAGGAACGTGCTGACCCTGCTCGACATTCGAAACGTGGTGCTGATCGAGGCGCTGACGCTGGACTTCGCCTCCGGGCTCTCCGTGCTTACGGGGGAAACCGGGGCGGGCAAATCGATTCTGCTCGATGCGCTGGGCCTGGCGATGGGCGCGCGGGGCGATGCCGGGCTGGTGCGCGCCGGCGCCGATTCGGCGCGGGTGACGGCGCAATTCGATGTGGGCGAGGCGCATCCGGCCCGGGCGCTGCTCGCCGCCAACGATATAGAGGTGGATGGCGCGATCATCCTGCGCCGCCAGATCAAGGCCGATGGCGGCAGCCGGGCGTTCATCAATGACCAGCCGGTTTCCGCAGCGCTGCTGCGCGAGGCAGGCGCGGCGCTTGTGGAGATCCATGGCCAGAGTGATGACCGGGGCCTGCTGGCGGCGCGCGGCCACCGGGCGCTGCTCGATGGCTTTGGTGGCCATGCCGCGCTTGTGGAGGCCGTGCGCAGCGCCTGGGCCGTATGGCAGGCGGCTATGTCTGCCGAGGCGGCCGCTGCCGACGCGCTGGCCGCCGATGCGCGTGACCGGGAGTGGCTCGACCATGCCGTGGCGGAGCTTGAGGCGCTGTCCGCCGAGCCCGGCGAGGAGGCGGAACTCGCCGAGGCACGCGCCTCGATGCAGAAAGGCGCGCGGCTGACAGATGATCTGTCGGCTGTGGAAGCGCTGCTTGGTGGCCACGAGGGCGGCACGAGCAAATTGGCGCAGGCGGCGCGGCGGCTCGACAGGATTGCCGCCGAACATCCTTTGCTCGGCGAGGCGCTGGAAAGCCTGGACCGAGCGCTGGTGGAAGCCGGCGAGGCCGAGGAGCGGCTCGCGGCGGCGGTGCAGGCGCTGGATGCCGACCCGGCGCGACTCGAAGAGACCGAAACGCGGCTGTTCGAGTTGCGGGCGATGGCGCGCAAGCACCGGGTGGAAGCCGATGCGCTGCCGGCGCTCGCCGTGGAACTGAAGAGCCGTGCCGAGGCGCTTGTGGCGGGCGAGGGCGGCTTGAAGGCGCTGGCCAGGGCCGTGGCAACGGCGCGAGCGGATTACACCGCGGCAGCGAAGGCGCTGGGCGCGGCGCGGCGGGCAGCAGCTGGGCGGCTCGATGCCGCAGTGGCGGGCGAACTGGCACCGCTCAAACTCGACGCGGCCCGCTTCCGTACCGTGGTGACGGCGCTGGAGGAGGGCCAATGGGGCCCGGAGGGCGGCGAGCGTGCCGAATTCGAGATCGCCACCAACCCCGGCGCGGATTTTGCACCGCTGATCAAGATTGCCTCGGGCGGCGAACTGTCTCGCTTCGTGCTGGCCCTGAAGGTGGCGCTGGCCGAGACGGGCAGCGCCGGAACGCTGATCTTTGACGAGATTGACCGCGGCGTCGGTGGTGCGGTGGCGCAAGCGATCGGCGAGCGGCTCTCGCGCCTGGCTGGCGGCACGCAGGTGCTGGTGGTGACGCACAGCCCACAGGTGGCGGCGCGCGGCGCGCACCAGTGGCGGATTGCCAAGGCCAGTGATGGCGGCGTGACGCGGACCGATGTTGTGCTGCTCGATGCAGGCGAGCGCCGCGAGGAAATCGCTCGTATGCTGAGCGGCGCGGATGTGACGGACGAGGCCCGCGCGCAGGCAGCGCGACTCCTGGACGCCTGAGACGCGGCTTTCCACAAGCATCGCAACCGGTTACTCAGGATGCCAAGTGTTTTCAGGGGTAGGTGGCAATGCGGTCTGGCATGATGATCGACCGGCGGGCGATGCTCGGCGCGGTGGCGGCGGCTGCCTTTGCCGGCGCTGCTCCGGCGCTCGGGCGAGGCCGTGAACGGCTCGGCGCGGTAAAGGGCCTGATCGACAGCTATGTGGCGGCCGGGCGCGTGCCGGGCGCCGTGGTCGCGGTGGTGCGGCCCGGCGCCTTCCGCCCGGAATATGTGATGACCGGCACCACGGCTTTCGAGGGCGGGACGCCGGTGACGCCCGACACGCTTTGGCGCCTCTACTCCATGACCAAGCCTGTCACGGCGATGGCGGTGATGCAGCAGGTTGCGCTGGGGCGGCTGGCGCTGGACATGCCGATCAGCGAGGTGTTGCCCGAGTTCACCCGCATGCAGGTGCTGGTCGATCCGGCCAAGGGCCTCGAATCGCGGCCGGCGGAAAACCCGATACTGCTCCGCCACCTGCTCACCCACACGGCGGGCTTTGCCTATACGATCAACGGCAATGGCCCGCTGGAGCGCGAGTACCGTAGGCTCGGGTTGCAGCCGGGCAGTTCGCCGGCGTTTCTGGCACCCGGCGATGGCCCGTTTCCCGATTTGCAGGGCTTTCTCACGGCGCTTGCCGGCCTGCCGCTGCTCAGCGAGCCTGGCACCAGCTGGCGCTACTCGGTGGCGCTTGATGTGGCAGGCGGTTTGCTTGAGCGGCTGACCGGCAATAGGCTCGATGCCGTGCTGGAGGCGCAGTTGCTGCGGCCATTGGGCATGGCGAGCAGCGGCTTTGAAGTGAAGCCCCGCCAGCTCTCCCGCCTCTCCAGCAACTATGCCTGGGTCGAGCTGACCGGCAAGCCGCTCGACAAGCCGGTGTTCATCGATGGACCGAAGCGGACGGACTGGCTGGGGCCACAGAAGCTGCTCGCCGGAGGCGCCGGCATGCTGGCCTCGGCGAGCGATTATGCGCGCTTTGCCCAGATGCTGCTCAATGAAGGCCTTTTTCAGGGCCGCCGCATCATGCCCGGCGGCACGGTGCGGCTGGCGATGAGCAATCTGATGCCGGCCGGCGTGTTCTATGAGGGACGCAACGGCTTTGGCGCCGGTGGCCGCGTTTCCCTGTTCGATACGCTTTCGGCCGGGCCTGTGGGCACGCCGGTGGGCAGCTATGGCTGGGGCGGAGCAGCGGGCACGCTGTTCCAGGTTGATCCGGTGCGCGAGATGGCGGTGGTGGTCATGCTGCAATATCTGCCGCAGCAGCGCTTCGAGTTGCCCAAAGAGCTTCAGGGCGCGCTCAATCGTGATTTCGCCGCGCCGGAGCGCATCTGATGGGCAGCGAGCGGGCGCGCGAGGGCTGGCGAACCGGGCTGCGGCTGGTGCTGGCGCTGGTGTATATCACCGTCGGCATCATCCATCTGCGTTCGCCACAGGGGTTTTTGCCCATCGTGCCGGATTGGGTGCCCTGGCCGACGGAAGTGGTGCTGGCGACGGGCGTTGCCGAGATACTCGGCGCCATCGGGCTGATGGTGCCGCGCTTGCGCTGGTGGGCTGGTGTGGGGCTCGCGGCCTATGCGGTCGGCGTCTATCCGGCCAACATCAAGCACGCGATGGAAGGCGTTGCGCTGGGCGGCGATGTGCTGGGCTGGGGCTATCATGGCCCGCGGCTGGCATTTCAGCCGGTGTTTGTCTGGTGGGCGCTGTTTGCTGGCAGCGTGATCGATTGGCCGTTCAAGCGGAAGAGTCAGGTCTGAGATGTTTGTCGGGCATTTCGCGGCGGGGATAGCAGCCAAGGCCTTGGAGCCGCGCGTGCCGCTCTGGGCCCTGCTGGGCGCCAGCCAGCTTATCGATTTCGGTTGGGCCGGGCTGGTGATTGCCGGCGTGGAGAAGCTGCGTATCGATCCGTCACTGCCCGGCAGCGTGCTCGATCTGCACTATATGCCATTCACGCACAGCCTGCCGGCTGTGCTTGTGTGGGCGCTGGCGGCAGGGTTTCTGGCGCGGACTGTGTTGCCGGCGCGTGCAGCGCTGGTTGTCGCGCTGGTGGTGCTCTCGCACTGGTTGCTGGATTTCATCGTGCACCGTCCGGATCTGCCGCTGGGTCTGCTGGCGCCCAAGGTGGGTCTGGGGCTGTGGAATTGGCCGGTGCCGGAGATGGCTCTGGAGATCGGCCTGCTCGGGCTGGCGACGGGGCTTCTGACGGCCCGAAGCCAGCGTGCCTGGCCGGCTTTGGCGCTGCTGGCGGCGCTCACCGGATTGCAGATGATGGCGGCCTTGCTGCCGCCGCCGGCTGGCAGCGCGGAAGTGGCAACGTCTGCTTTGCTCGCGTTTCTGGTGGTGATGGCGCTGGGCTGGGGTGCCGAGCGGCTCAGCGGGGGCGCAGGCCGTCAGAGATGAGGTCTGCGGCCACCGCGGCCACTGCATCCGGTGTCTGGCTCTCGTCCCAAACACCGAAGCGCAGGCCGAGGAAGACGTTCATCCCCATGATCGCCCAGGCGCGGACTTCCATGTCGGCATCGGAGATCTCGCCGCGACCATGGGCTTCCGTCAGGCTGGCGGCATAGCCCTGCGCGATATCGAGATAGTGCTTGCGGTACGCATCCTCGGCGACAAAAGCGCTTTCATCGATGATGCGGTAGAGCGCCTTGTTCTCGCGCACGAAGCCGATAAAGGCGGCGATGCCGGCCCGCTCGCCCGATAGCCGGTCAGGCGCGGCGAGGATGACGGGGCCGACAGTGTCCCGCACCTGCGCGCTCATGTCCGCCACCAGCGCCCGGAAGATCGCCTCCTTGCTGTCGAAATAGGTGTAGAAGCTGCCGATCGCCACGCCGGCGCGCTGGGCGATGCGGGAGATGGCGGCCTCATGGTAACCGCGCGCGCCGAACTCCTCGACAGCGGCATCGAGAATGGCACGCAGCGTCTTGCGGCCGCGTGAGGTGCGCGGGGTCTTGTCCGTCGTGGCGGGCGCTGCGGAATCGACGGAGGCGTGGCCATTTTGCGACAGGTCCGGAGAATTCATGGGCTGTCTCGCTCTCTTTCGTTCACCGTAGTTGAATACTGGTTCATGTTTCAGTATTGCAGCAATCAACGCGGCGCAACCCATGCGTCGCCCCCCTTGGGAGAGATGATGATGGCTGCAGTTTCGATGATTCGCAAAACGCTGGTGCTGGGCGTTGCGCTCGGCGCATTGCTGCCCGTCTCGCCGGTTCTGGCACAGGACACGGCCGGCGTAGTGGCCGATGAGGGCGAGATCGTCGTCTCTGCCCGCCGCCGTGATGAGCGCCTCATCGATGTGCCGGTGGCTGTCACGGCATTCTCGCAGGGGGATCTGGAGAAGCTCCAGTCGGTCGACCTGGCCGGCCTCCAGGGCGCCTCGCCGAACCTGAACATTGTGCAGGGCCGCGGCTCGGCGGCCAGCGCCAACATCTTCATCCGAGGCATGGGCCAGCCGGATGCGCTGCAGACCTTCGATCCTGCTGTCGGCATCTATGTCGATGGCGTCTATCTCTCGCGCATCCAGGGCGCGCTGCTCAGCCTCGGCGATGTCGAGCGCATCGAGGTGCTGCGCGGGCCGCAGGGCACGCTGTACGGCAAGAACACCATTGGCGGCGCGGTCAGCATTGTCTCGCGCAAGCCCGATCTGGGCGTGCTGAAGGCGCAGGGCGCGGCCACCTACGGCTCATATGAGCAAGTGCTGCTCAACGGCTATGTTTCGGCGCCGCTGGTGGCGGACAAGGTGGCGCTTTCCGTTGCGGGCCAGTGGGACAAGCGCGACGGTCTCGTGACCGACCCGCGCACTGGCCGCAAGTATAACGATCGGGATTCGCTCACTGGCCGCGCTATCCTGCGCGCCATGCCGACCGAGACGCTCGAAGTGATCGTTTCTGGTGACTACACGCGCCAGCGCAACGCGCTTACGCTCGGCTATGCCACGGCGCCGGTTCTGCAGGGCGCCACCGTGCTTGCCCCAGCCAATCCCTATGGCGCTTATGACTACAAGGCTTCGACCAGTTTCAAGGGTGACGAAGGCCAGCGGCTGGACCATTGGGGTGCCTCGCTGACCGCCAATCTTGATCTTGGCGACGTCTTCAGCCTCACCTCGATCACCGCGTATCGCAAGCTGCGCCCCGATCTCTACATCGATATCGATGCCACCCAGTTCGAGATCGGTGACGTGTTCGTCGGCATCGACCAGCATCAGTTCAGCCAGGAACTACAGTTGAAGTGGGACATGGAGCGCTTCGCTGGCGTCTTCGGGCTTTATTATCTTAACGAGACAGTGGCCTCGCACCAGGAAGCCTATGCGGACGACCTGCTCGGTTACACGACCTTCACCCGGACGATCGATGACGAGCAGAACACCAAGTCCTACGCGGCCTTTGGCCAGGCGACCTATGACTTCACCGAACAGCTCTCGCTGACCGCCGGCCTGCGCTACACGCGCGAAAATCGCCGCTATAACCGCTCGACCAGCACCTTCTTCGGGCCGGGTTTCACGGCGTTCAATTCCACTTTCAAGTTCCCGGATGGTCTGCCGGCGCCGTTCAACACCGGCAAGGCGACGTTCGAGGCCTGGACGCCTTCGGCAACAGTGTCCTTCAAGCCAAGCGCCGATACGCTGATCTATGCATCGGCAAGCCGCGGCTTCAAATCGGGCGGCTTCAATGGCCGCGCCAATTCGATTGCCGATGTTTCGCAGGTCATTGATGGCCAGCGGGTCTATTTCCCGACCTTCCGTCCGGAAACTGTCTGGACCTACGAGACGGGCGCGAAGGGCAGCTTCCTCGATGGCCGCGTGCGGCTCTCGGCCAACGCGTTCTACTCGGATTACAAGGACTTCCAGGCCCGCGTTGGCGGCAGCGGCCTTGGTGTGTTTCCGGTGCTGAATGCCGGCAAGCTGCGCATCTGGGGCTTCGAGGCGGAAGCCGCGGTGCGTCCGGCCACCAACTGGAACGTGCGGGCATCGTTTGGCTATCTCAATGCCGAATACAAGGAGTTCAATGATACGCGCCAGCCGCCGGCGCCATCGTGCAACCCCACCGGCAACGCCATCACCTGCCAGCCGGCCTTCGCGCCGCCGATCACGCTGACGCTGGCGAGCGACTACACCATCCCGCTCGGCGCTTCCGGCTCGCTGACGCTGGGCGGCGATGCGCGCTTTGTCGACAAGCACTTCCTCTCGGTCGACAATCGCAACAATCTCTCCGAGCCGGGCTATTGGCTGGCCAACGCCTACCTGCAGTATGATGCCCCCGGTGGCCGCTATTATGTCCGCGGTGGCGTCAAGAACCTCACCGGCAGCTTGTATCGCACGGATGGCCAGGAGTTCTCCTCGGTCGGGAATATCCAGACCGTCTATTTGGGTGATCCGCGGACCTACAGCATCACGGCCGGCTTCCGCTTCTGACGTGTGAAAGGGGGCGCTGCGGTTTCGCAGCGCCCCCTTTTGCCGCCACCATCTGGCGTATCCCGCCCTGCCAATGCTATCCGCATTGCCATGGATATCGAGCAACTGAGCGAGGCCGAAGCTGCCGCCGAACTGGCGCGGCTTGCAGCACTGATCGAGGCGCACAATCGGCATTATTACGCCGAGGATGCCCCGGTGATTTCCGATGCGGACTATGATGCGCTCGTGCAGCGCAACGCCGCCGTCGAGGCGGCCTTCCCCTATCTGGTGCGCCCCGATTCTCCCAGCCACAAGGTGGGCGCTGCGCCTGTTTCCGGCTTCGGCAAGGTCACCCATGCCCGGCCGATGCTCAGCCTCGACAACGTGTTTTCCGATGAGGAGGCACGGGATTTTGTTGGTCGGGTGCGGCGCTTCCTCGGGCTTGCTGCGGAGGAGCCGGTGGCGCTGCTCGCCGAGGCCAAGATCGATGGGCTGTCCTGCAGCCTGCGCTATGAAGCCGGCACCCTGGTGAGCGCCGCCACGCGCGGTGATGGCGCGGTGGGCGAGAATGTGACCGCCAATGTCCTGCATGTCTCCGGGCTGGCGCTGGCCTTGCCCGCCGGGGTGCCTGCCGTGGTCGAAGTGCGCGGCGAAGTTTATATGAGCAAGGCCGATTTTGCAGCGCTCAACGCCCGTGCGGCAGAGACCGGCGGCAAGCTGTTCGCCAACCCGCGCAACGCCGCCGCCGGCTCGCTGCGCCAGCTTGATCCGACAGTGACGGCGAGCCGGCCCCTGTGCTTCATCGCCCATGGCTGGGGCGAGATGAGTGAACTGCCCGGCGAGAGCCAGACAGCGGTGATGGAGGCGATCGCCGGATGGGGCTTCGATATCGGCACGCTGCGCGCGTCCTGCCCTGATGTGGACGCGGCGCTCGCATTCGCTCGCAGCATCGAGGCCAAGCGGGCGGACCTGCCGTTCGATATCGATGGTGTGGTCTACAAGGTCGAGCGACTCGATTGGCAGGCCCGGCTTGGCCAGGTGGCGCGCTCGCCGCGCTGGGCTACGGCGCACAAGTTTGCGGCCGAGCAGGCAGAAACGACGTTGCTGGCCATTGATATCCAGGTTGGCCGTACCGGCGCGCTGACACCGGTGGCGCGGCTGCAGGCCGTTACGGTGGGCGGCGTCGTGGTGACGAACGCAACCTTGCACAATGAGGACGAGATCAACCGGCTCGGTGTGCGCCCCGGGGACCGGGTGCGGGTGCAGCGGGCCGGGGATGTGATCCCGCAGGTGCTCGGGCTCGTGCCGGGCAGTGGCGAACGCGGCCCGGCCTATGTGTTCCCGGACACATGCCCGGTGTGTGGCAGCCATGCTGTGCGCGAGGAGGGTGAGGTGGTGCGACGCTGCACCGGAGGGCTGACTTGCCCGGCGCAGCGCGATGAGCGGCTGCGGCACTTCGTGTCGCGGCTGGCCTTTGATATCGAGGGGCTGGGCAGCGAGCGGATCGAGTTGTTCGCCGCCGAGGGGCTGATCGAGACGCCGGCCGATATCTTCCGGCTCAGCGTACATCGCGACACCATCCTGGGCTGGAAGGGCTTCAAGCCGACCTCCGTGGACAAGCTGGTTGCCGCGATCGAGGCGCGCCGCACGGTCAGCCTCGACAGGTTCATCTACGCGCTCGGCATTCGGCATGTGGGGGAAGTGACAGCGCGGGATCTGGCGCGGGCGCTTGGCTCAGCCGAAGCACTGCGCGATGCGGCGGTGGCGGCGGCGAGTGACGAGGAGGCCCGGGCGAGGCTGACCGATATCAGTGGTATTGGCCCGGTGGTGGCGCAGGCGCTGATCGATTTTTTCGGTGAACCACACAACCTCGCTACCTATGCCGACCTGCTGGCGCAGGTGACGCCAGAGCCACTGGCCGCCGCTCGTGAGACAGCCCTGACAGGCAAGACCGTGGTGTTCACCGGCTCGCTGACAGGCCTGACTCGGGATGAGGCGCGGGCCCAGGCCGAGGCGCTCGGTGCGCGCGTTGCCGGCTCGGTTTCCGCCCGGACAGATCTAGTCGTGGCTGGTGCCGATGCCGGATCGAAGCGCGCCAAGGCGGAGGCGTTGGGCGTGGCAGTGACGGACGAGGCAGGTTGGCTGGCAATGGTCGCTGCGGCAGGCTGACGCAGGCAGTTGGTTTGCAAGGTATTTTCGAGAGCCATGTGCTGATTGCATGGCTGGGATGGCGCATGCTGCACTGCAAAATGGAAATCTCCGCCCGTATATCCCCTCAACTCACTGGGAATTGACCCGGCGGAGTTTTGAGGAGACGAAGGATGAAGGTCATTCTTCAGGGTTTTGAACCCATGCAGCAGCCAGCACCGGCCCACGTCGAGGCCGCTACCGCTCGCCCGCGCAAAAGTCGCATCCGCTTTCAGCCGATTTCGATTGATCAGCGGCTGTTCCACGCGTTCACGGCGTGATGCTGCGGCCTAGCTGCTGCTCGGCCGCATGAGCACCAGGCACGGCCATTCGGCCGGCCTTGGCAAGTGCAGGCCGGGCAGCGGCACCAGGCCCTGCTGCCGATAGGCGGCAAGGACGCGCCGCGCCTGCGAATGCAGCAAACCGGCGAGCACCAGAACGCCGCTGGGCGCTACGGCGGCGGAGACCGGCCGGGCGATCGCGACAAGCGGCCCGGCGAGGATGTTGGCGACAATCAGATCATAGGGTGCACAGGCGGCGAGCCGCGGATGTGTCATGCCGGGCGCCACTGCGAGCTCGATGCGACCTTGCGTGCGGCCCTCCGGCACCTTGTTATCGCGCAGATTGGCGCGCGTTACATCGATGGCGACCGGATCGATATCACTGGCGATGACCTGCGCGCGCGGCCAGCGCTTGGCGGCGGCGAGCGCCAGCACGCCGGTGCCGGTGCCGAGGTCGGCAATGCGGGTGAAGCTGCGGCTGCGGCCGAGCGCATCGAGCGCGGCGAGGCAGCCGTGGGTCGTGGCGTGCTGGCCGGTGCCAAAGGCCAGGCCGGCCTCGATGCGGATCGCGCGATCCCCCAATCGGACAGCGCCGGAATGGGCAGCGGTATGGACCAGGAAGCGCCCGGCGCGGACTGGCTCGAGATCGCGCTGGCTCAGGGTTGTCCAGTCGGCATCGGGCAGGGGGGCGAGCACAAGGTTTTCCGGCGCGGCCGATGGCGCCAGTGCAGCGATGCGGGCGACGAGCGCGGCGTCCGGCTCGGCATCGAGATAGGCGGTCAGCACCCAGGCATCGGGCTGGTCCGGATCGGGCTCGTCCACCAGCAGCGTCGGCGGCGAGGCGAGATCGCCGAAGATCTCGCCGGTTTCGGGCAGGGCCTCTGCTTCGGCGCGGCTGCAGGGCAGGGTGAGAGTCCAGCCGGTCATGAAGGAGCGCCCTGGGCTGGAAGGTTCAAGGAGAGGTCAGCGCACATAGCTGGCGCCGTTGATATCGAGCGTGGCGCCGGTGAGCGAGGCGGGGGCATCCTGGGCCAGCCAGCGGATGGTTTCGGCCACTTCCTCGGCATCAGCCACGCGCCCGAGCGGGATATCGGCCAGCAGCTTGTCCCCGCCGCGCGAGGCCAGGTATTCCTCAGCCATGCCTGTCATCGTGAAGCCGGGTGTGATCGCAAAGGCGAGGATGTTCTCCAGCGCATAGCCGCGCGCGATGGTTTTGGTCAGCGCCAGCATGCCCCCCTTGGCAGCAGCATAGTGCCAGTGCGCCGGGCTGTCCCCACGGTGGCCGGCGCGGCTGGCGACGTTGATGATGCGGCCACCGCCATGCGCCCGAAAGTGCAGCACGGCGTGGCGGCAGAGGTCTGCAGCGGATTGCAGGTTGATGGCGTGGCTGCGTGCCCAGGTGGCGGCGAAGTCATCTTGTGAGCCGGCGATGTCAACGGCTTCGAACACGCCGGCATTGTTGACCAGAACGTCGATGCGGCCATTTGCGGCGGCGAGTGCTGCCTCCCAAAGCGCGTCCGCTGCGCGGGGCTCGGCGAAATCAGTGGCCAGCAGGCCATCATCGCCGCTTGTGCTCTGTCCGATGACAGTGTGGCCAGAGGTAGTGAGGAGGCTGCGTGTGGCAGCGCCGATGCCGCGCGAGGCGCCGGTGAGGAGGATGTTGGCCATGGCAAGGCTTTGGCGCGGAGTGCTGCGGGTTGCAACCGGTGTGTTGTGAGTTGCGGTGCGGAAATCCGGTGCCCCGCGCCGGTCAGGCGCGGGGCAACACGGGATCAGAAGCGGTAGCGCAGGCTGCCGCCGTAGGTGCGGGGCTGGTTGCGATAGCCCGAGAGGCTGCCGGCCTGTGCCACCGACGAGAAGATGGTGGTGATATAGGCGGCGTTGCTCAGGTTGCGGCCCCACAGCGTGGCTTCGATGCCCGAGCTGTGGACGAAGGTGATGGCAGCGTTGAGCGAGTCGACCTGACGCTTGATCGTTACGTTACCATCGGCGATTTGCGTCGGGCTTTCATGCTGGAAGTCGACATGAAAGATCGCCTTGTTGTCGCCGGCGAAGTCCGCCGTGTAAGTGGCGCCGACTGCAAGAGCGAACTCTGGAATGCCAGCCGGGCGACGGCCGGAAAGGTCAGTCGGGCAAACCTGATAAGCGACCGGACGTCCCGTCGACGGGCAGATGCCGCTAACGAGAAGGGCAGAGCCACCGGTGAAGCTGTCAAACTTTGCATCAAGATAAGTGAACGATGCCGTGACGTTGAGCGCCTTGACCGGTGTGATGCTGGTATCGATCTCGAAACCAAAGGTGGACTGCTTCTCGGCGTTGCCGAGCACAAAACCGGTGCCGGTGAAGATGTTGCCCTGGAAACCCTTCAGCGCCTGCTTGAAGACAGCGAGGTTGAAGGCGAAGCCGGTGAACTGGCCCTTGACGCCGACCTCATAGACTTCGGCATTTTCCGGATCTGCAAAGCGCGTGCCGCTGGTCAGGTTTGGCACGGCCAGGCCTGCGGCGCGGATCGGCGACGTTGGCGGATTGGTGATCGGCGAGCCAGGGATGAAGTTGGCCAGCGTTGGCCGGCTGTCACGCGAGAGGTTGAAGGACGATGCCTTGAAGCCGGTCGCATAGGTCGCATAGGCGCTGATGTTGTCCGTGAACTTGTAGGCAGCGCGGAACGTATAGGACAGGTCGTTGTCAGCCGTGCGGCCATCTTCCACCGAGTTGGGGAAGTTGAGGAACGGCGGCAGGAATTGCAGACCTTGCAGCGCGAGAAGTGGGTTGGCGCTGGTGTTGGCGAGCGACGGAATCAACTCCGCCGGCACGCCATTCAAGGCGAGCAGACCGCCGCCGATGGCGACAAGATCGAGGCTTGAGAAAGGCTCGGTGCTTACAACGTTGCTGACAACGCGCTTGCGATCACGCGTGTAGTTGAAACCGGCCGTTACGGTCAGTTGTTCCGTCACTTCGAAATCGGCCTGGCCGAAGGCGGAGATGGCGCGGTTCTTGTAGTCCCAGGTCTCGAACACGCCCGTACCAGCAGCGCCGAAGGAGCCCGTCGGGATGCCAAGCAGGGGCTCGAGGCTGGTGTAGGCACCACCGCTCAGGAGATTGGCATAACCACGGAAATCATCGCCCAGAGTCAGGGTTGGCTCGAACTTGATGTTTTCGTGGAAATAATAGGCGCCCAGCAGGAAGTTGAAGGGGCCATCAAAGTTAGAGGCAACCCGCGCTTCCGCCGTGTAGGTGTCAATGGCGGTATCGGCCTTGTTCATGCCGATGATGTCGGCGCTGGTGAAGTCCGAATCCTGGTTGGTGTAGCTGCGCACGGCGCGATAGGCACCGATTGCCGTCACATCGAACTGGCCGATGTTCCAGTCGGCCTGGCCGGAGACGCCGTAATTTTCGATCCGGTTCTCAGAATCGAAATTGGTGGTGCTGCTGAGCGCCAGCGGATTGTTGGAATCGATCTGGCCGCCGAGAGCGCGGACAGCGCCACCTGTCGGGCCATCGACGATGTTGACGACGGCGCAGCAATTCTCGTCGACCTTGTCATAATCGCCGATGAAGCGGATCTTCAGGTCATCGCTGGCCTGGAACAGCAACTGGCCGCGGACGCCCCAACGGTCACGCTCGTTGAACTCCGAACCCGATGCGAGGTCCTTGGCGTAGCCATCGCGCTTGTTCATGTTGGCAGCGAGGCTGAAGGCGATTGTATCCGTGATCGGGCCGGTGATGTCGGCCTTGGCGATGATCGCGTTGAAATTGCCATAAGAGAATTCGGCCGAACCGCCGAAATCGAACTTAGGCTCAGCCGTGACGATGCTGATGATGCCGGCCGAGGCATTCTTGCCGAACAGGGTCGACTGCGGGCCGCGCAGCACTTCCACGCGCTCGAGGTTGGGCAGATCGCCGATCTGTGCGGCGGAACGCGAGCGATAGACGCCATCGATGAACACGCCAACCGAGGGCTCGATGCCGGGGTTGTTGGCGCCGTTGCCGAAGCCGCGGATGATGAAGTTGGTGTTGGCCGAGCTCTGGAGCTGCGAAACGCGCAGCGAGGGAACCAGGGTCTGCAGATCGAGAAGATCGCGGACCTGCGATTCCTCGATCTGCTGCTTGCCGGTTACGGCAACCGAGATCGGTGTATCGAGCAGGGTGGTGGCGCGCTTGCTGGCCGTGACGATGATGACGTTCTCGGACTCTTCGTCTTCTGCGGCGGTGGTCTGCGCCTGGGCTGCGGTGCCGGCGATGGCAAGGCCGGCGATGGAAGCAAGAAGCAGCGACTTGATGGTGGCAGACGTAGTTGTAGAGCGCATTGGAACCCTTCCCAAGGATGATTGATTTGCCGGCGCGTTGAATCCGCGCTTGGCCATGGTGTTAATGATATTTCACAACTCGCACGTAAGCGTTAGGATGACAACCGTCGGCTCGCAACTTGTTGGAAAGCTTTTTCATATTGCGGCCCTGGGGCAACACTTCGCCTAACATTGCAGGGTCAGCCCATGCCGCACATGAGCGCCTTACGCTGCATTTCGACGGGTAGCCGTGCTGCCAGCAACCACTAAGTTGCGGCAGAAGACCTATGGGAGACACAGGGTGGCGGCAGCAGCGGCGTACGCAGAACATTCCATGCGTGGCAAACAGCCGGCGCAAGGCCTATGCGGACGATAACCCGGTGATCGATTGTGGTGAACGGGATATGGCGGTGCTGTCTTGAAGCACGCCTCGCGGGGAAACTGGCTTGAAACACGGCCCATGGTTGATGATGACGCCGCGTCTGCTGGTGCGCCCCATGGCGGTGGCCGATGCCGATGCCTACCACCGGGTGCGCGGCATGATGCCGTTTGATCCTCAGGAGCGCAGCCTCGATGAAAGTCGGGCGCTGGTTGCTGGCATGGTGACGCGGCAGGAGGCCGATGCGGAAGGCTGGCAGCAGTTCGCAATCCTGCGCCGCGAGGATGGCGCGTACGTTGGGGACATCGGCGTGAACTTCGATACGCCGCGGGCACAGCAGGCGGAGATGGGCTTTGCCGTGGATGAAGCGCTGCGCGGGCAGGGGCTGGCGGCAGAAGCGGCCGGCGCTGTGCTGGCGCAGTTGTTTGCCAGCGGGCGGCATCGTGTGACGGCGCTGACGGACATCCGCAATATCCCGACGCAGCGGTTGCTCGAGCGGCTTGGTTTCCGTCGTGAGGCGCATTTCAAGAGTAGCTGGTGGCACCAGGGCGCGTGGCATGACGAAGTGGCCTACGGGCTGCTCGCCAGCGAATTCAAGGCAGGATGAGGCGTTGATGATGGAGCCAACCCCCGAGGTGCTGGCCGCTGTGCTGGCGCGCGCCGCCGATGGTGTGCAGGTGCTGGCGGTGAAGGCGCTCACTGGCGGTGCCAGTTCTGCGACCTATGCGGTGGATGCGGAGCGCGCCGGCGCTGCCTGGCCCTTGATCCTGCAATGCGCGGCCGCAGGCGAAGTGCCGGAGGGCGCGATGCCCAAGGCTCATCAGGCCGCGTTGCAGCAACTGGCCGGGCGGCACGGCGTGCCGGTGGCGGATGTGGTGGCGGTGCTGGAGCCGGGTGACGGGCTGGGTGAAGGCTTCATCATGGCTCGGGTGGCAGGTGAAGCGCTCGCGCCGAAATGGCTCAAGCTCCCGGAATATGCGGCCGCGCGCGAGGCGCTCACCGGGCAATGTGCAGCGGTGCTGGCGCGGCTGCATGCGGTGCCGATATCCGAGGTTGCGGGCCTCAAGCTTCCCGGTGGCCGGATCGGTAAAGCCCATGCCCGGATGTTCGAGAATTACCGCAGCTTCGGCGTTGATTCTCCGGTGTTCGATCTGGCGTTCGCCTGGCTCGCCGAGCGTTGTGGTGATGCCGAGCCCAGCGCGATTGTCCATGGCGATTTTCGCAGCGGCAATTTCATCATCGATCAGCACGGCCTTGCGGCACTGCTTGATTGGGAGCTGGCACACCTCGGCGAAGGTGCGGAAGACCTTGGCTGGCTTTGTGCCAATGCCTGGCGCTTCGGCGTCTGGCAAAAGCCAGTGGGCGGCTTTGGCGAGCGTGAAGCGCTTTACGAGGCTTATGAAGCAGCTGGCGGCGCGCATGTGGACCGTGGCCGCGCCCATATGTGGGAAGTTTGGGGCACGTTGCGTTGGGGGCTCGCGTGCCTTCAGATGGGCCATGACCATGTGAGCGGCCGGGTGCGCTCGGTTGAGCGGGCGGCGATCGGCCGGCGAGTTTCAGAAGTGGAACTGGACCTGCTGCACCTCATTCGCTTTGGAGGCATCTGATGGCTGAGCAGATCGAAGCGGCGGCGCTGGTGACGGTGGTTGCCGAGTTTCTGGCCCAGATTTCCGGCGAACTTTCCGGTGCGCGCGCCTTTCATGCCAAGGTTGCAGCCAATGCGCTGGCGATCGTGGCGCGCGAGCTGGACCAGAAGCCCGGCGAGGCGGAAGCTGCAGCCCTGGCGGGATTTCTGGGCCACGAGGCTGGGCTGGATGCACTTCGGGCCGAGCTGTGCGGCCGGCTGCGGCGTGGGCAACTCACCCCGGAAACGCCCGGCCTGCTTGAAGCGCTCACCGATGCTGTGTTGGCAAAGGTCGCGGTGGACAATCCGCGCTACTCAACCTTCAAACGCTTGCGGCCCGAAGGCTAGCGGCACGCTTTGGGCTCGGGCCCTGGCTCGGGCTGGGTGCTCACGCAATCATTACACGGCGCGGTGACATCGGCGCGAGCCCGCACGGCGATCGTACGCTCTCGCTCGCACCGGTCAAAGCCTTACGGCTGTTGATAAGGCGCGGATGCGCTCTGCGCATGTGTCGCCCCCGAACGTTGCCGCACGCTGTCGAGGCGGCGGTGCTAGTGCTTGGAAAGCTTGACCGGCAGCTTGCGGTAGCCATGCACGAAACTCTGCGCGACATATTCGGGCTCGCCGACCACTTCCACTGTCATCCGGCGCTTGAGCATTTCCTCGATCAGGATCTGGATCTGCAGTTCCGCCAGGCGCGCGCCGACGCAGCGATGCACGCCAAAGCCGAAGGCCAGGTGGCGGCGGGCATTGGCACGGTCGATATCCAGCCGCTCTGCATCCGGAAACACGCTCTCGTCGCGGTTGGCTGAGATGTACCACATCACCACCTTGTCCCCCTTGCGGATGGTGTGGCCCGCGACTTCGGTATCCTCGACGCAGGTGCGCCGCATATGGGCAAGCGGCGTCTGCCAGCGGATGATCTCGGGCACTGCGGCGGCGATCTTGCCGGGGTCGGCGATCAGCTTGGCCCATTCACCGGGGAATTTCTGGAAGGCATGGACCATGCCGGACATCGAGTTGCGCGTGGTATCATTGCCACCAACGATCAACAGGATGAGATTGGCCATCCGTTCCTGATGCGAGAGATCCCCCATCGCTTCGGAGTGCACCATCATCGAGACGAGATCGGCCGAAGGCGGCAGCGCCTTGCGCTCGTTCCAGAGCCGATCGAAATAGGCGGTCATGTCCAGCATGTGCTGGTGGCGGATGGGCGCGGTTTCGGGATTGAGCGCTGCCTCGATGTCACCGCCCCAATCGGACCACAGGGTGAGTTTGCGCCGGTCCTCGCAGGGAAAATCGAAGAGAATCGCCAGCATCTGGGTGGTCAGTTCGATCGATACGGTGTCCACCCAGTCAAATTCGGTATCGAAAGGCAGGGTATCGAGAAGCTCGGCGGTGCGCTGCCGGATGGAAGCAGACATTTTCTGCATCTCGCCAGGCCCAAAGGCAGGGGCGACGACACGGCGCTGCTCGCCATGGCGCGGACGGTCCATGGCGATGAACTGCGGCAAGTTGAAATCGCCCATCAAGTCGGCGACTGTGATGCCCCCATAGACATGGCTTGAGGAGAAAATGTCCGGCCGTGCCTCCACGGCCTGGATATCGGCATGGGAATGGATGGACCAATAGGGGCCGAACGGGCTGTTGGCGCAGTAATGCACCGGGGCCTCGTGCCGCATCCGCGCGAACACGGGGCGCCAGCTGTCCTCGACATAGAGCGCCGGGTTGGTGACATCCACATCCGGCAATGGCGTGAGTTTGGCTTCATCCTGCGGGCGCAGTTGCGTGGCCATGGCGCGAGGCTCCCCATCAAGTCCGATCATTTTGTCGGATCACAGCGAATGCTATGCCGCTTCCATGGCAGATGCGAGTCTGCCGTAATCGAGAGGGTTTGGCATGAGTATTGATCGCAGCATCGATCCGACGGCGGCGCAGGTGCGCGCGCTGCGTGACAATGGCCGGGATGGCCCAGTTGTGATGCTCAACCTATTGAAGTTCAAGGATGTTGCGGACTATGGCGATGGTGCCGAAGAGCCGCCTTGCTCGGGCGCCGAGGCCTATCGGCACTATCAGCACGCCTTCACCGTGACAGTGGGCGCGCTGAGCGGCGCGGAGGTGCTTTATGACGGCCCTGTAGAGCAGGTGTTCATCGGCCTCGCTGGAACACCCGAGACGGATTGGGACAAGGTTCTGATGGTGCGTTACCCGACACGCCAGCATTTCCTGGCGATGATGGCGGATGAATCCTACCGGCTGGCACTGCGCCACCGTTACGCCGGGCTGGCGCGAACTGTTCTGCTCCAGTGTGGCGGCTGACCGGCCAACTGGTGGAGTTGCGAATATCCTGCATCTTGCCAGAGATGAATGGTTGCACTGCAGCGATGAAAGCCTAAAACGACCGCAAATCAGGCTTACCAACTGGGGGTTATATGGCCGGACGTCCGACCGCTCCGCGACCGCTTTCACCGCACCTTTCCATCTGGAAATGGAAGGTGCACATGACGGTGTCGATCCTGCATCGCGCTACCGGGAACGCCATGGCGTTCGGCGCGGTCGTGCTCTTCCTTTGGTGGCTGATCGCGGCCGCTACCGGGCCTGAGGCCTATGCGCTTTTCATGACAGTGGCGACCAGCTGGGTCGGCCTTGTTGTTGGCGTGGGGCTGACCTGGGTGTTCTTCCAGCACATGATGTCCGGCATTCGGCACCTGGTGATGGACACGGGGCAGGCCTTCGACCTTGCCACCAGCAAGACATTCGCGACGATGACCATGGTTGGCTCGGTGCTGCTCACGGCGCTGACCTGGGCCGCGATCATCTTCGGCAAGGGGATCTGACGATGGGTGCAGGAACTGATCTGGGCCGGGTACGCGGCCTTGGCGCTGCCAAGGACGGTGTGCACCACTGGTGGCTGCAGCGTGTGACGGCCGTGGGCAACCTGGTGCTTGTGCTCTGGTTCATCGGCTCGCTGGTTCGCCTGCCGAGCCTTGATTATTCGAGCGTTGTGCTCTGGCTGCGGCAGCCTGTCGCTGCGGTGCCGATGCTGCTGCTCATCCTTTCGGTTTTCTGGCATTTTCGATTGGGCGTGCAGGTGCTTGTGGAGGATTATCTCCACGGTGCCTCGCGTGTTCTGGCCATGCTGGCCCTGAATTTCTACGTTTTGGCGGGCGCTGCAGCAGCTGTGTTCGCTGTGCTCAAGATCGCACTCGGAGCCTGAGATGCCGCAAGCCTACCAGATTATCGATCATGTCTATGATGCTGTGGTGGTGGGAGCCGGCGGCTCTGGCCTCCGTGCAGCCATGGGCATCGCCGAAGCCGGTCTGAAGACCGCCTGCATAACCAAGGTGTTCCCCACGCGTAGCCACACAGTGGCGGCACAGGGCGGTATCGCCGCCTCGCTTGGCAACATGGGCCCGGACCATTGGACCTGGCACATGTACGATACTGTAAAGGGCTCCGATTGGCTGGGCGACCAGGATGCGATCGAGTATCTTTGCCGGGAAGCTCCCGCAGCCGTGTACGAGCTTGAGCATTTTGGCGTGCCGTTCAGCCGTACCGAGGCTGGGCGCATCTACCAGCGGCCGTTTGGTGGCATGATGCAGAATATGGGAGAGGGCCCGCCAGCCCAGCGCACCTGCGCTGCTGCTGACCGCACCGGCCATGCCATGCTGCACGCGCTCTACCAGCAGAGCCTGAAGTATGCGACTGACTTCTATATCGAATATTTCGCTATCGACCTGATCATGGTGGATGGCGAGTGCCGTGGCGTCATCGCCATCAACATGGATGATGGCTCGATTCACCGCTTCCGCAGCCACAAGACTGTGCTGGCCACCGGTGGCTACGGCCGCTGCTATTTCTCCGCCACGTCCGCCCACACCTCAACCGGTGATGGCGGCGGCATGGCAATCCGCGCCGGCGTGCCGATGCAGGATATGGAGTTCGTGCAGTTCCACCCGACCGGCATCTACGGTGCCGGCGTACTGATCACTGAAGGCGCGCGCGGTGAGGGTGGCTACCTCACCAACGCCCAGGGCGAGCGCTTCATGGAGCGCTATGCTCCGTCTGCCAAGGATCTCGCCTCCCGGGACGTGGTGAGCCGCTCTATGGCCATGGAAATCCGTGAAGGCCGCGGAGTGGGCAAGGAAGGGGACCATATCCACCTTCACTTGAACCATATCGACCCCGCCGTTCTGCACGAGCGCCTGCCCGGTATCTCAGAGACGGCGAAGGTGTTTGCCGGCGTTGATGTGACGCGTGAGCCGATTCCTGTAACCCCAACAGTTCACTACAATATGGGCGGTATTCCGACCAATTATCATGGTGAAGTCGTTACCCTGCGCGATGGCAATCCGGATGCGGTTGTGCCTGGCTTGTTCGCTGTGGGGGAGGCGGCTTGCGTCTCCGTGCACGGTGCCAACCGGCTCGGCTCCAATTCGCTGATCGATCTGGTCGTGTTCGGCCGCGCTACGGCGCACCGCATCGGTGAAACGCTCAAGCCCGGCACCGCGCATCCGCCACTCGCCAAGGATTCGGCCGATATGGCGCTTGGCCGTCTTGATGGCTTCCGTCACGCCAAGGGTGGTTCGCCGACCAGCGAAGTGCGGCTCGCGATGCAGAAGACTATGCAGGCCAATGCCGCAGTGTTCCGCACGTCGGAAATTCTCGACGAGGGCACCCGCAAGATCGACGCTGTCTACCAGCGCATGGCTGATATCGGCATCGCCGACCGCAGCCTCGTGTTCAACACCGATCTCATCGAGACGATGGAACTCGACAACATGATCGGCCAGGCCGTGCTCACCATGCACATGGCCAAGACCCGGCATGAAAGCCGCGGCGCACACATGCATGAGGATTTCCCGAAGCGCGACGACGAGAACTTCATGAAGCACTCGCTGGGCTGGTTCCGCGACGGCGCCGTGGAACTCGCGCAGCGCCCGGTCCACACCTACACGCTCACTGACGAGATCGACTATATCAAGCCCAAGGCTCGCGTTTACTGATCGTCTCAGCTTGATATGACAAGGACTTGAAATGGCTGAATTCTCTCTCCCCGCGAACAGCAAGATTTCGTCCGCAGGCAAGCGCTATCCTGCGCCTGCCGGCGCCAAGAACGTCAAGGCGTTCAAGATTTATCGCTGGAATCCGGATGATGGCGCCAACCCGCGCTACGATACCTATGAACTCGATATCGACGATACCGGTCCGATGGTTCTGGACGCGCTGATCAAGATCAAGTCCGAGGTCGATTCAACACTGACGTTCCGGCGTTCGTGCCGCGAAGGAATTTGCGGTTCGTGCTCGATGAACATCGACGGCACCAACACGCTGGCCTGCACCCAGGCGATTTGCGACATCAAGGGCGAGGTGCGCATCACGCCGCTGCCGCATATGGAAGTCGTCAAGGACCTGGTGCCGGACTTCAAGCATTTCTACGCGCAATATGCTTCGATCAAGCCTTGGCTGCAGACCGTTACGCCGGCACCATCCGGCGAAGAGCGTGTCCAGAGCGTCGAGGAGCGCGCCAAACTCGATGGGCTTTACGAGTGCATCCTGTGCGCCTGCTGCTCGACATCTTGCCCAAGCTACTGGTGGAACAGCGACAAGTTCCTCGGCCCCGCCATCCTGCTGCAGGCTTATCGCTGGCTGGCGGATAGCCGTGACGAGATGACCGGTGAGCGCCTCGATGCGCTTGAGGATCCTTTCCGGCTTTATCGTTGCCACACGATCATGAATTGCTCGAACGTATGCCCCAAGGGTCTCAACCCCGCCAAGGCGATTGCCGAGATCAAGATCATGATGGTTGAGCGCGCCGGCTAGGGGCCCAGAAGGCTTGCCCCGATTGCTGCGGCGCACTATCGCAGACGGCATGGCACTCGAAATCATCACCGAAGGCGAACACGCAGGCTGGCAGCGTTGGCATCGCGAGCCTGACGGCCGCTTTTCCTCAATGCTCGGAGACTTCTTCTTCCGAGACAGCCAGGGCCATGGTGTCGAGTGCCGGATGGAGACCGACCGTCGGCACTCCAATGGCCTTGGCTATATCCACGGCGGCTTCATCATGTCGTTCATCGATATGGCAATGTTCGCCTTCATCTTCCGCCAGCTTGAGAACAGCGCTGCCGTAACGCTGTCCTGCGCCACGGATTTCTTGTCTGCCGGCATTGTCGGCAAGCCGATCGAGGCTTCGGGGGAAATTCTCAAGGAAACCGGAAAGATGCTGTTTGTGCGCGGGCTGGTGAAGCAGGAGGGCGTGAATGTCGCCTCCTTCACGGGCACGATGCGCAAGATCCCCAGGGTGCCGCGCCCGCAGGGCGATGGCGCCGCCAGCCGGCCGCAATCGAACCAGGTGGATTGAGCCGCGGTGCCGGGCGTTCGCGCGGCCTATGATGCCTTGGTGGCCGGTGGCGAACTGAGGCCCGATACAGCACAGGCAGCAGTAGCTGACCGTCTCGAAGCACTGGCGAAGACGCTAGAGGCGCCTGTGGAGAAGCCGGGCCTGCTGGCGCGCTTCCGAAAGGTGGACCCCGCGCCGGCGCAACGTGGCCTCTACATCTGGGGCGGGGTGGGCCGCGGCAAGTCCATGCTGATGGACCTGTTTTTTGCGCATGCCGATGTCAGCCCGAAGCGCCGGGTGCACTTCCACGAGTTCATGCTCGAAATTCATGCGGCACTGCATGCCGAGCGCCAGAAGGGCGGGGCAGACCCCATTCCGGGTGTAGCGGCGGCAGTGGCGGCCAGCGCCAGGCTGCTGGCCTTTGATGAGATGCAGGTGAAGGACATCGCGGATGCCGCGATCCTGTCCCGGTTGTTTGCAGCGCTGTTCAGCCATGGCGTGACAGTGGTGACGACGTCCAATCGCGCACCGCAGGACCTCTACAAGAACGGCCTCAACCGCCAGTTGTTCCTGCCCTTTATAGCGCTGATCAGCGAGCGCTGCGCCGTGATCACCCTTGATGGCCCGACTGATTATCGCCTCGCCCGCCTTGGCGGCGCGCCGACCTGGCATGTGCCCAATGGGCCTGCTGCCACGGCGGCGATGGCCGAGGCGTTTTTCCGGATGACCGACTATCCGGTCGAGGACCGGGCCAAGGTGCCGACCGAGACGATTCCGGTTCCTGGCGGACGCAGCTTGTTTGTGCCTAAGTCACTCAAGGGCGTCGCGGTGTTCTCCTTTGCGCGGCTGTGCCGCCAGCCATTGGGGGCGGCGGACTATCTCGCGATCGCCCGACGATATCATACGGTGTTTCTTGTCGGCATCCCGGTGCTTGGGCCGCAGAATCGCAATGAGGCGGCACGTTTCATCACGCTCATCGATGCACTTTACGAGCAGAAGGTGAAGCTTATCGCGGCCGCAGATGCCGAGCCGGCGGGGCTTTATCCCGAGGGTGACGGAGTTTTCGAGTTCCAACGGACGGTTTCCCGGCTCATGGAGATGCAATCCCATGCGTATCTGGCGCTCGGGCACGGCGGCGGCTGAATCTTGAGCCTCAGTCTTTTGCGCCAACCTGCGTCAATCTGTTGCGCGGGTGCACCATCGGGACTATCCGGACGGCGGTTTTGAACGACTCATCAATCGATACTGGCGAAGGACGAAAACCCTCATGGCTCGCAACAAGATCGCGCTGATCGGCGCTGGTAACATCGGTGGCACGCTGGCCCATCTCGCGGCCGCCAAGGCCCTTGGCGATGTGGTGCTCTTTGACGTGGTGGAAGGCGTTCCGCAGGGCAAGGCGCTCGATCTGGCGCAGTGCGGCCCGGTGGAGGGGTTTGATGTGAACCTCAAGGGCACCAATGATTATGCCGATATCGCCGGCGCCGATGTCATCATCGTCACGGCCGGTGTCGCTCGCAAGCCGGGCATGAGCCGCGATGACCTGCTGGGGATCAACCTCAAGGTGATGAAGGCTGTGGGTGAGGGCATCAAGGCCAATGCGCCGGGCGCTTTTGTCATCTGCATCACCAATCCGCTCGATGCGATGGTCTGGGCGCTGCGCGAGTTTTCGGGCCTGCCGCACCACATGGTTGTCGGTATGGCCGGCGTGCTTGATTCGGCCCGTTTCCGCCACTTCCTTGCTGATGAGTTCAAGGTTTCGGTACAGGACGTCACGGCGTTCGTCCTTGGCGGCCATGGCGACACGATGGTGCCGGTTGTGGAATACTCGACCGTCGCTGGAATCCCGATCCCTGATCTCATCAAGATGGGCTGGAGCACGAAGGAGCGCATCGACGCAATCGTGCAGCGCACCCGCTCCGGCGGCGGCGAAATCGTCGGCCTGCTCAAGACCGGCTCTGCCTTTTATGCGCCGGCGACCAGCGGCATCGCGATGGCCGAATCCTACCTTTATGACCAGAAGCGCGTCATCCCCTGCGCGGTGAACCTCACGGGGCAATATGGGGTCAACGATCTGTACGTCGGCGTGCCCTGCATTATCGGCAAGGGCGGCGTAGAGAAGATCGTCGAGATCGAACTCACGCCGGAGGCTCAGGCCAATTTCACCGTTTCAGTGGATGCGGTGAAGGAACTCCTGGTGGCCTGCAAGGCGATCGACCCGAGCTTGAATTGAACCTGTCATCCCGGCCTTGAGCCGGGAGCCAGCGTTGTTGCTGGCATGACAACAGCCAACACGCTCCCGGCTCAAGGCCGGGATGACATGAGAGTAGGGCGTCCATGAACATCCATGAGTATCAGGCCAAGGAAGTGCTGGCCAAGTTCGGCGTGCCGGTGCCCGCTGGCTATGCGGCGCTGAGCGTCGAGGAGGCCGTTGCGGCGTCCGCCAAGCTGCCCGGGCCACTTTTTGTGGTGAAGGCACAGATCCACGCCGGCGGCCGTGGCAAGGGCAAGTTCGTCGAACTGCCGCCGGAAGCCAAGGGTGGCGTTCGACTGGCGCGCTCGGCCGACGACGTTCGCGCTGCTGCAACCGACATGCTTGGCAACACCCTGGTGACAATCCAGACCGGCCCGGCCGGCAAGCAGGTCAATCGCCTGTACGTCACTGACGGCGTCGATATTGCCAAGGAATTCTACCTGGCCATGCTTGTGGACCGTGCGACCGGCCGCATCGCTCTGGTCGTCTCGACCGAAGGCGGCATGGATATCGAGACCGTTGCGCACGATACGCCGGAAAAGATCCAGACGCTGACGATAGATCCGGCAACTGGCGTCATGCCGCATCATGGCCGCTCCGTGGCTGCTGCGCTTGGACTGACTGGCGACCTTGCCAAACAGGCCGAGTTCGTTACTGCCCGGCTCTATGATGCGTTTGTCGGCACTGATGCTTCGCAGATCGAGATCAATCCGCTTGCTGTTACGGATGACGGCAAGCTGATGGTGCTCGATGCCAAGGTCGGCTTTGACCCCAACGCGCTGTATCGTCACCCTGATCTGCTCGCGCTGCGCGACTTGACCGAGGAAGACCCGGCGGAAGTTGAAGCTTCGAAGTACGACCTCGCCTTCATCAAGCTCGATGGCACCATCGGTTGCCTCGTCAACGGCGCCGGCCTGGCAATGGCGACCATGGACATCATCAAGTTGAACGGCGCCGAGCCGGCCAACTTCCTCGATGTTGGTGGTGGTGCGGACAAGGAGAAGGTGACCAATGCCTTCAAGCTGATCCTCAAGGATCCGGCTGTGAAGGGCATTCTTGTCAACATCTTCGGTGGCATCATGCGTTGCGATATCATCGCCGAGGGCATCATCGCTGCAGCGAAGGAAGTGAACCTTTCGGTACCGCTGGTCGTGCGGCTCGAAGGCACGAATGTTGAGCTGGGCAAGGAAATCCTGGCCAAAAGCGGGTTGCCGATCATTTCCGGCGACAATCTTGGTGATGCAGCGGCGAAGATCGTTGCCGAAGTAAAGAAGGCTGCCTGAACCATGTCGATTCTCGTCAACAAGAACACCCGGGTCATCACCCAGGGCTTTACCGGCAAGCAAGGCACCTTCCACACCGAGGCCGCGATTGCCTATGGCACCAATGTTGTCGGCGGAACGGCTCCGGGCAAGGGTGGCCAGACCCACCTTGGCCGTCCGGTTTTCGACACCGTGGCGCAGGCGCGTGGAGCGACGAATTGCGATGCCAGCGTCGTTTATGTGCCGCCTCCCGGCGCTGCCGACGCCATCTGTGAGGCGATCGAGGCGGAAGTTCCGCTGATCATCTGCATTACCGAGGGCATTCCGGTGCTCGACATGGTGAAGGTGAAGCGGGCGCTGACCGGCAGCAAGTCGCGCCTCATCGGGCCGAACTGCCCTGGCGTGCTGACGCCGGGTGAGTGCAAGATCGGCATCATGCCGGGCAACATCTTCTCCAAGGGATCGGTTGGCGTTGTTTCGCGCTCGGGCACCTTGACCTATGAGGCCGTGCACCAGACGACGGCTGTTGGGCTTGGCCAGACGACAGCCGTCGGCATCGGCGGCGATCCGGTCAACGGCACCAACTTCATCGACATGCTCGAGCTGTTCCTTGCAGATCCGCTGACCCACTCGATCATCATGATCGGTGAAATCGGCGGCTCTGCCGAGGAAGAGGCAGCGCAGTTCCTTGAGGATGAAGCACGCCGCGGCCGCAAGAAGCCGATGGTAGGCTTCATTGCGGGCACCACGGCGCCTCCGGGCCGCCGCATGGGCCATGCCGGAGCGATCGTCTCGGGCGGCAAGGGTGACGCCGGCAGCAAGATGGCGGCCATGGAAGCCGCGGGCATTCGTGTCTCGCCATCGCCCTCGATGCTGGGCACCACGCTGCTCGAACTGCTCAAGGGTTGATTGGTCTGCGGTGATTTTCGGTCATGGGCGAGAAATTCGTGCCATGACCGTTAATCATGGCAGCCATGCAGGACGAAGCGGTGACATAGCCTGTATACAGGGCTAGATCACCGCAGTGCGAATCTAAGGACGCTCGTGATGGACGAACAGGCGCTGCTGCCAACGGCTGAAGACAGGGCCGGGCCCTCATGGGCACGCAGTGACTGGCCGTTGCCAGCCGCCGATGATCTGACCCGGGCGCTTGATGCCGCAGACATGCTCGTTGAGGCGCCGGCCAAGGTCGCAGCCAAGGCGATGCAGGTGGCGCAGGCCAGTGGCGCTGATCCAGCGACCGTGGCGCGGGCAGCGCAGGACTCGATTTCGGCAATGATGCTGATCCGCACATACCGGGTCCGCGGGCACTTGGCGGCGAATCTCGATCCGCTTGGGCTTTTGAAGCGCGAGTTGCCGGCTGATCTTACACCGGAATATCATGGTTTCGGACCCGCCGATCTTGATCGCCCCGTCCACGTTGGCGGCGCGCTCGGCTTGCAGACGACGACCATTCGCGAGCTCGTTGACATCCTGCGGCGCAATTACTGTGGCAATGTCGGTGTGGAATACATGCACATCAACGATGTCGAGGAACGGCGATTCATCCAGGAGCGGCTCGAGGGCCGCGACAAGGAAATCCAGTTCACCGCCAATGGCAAGAAGGCCATTTTGAACAAGCTGGTTGAAGCCGAGCAGTTCGAGCGGTTCCTTGGTCGCAAGTATGTCGGGACCAAGCGCTTCGGGCTCGATGGCGGCGAGGCCATGATCCCGGCGATGGAATCGATCATCAAGGTTGGTGGGCAACTCGGCATTACCGAGATTGTGTTCGGCATGCCGCATCGTGGCCGCCTCAACATGCTCGGCAATGTGATGCAGAAGCCGTTCCGCATCATTTTCCACGAGTTCGGCGGCGGTTCGGCGAATCCCGATGATGTCGGCGGCTCCGGCGACGTGAAGTACCATCTGGGCGCCAGTACCGACCGCGAGTTTGATGGCAACAAGGTGCACTTGAGCCTTGCGCCAAACCCCTCCCACCTTGAAGCGGTGGACCCGGTGGTGCTTGGCAAGGTTCGCTCCATCCAGACTATGGCCGGCGATGAGGAACGCTCGCGCGCCATGCCGGTGCTGCTGCATGGTGATGCGGCGTTTGCCGGCCAGGGGATTGTGGCGGAGTGCTTCGGCTTTTCCGGGCTGAAGGGCTACAACACAGGCGGCACCATCCATTTCGTGGTCAACAACCAGGTTGGCTTTACCACCAGCCCGCAGTTTGCCCGCTCCTCTCCCTATCCTTCGGATGTCGGCAAGATCGTGCAGGCGCCGATTTTTCATGTGAACGGCGATGATCCGGAAGCGGTGACCTTCGCAACCAAGGTCGCCACGGAATTCCGCCAGACATTCAAGCGTGATGTCGTGATCGACATGTGGTGCTACCGGCGTTTCGGTCACAATGAGAGCGACGAGCCGAGCTTCACCCAGCCGCAGATGTATGCGCGCATCGCCAAGCATCCGCCGGTGAGCGAGCTCTATGCCGCTCGCCTGGTGGCGGAAAAGGTAATCGACGATAATTTTCTTTCGGAGTCTGTGGCGCGATACACGGCAGGGCTTGAATCGGATTTCGATGCTGCAGCCGGCTTCAAGGCCAACAAGGCTGACTGGTTCGAGGGTCGCTGGGCCGGTCTCGGCAAGCCCAAGGAAGAGATCGGTGCCCGGCGCGCTGCGATGACCGGGGTTCCGGCCGCGGAACTGCGGGCGATCGGCGATATCCTCACCACTGTGCCCCAGGGCTTCAACGTCCATCGCACGCTGGCGCGTATCCTTGAAGCCAAGGCCGAGACGCTGCGGACTGGTGAGAATATCGATTGGGCGACGGCTGAGGCCCTGGCCTTTGGCTCGCTGCTGCGGGACGACAAGGGTGTGCGGCTCTCCGGGCAGGATTCTGGACGCGGTACATTCAGCCAGCGCCACGCCGTATGGACTGACCAACTCGATGGCAGCCGCTACGTGCCCCTCAAGACGGTCGGCCCCGATTTCGAGGTGCTGGATTCGCCGCTTTCCGAATTCGGTGTGCTTGGCTTTGAATATGGCTATGCGCTCGCTGATCCGCGCACGCTCGTGCTCTGGGAAGGGCAGTTCGGCGATTTCGTCAACGGGGCACAGACGATCATCGATCAGTTCATTGCCTCGGGCGAGATCAAGTGGTTGCGGGCCAACGGCCTCGTGATGCTGCTTCCTCATGGCTATGAAGGGCAGGGGCCGGAGCACAGCTCGGCTCGCATGGAGCGCTTCCTGCAGCTTTGCGCCGAGGATAATATTCAGGTCGCGAACGCCACGACGCCATCCAATTATTTCCACCTGCTGCGTCGTCAACTGCTCCGCGATTTCCGCAAGCCGCTGATCATCTTCACGCCGAAGTCGTTGCTGCGCCACAAGCGCGCAGTCTCGACGATGGCAGACATGGATGCCGGCACCAGCTTCCACCGCTGCCTCGATGATCTGGCCGCCGGTGATCCGGCCAAGGTCCGCCGCCTCGTACTGTGCACCGGTAAGGTCTATTATGATCTGCTCGAAGTCAGCGAGAAGACCGGGCGGGACGATGTCTATCTGCTTCGTGTCGAGCAACTCTATCCGTTCCCGGCAGATGTCGTTCAGGACTACGTCGCCAGCTTCCCGGCGCTCGAAGAGGTCGTATGGGCCCAGGAAGAGCCGAAGAACGCCGGTGCCTGGACGTTCATGGAGCCGCTCATCGAAGCAGCGCTGGGCCAGCGGCCGATCTACGCCGGGCGTCCGGCAGCTGCTGCCACGGCGACTGGCCTGATGAAGCGGCACAATGCGGAGCAGGCGCAACTGATTGCGGACGCACTGGGCGAACGGCGCGCTGCTGCAGCCAGCACGGGCCTGAAATCAAAACGGAATGCAGGATAATCGCATGGCAACCGACGTTATCATCCCGGCTCTGGGCGAATCGATTACCGAGGCCACAGTTGGCCAATGGCTTAAGCAGCCCGGCGATGCCGTGGCAGCAGACGAGCCGATCGTAAGCCTTGAAACTGACAAAGTGGCTGTGGAAGTGCCGTCGCCTGTGGCCGGCACCATGGGAATGCAGCTTTTTGCTGTGGGTGACACCGTGGCTGTTGGTGCGCGCATCGCCATCATCGAAGCCGCTGGCGCTTCTGTCTCGGCTCCGGTTGCGGCACCTGCTCCTGCGCCGGTCGCTGCGCCTGCGCCCGTCGCTGCTGCACCAGCGCCGGCAGTATCCGCCCCTGTTGCTGCAGCTGCTGCTGCGGCACCGCTCGAAGCCATGGGCCCTGCGGTGCGCAAGCTCGTTGACGACTACAATCTTGATCCTGCGAGCATTGCTGCAAGCGGCCGTGATGGTCGGCTGACAAAGGGCGATGTTCTCGCCGCTATCGAGGCAGGCACGGCAAAGGTGCGCGCTTCTGCAGCTCCAGTTGTCGCCGCTGCCGTTGCGGCGCCGGCTGCTCGCCGTGAGGAGCGCGTGCGCATGTCGCGTCTGCGCCAGACCATCGCGCGCCGGCTCAAGGAAGCCCAGAACACCGCCGCCATGCTCACGACATTCAACGATGTCGATATGTCGGCGGTGATCGAAGCACGAAGCCGCTACAAGGACTTGTTCGAGAAGAAGCATGGTGTGCGTCTCGGCTTCATGAGCTTCTTCTCTCAGGCCGTCGTTATGGCTCTGCGTGATGTGCCGGCTGTCGGTGCTTCTATCGAAGGCGACGAGATCGTCTATCGCGACTATGCCGATCTCGGTATTGCCGTTTCGTCTCCCGGCGGGCTCGTGGTGCCGGTGCTTCGCAATGCCGACAAGCTGTCCTTTGCCCAGACCGAAAAGGCGATTGCCGACTTCGGCAAACGCGCCCAGGCCAGCAAGCTGACGCTTGAGGACATGCAGGGTGGCAACTTCACCATCTCGAACGGTGGCGTTTTTGGTTCGCTGCTCTCAACGCCGATCCTCAACACGCCGCAGTCCGGAGTGCTCGGCCTGCATCGCATCGAGGACCGCGCAGTGGTGCGCAATGGCCAGATTGTCATCCGTCCAATGATGTATCTGGCTCTGTCTTATGACCATCGCATCGTCGATGGCCGCGAGGCCGTGACCTTCCTGGTGCGTATCAAGGAAGCCATCGAGGATCCGTCGCGGCTGCTGATCGACTTGTAGGGTCTGGCAGATGAGCATGGTCTACTGCCTGCGGCGGGCCAGCGACGCGTCGCTGGCAGCGCTCCTGGAACGGCCGGACCATATCTTCGCCTTTGTCGAGGCTGAAAATACATCCGTGGTTTCGGAGGCGCCCGGTCTGCTGGCACGCCTTTTCGGTGGCAAGCTCGATCCTGTGCCGGATTTCGCCAGATCCGATGGCGATGAGGCCGATCTGGACAAGGCGTGGCATGCAATCCATTTCGTATTGACCGGCTCGCCAGATGCAACGCGTCGGCCACTCAGCCTCATTGTCGAGGATTGGCCGAGTATCGGCACCAAGGATGAGCATGCGCTTGGCAAAGGTCCCGCACACGCTGTGGGTGCTCGTGCGATGGCGCGTTTCCACGAGGAACTGTCTCGCGTCAACGATGATCAACTGCGGTTGCGCTACGATGTCGAAGATATGGCGGCCCATGATGTCTATCATGCCGACGAGCTGCTGCAGGATATCGATCACGGCTGGCGCTATGTGCGAGATCATATCGATACGTTGCGCGGCTTCGCGGCGGGTGCTGCGGCTGCAGGCTCAGGCGCTGTTGTCTGGTTTGGATGATCCGGGCAAAATGCCCGTTGCAGTAGGAAGTTGAGTATGTCCGCACCTGAATTTGATGTCGTGGTCATCGGCGCAGGCCCTGGCGGTTATGTTGCTGCCATTCGTGCTGCGCAGCATGGGCTCAAGGTGGCTTGTGTCGAGAAACGGGCATCGCTCGGCGGCACCTGCCTGAATGTTGGCTGCATTCCCTCCAAGGCCTTGCTGCACGGTTCTGAATTCTATGAGGAAGCCGCAGGCGGTCACCTCGCCAAATTTGGCGTCAAGCTCGGCAAGGTGGAGCTGGACTTGCCGGCGCTGCTTGCCGGCAAGGACAAGGCGGTCAAGGAGTTGACTGACGGCATCGCCTTTCTGTTCAAGAAGAACAAGGTGACCTGGCTCAAGGGCGAGGCATCATTCATTGATGCCGAGTCGATCAGCGTCGATGGCAAGACCATTACGGCCAAGAATTTCATCATCGCGACTGGCTCGGAGGTCGCGTTGTTGCCCGGTATGACGCCGGACGGCGAAGTGATCGTTACTTCCACGGAAGCGCTGTCGCTGGAGAAGGTGCCTGGGCATCTGGTGGTGATCGGCGGTGGCTATATCGGGCTTGAAATGGGTTCAGTCTGGCGCCGGCTTGGCGCCAAGGTCACCGTTGTGGAATATGCCGAGCGCATCGTGCCGGCGATGGACATTGAAGTCGCCAATGCCTTTGCCAAGGTGCTGAAGAAGCAGGGCTTCGATATCCGCACGAGCACGAAGGTGACTGGCGTGGTACGCAAGGGCGCCGGTGCAGTGGTGTCCGTTGAGCCGGCAGCCGGCGGCGCTTCGGAAGAGATCACCGCCGATATCGTGCTGCTCTCCATTGGCCGACGGCCGAATACCGATGGGCTCAATATCGAGGCTACCGGTATCACGCTCGAAAAGGGCCGGGTGCCGATCAACCATGACTTCAGCAGTCAGGTGCCCGGCATCTGGGCTATCGGTGACGTGGTGGAAGGCCCGATGCTGGCGCATAAAGCCGAGGATGAGGGGCTTGCCTGTGCCGACAATATTGCGGGGCTGACCGGCTATGTGAACCATGATGTGATCCCTGCCGTTGTCTACACTCAGCCGGAGGTTGCCACTGTTGGCAAGACCGAGGAAGAGCTCAAGAAGGCGGGTATCGAATACAAGGTTGGCAAATTCCCATTTGCCGCCAACAGCCGCGCCAAGGCCAATCATGACACGGAAGGCTTTGTGAAAGTTCTGGCCGACGCCAAGAGCGATCGCGTGCTCGGTGTGCATATCATTGGCTCGATGGCTGGTACGATGATCGCCGAGGCGGCCATCGCCATGGAGTTCGGCGCGTCTTCGGAAGATATCGCTATGACCTGCCATGCCCACCCAACGCACCCCGAGGCGCTCAAGGAAGCGGCCATGGCGGTGACGGGCAAGCCGATCCACATGTAATGACCGCTCCGGCCAACAAGTATCGCAGTTGATTGATCCACCGCCCATCGGCGCGCTTTTGCCATTGCTGAGCTGGCTCGACATGGCCGGCGTTGCTGTTTTTGCTGCATCCGGTGCCCTTGCGGCAGCGCGGGCGAAGCAGACGATTGTCACCTTCGCCTTCTTCGCCGCTGTTACAGGCATTGGTGGTGGCACTCTGCGAGACCTGCTCATCGGCGCGCCGGTGTTCTGGGTGGAGCGGTCCGACTATCTTGCGGTTTGCCTCGCTGCGGCAGCTGCAGTGTGGTTGCTGAAGGCTGACCGCTGGCGGCTCTCGTCTCTGCTTTGGCTCGATGCCGTCGGCATGGCGGCTTATGCGGTTCTTGGTGCTGCAAAGGCCGCAAGCTACGGCCTGCCGCCGCTACCGTGTATCGTGATGGGCGTGCTCAGCGCCAGCTTCGGCGGCATTATCCGGGAAGTGCTGTCAGGCGAGCCTTCGATCCTGCTGCGCCGCGAGATTTATGTTTCAGCTGCGGCACTGGGCGCAACGGTCTTCGTCGTTGCCTCAGCGGTCGGGGTAGGTGGCCTTGTCGCGAGCGGGCTGGGTTTTGCATTCGGCTTCACCCTGCGGGCGCTCGCAATTGCACGCGGCCTGGCTCTTCCGGGTTACAAGGGTTCTGACGACGCCTGAGGGGTGTCAGTCCAGCAGCGCGGCCACCCGCCCGGCTATGCCGCTGCCGTCTTTCGCCGCTGCAATACGCGGTGACCCCCGGGCGGCGCATTCGATGCAGGAGGCCTGCATCGTTGGTCCGCTGGCGATCAGCCGCAAATCCGCGACTGCCGCCAGCAGTTGGGTGCGCGAAGCTGAAGCAAGCTTGGCAAAGGGATCCCGCGCAGCCTGCTCCTGCTCATCACCAGGCCCCGCCAGGCTCGAGAGCGACTGGAGGAAGAGCGACTGTGGACGTTCTATATCGATTGTGCGGACGTTGCTTGCATCTAGCCCTGCGGCTCGCGCAGCGGCGGCGACGGCGACATCAAGCCCGCCAAGGCCATCCACCAGCTTGAGCTGCCTGGCCTGTGTGCCTGACCACACTCGACCTTGCCCAATACGATCGACCTCCGCCACCGGCAGCTTGCGGGAGGCAGCGACGATTCCGGTAAAGCGGCGGTAGATGTCTTCTACAGAGGCTTGCAGCAGTTGGCGCGTTTCTGGCCCGAGACCGCCTATGATGTCCGGCTCACCCGAATAGGGTGTGGATTTCACGCCGTCCGTATCGATGCCGATTTCCGCCAGCGCGCGGTTGAAGCTCGGCAGGATGGCGAACACCCCGATCGAACCAGTGATGGTGCTTGGCTCGGCGATGATCTCGTCTGCAGCCGTGGCGATCCAATATCCTCCAGAAGCAGCGACTGGGCCAAAGGACGCGACGATCGGCAGGCCGGTCGACTTGGCATCGAGCAGGGCCTGGCGGATCTCCTCGCTTGCCAGCACCGAGCCACCGCCGGAATCAACCCGCACGACCAATGCCTTGAGATCCTTCTGCTCAGCAACGGCTTTGGCAATGGCGCGAGAGATTGTCACGGCGCCGGCGGTGCCGCGCGGTGCCTCGCCGTCGATTATATTGCCGGTCACATAGACCACGCCCACTGCGGGCCCCTTGCCTGGCAGCAGTGATCCGGTGGCGTCGAGATAGCTGGCAAGGCTGATCCCCTGATAGGTGCCGAAACTCTTCTGTGGCCCTTCGCCGAGCCGTTTGACCAAGCCGGCATTGAAGGCGGCCCTGGTGCCGACCATGTCGACGAGCTTGCCATCCAGCGCTGCCTTTGCCTGGTCCCCAGCGGCGGCGCCCAGGCGCTGCGGCAAGGCGGCCAGAAAGCCATCAATGTCAGCCGGCGGGCGTACGGCGCGGACGTCGCCAACAAACGACCGCCACAGGCCATTTACGAGCTGCTGGTCTGCCGCCTTGGCTTCGGGCGAGGCGCTGGCACGGGTGAAGGGCTCCACAGCGGCCTTGTAAGTGCCGACACGGAAAACGTTTACATCCACGTCAAGCTTGGCGAGTGCGCGCTGGAAATACAGCCCGCTGCCACCTGGCCCGGCCAGTAGTACGCCGCCGAGTGGATTAACCCAGATGCGGTTGGCGTGGGCAGCGAGGTAATAGCCATCGTCCGTATAGGCCGTGGCATAGGCTTCAATTGGTTTTCCGGTTTTGCGGAAGGCCTTTAGCGCTGTGCCGATCGACTGGAGATTGGCCTGGCCGGCACCGACGAAGGTATCAAGATCGAGTACGATAGCTTTGATCCGGTCATCCGTGCGGGCGGTGTCGATGGCGCGGATAATGTCGCGTGCCTGGGTTTCGCCGCTGTCGCCATCGCCCATCAGGAAGCCAATCGGGTCTGCCTCGGTTGCTTGATCCACGACGGCGCCATCGAGATGCAGCACCAGCGCCGCGCCATCCGGAACGGCAAGCGGAGCGCGGCTGCTCAGCGCTGCCCACAGCCCGTAGAAGAACAGCAACAGTAGCAGAAGGACCAGCATGTCCTTGACGCCGACAAGGAACCGCCACGCACCGCGAGCAAAAGTCATGGCCGTAGCTTTCCAGAAAGCGCGATGGCGCGCGGCTGCGAGGGGATCAGCATCGAGTGTTCATATAGGTGCGCAAGGGCAGGCGGCAACCGCGCCATCCTGACGCTGCAGGATATTTTGTGGCGCTATCAATGGAGACTGACGCCATGCGCGCCAGCCGTCTCCACGGTGAACTGCCAGGCAACCCGGCCTGAGCGCGCGCCGCGCCCTGCTGCCCAGGTGAGCGCCGCGGCAGCATCGAAAGGCAGGCCAAAGGCCCTAGCGTAGCCTTCGCAAATAGCGAGATAGACAGGCTGGTCGCAGGCGTGGAAGCCGAGGCGCAAACCAAACCGGTCGGCGAGCGCTAGCCGGTCGTCCAAAGTGTCACGCATGTTGACGCTTTCGGTATCGGCAAACTGGCTGGGCACGAGATTGCGGCGATTGGAGGTGACAGCGAGGCGCAGATGCTCGGGTCGCGCCATGACGCCGCCATCCAATAGCGAGCGGAGGGCGTGTACCTGACCATCGTCACCATCCAGCGCCAGGTCATCTAGAAACACCGTGAAGCGGCGCGGCGTGGCAGCCAGCAGCGCGAACAGCTGCGGCAGGCTGGCGAGATCGGGCTGGCCGACCTGTACGAGGGCAATATCGGCGCCATCGGCGAGCAGCGCGGCATGCACGGCCCGGACAAGCGAGCTTTTGCCCATGCCCCGGGCGCCCCACAGCAGCACATCATGTGCCGGAAGCTCGGCGGCGTGGCGGCGCATGTTCTCATGGAGCAACGACTTCTGGGCATCGACGCCGGCGTAAAGCGACAACGGGTTTGCGCGCGGCTCGGGCACCGCGCCAAGGCCACCAGCGGACCAGACGAACCAATGGCCGCTGGCCGGGCTCGCGCTGGCAGGGGCGGGGGAAAGGCGCTCGAGGGCTTCAGCGATGCGGTCAAGGGGATCGATCATGCATTGGCCTTAGCGCGTTTCTGCGGCGGGTGGGACTCCTTGACCGCGGAAGCCATCCGAGGCGATTGTTGCGCGCACCAGCACAACGGGCTAGAGCGCGAGGCTTGTCCCCATCCGGACCATGGAAAGCCCATTCGATGTTTGAAACTCCGGCCTTTGCCCAGGCAGCTGCAGGCGCTGCCCCCAGCAGCGGTGTTGCTGGCCTTGTCGCGTTCCTGCCCTACGTAGCGATCTTCGCGATCTTCTACTTCCTGATGATCCGGCCACAGCAGCAGCGGCTGAAGGCGCATCGCGCCATGGTCGATGCCGTCAAGCGCGGGGATGAGGTTGTCACCGGCGGAGGCATAATCGGCAAGGTGGTGCGTGTGCAGGATGGCGAAGTGGAGGTAGAGGCCGCTCCCGGCGTGAAGCTGCGGGTACTGAAGTCGACTCTGGCCGACGTCCGCACCAAGGGCTCGCCGGTTGCTGCCAACGACGGCGCAGCTGGAGCCTGAGGCCTTGCTCGACTTTCCCAAATGGAAGATCTGGTCGATCGTTCTGACCGTTCTGGTCGGCGTGCTTCTGGCCATGCCCAATTTTGTGCCGGCGAGCACGCTTGCCGCGCTCCCTGATGTGCTGCCCAAGAGCCAGCTCAATCTCGGTCTGGATCTTCGCGGCGGCTCGCATCTTATGCTGGAAGCCACCACGGAGGACGTCCGCAAGGTCAAGCTCGAAGCACTCGAAGAGACGGTGCGCAGCGAGATGCGCCAGGCGCGTGGTGGATCCGTGGCTTTCACCGATCTGTCCACTTCGGGAGATAGCCTCAGCCTGGTCGTGACCCGCCCTGAGCAACTCGACACAGCGGTTGAAGCGCTGCGCAGCGTTACCCAGCCGATGGCCGGTCTCACCGGAGTTCGCGATGTCGATGTGAATGTCGTGGATGGCAACCGCATCGTGCTCAGCGTCACGGCTGCGGGCATGGCTGCCTCCATTGATGGCGCCATGGCGCAGGCAGTGGAAGTTATCCGCCGCCGCATCGACGAACTCGGTACCCGCGAGCCGAACATCGTGCGCCAGGGCACCAACCGCATCGTGGTTCAGGTTCCAGGTTTGCAGGACCCTCAGGCGCTGAAAGATCTGCTCGGCAAGACCGCCAAGCTTGAATTCAAGCTGGTAGACGTCAGCGCTGACCCTCTGGATGTAGCCGAGGGCCGTGCGCCCGCAGGCAGCCAGATTCTGCCGAGCCTTGAAGGCGGAGTCGTCGTTGTGAAGCGCCGGGCTATCATCACCGGAGATCAACTGGTCGATTCGCAGGTGTCCAGTGATCAGAACGGTGCGCCGGCGGTTAGTTTTCGCTTCGATTCGACCGGCGGGCGTCGCTTCGCGCAGGCGACCCAGGCGAACGTAGGCAAGCCTTTCGCCATCATTCTTGATGGCACTGTCATCTCGGCACCAAACATCAACGAGCCTATTCTGGGTGGCTCAGGCATCATCTCGGGGAGCTACACGGTCGCCACGGCCAATGAACTCGCCATCCTGCTGCGCTCAGGCAAGCTGCCCGTAGAGCTGAAAGTTGTTGAAGAGCGTACTGTCGGACCAGATCTCGGCGCTGATTCGATCAGAGCCGGCGCAATCGCCAGCATGCTTGCTACGGCGTTGGTCGCACTCTTCATGATTGTCACCTATGGCCGTTTTGGCGTCTATTCGGTGGTGGCGCTGGTGCTCAACGCCATCATCATCATGGGTGTCATGTCGGGTATCAACGCAACGCTTACATTGCCCGGAATCGCTGGTTTCGTTCTCACGATCGGTGCCGCAGTCGACGCCAACGTGCTCATAAACGAGCGAATTCGCGAGGAACTGCGCAAGGGCCGCAACGTCATCAATTCAATCGACACCGGCTACAAGGAAGCGTCGCGCACCATTTTCGATGCCAATGTCACCAATGTCATTGCCGCGGCGATCATGTTCATGTTCGGCTCCGGCCCGGTGAAGGGCTTTGCCGTGGTGCTCACAATCGGCATCATCACTTCGGTTTTCACCGCCGTCACTGTTACCCGCCTCATGGTGTCTGTCTGGCTGCGTCGCCAGCGGCCCCAGGCGCTGGTTCTCTAGGATCGTTTGATGCGGCTCCTGAAACTCGTTCCCGACAACACCAATTTCCGCATTCTGCGTTGGCGGAACTTGGCGATCATTGTTTCGATCCTGATGATCCTCGCATCGATCGGTCTTGTCGCCATTCGCGGCCTGAACTTCGGCGTCGATTTTGCTGGTGGCCTGATGATGGAAGTCCGCTTCGATCAGCCAGCCCAGGTCGACAAGCTGCGCGCCACGGTCAACTCGGCCGGCGCCGGCGATGGTTCCATCCAGATCTTCGGCGATCCCAAGACGGTTTCCGTTCGGTTGCCGCTCCCAGAAGGGGACGACGCCTCCGTCCAGCGGGTGGTGAAGCGCGTCCAGGATACAATTCGCAGTGACAATCCCGATGCGCAATTCCGTCGCGTCGAGACGGTGTCGGGCAAAGTCTCGGGGGAACTGATCCAGGCCGGAGCACTGGCTCTGCTCTTCGCCATGATAGGCATTTCCGTTTACATCTGGTTTCGCTTCGAGTGGCAGTTCGGCGTCGGTGCTTTGTTCGCGCTCATCCATGACGTGGCGCTGACGATAGGCTTCTTTGCACTCACCCAGCTCGAGTTTGATCTCAACACAGTCGCCGCGTTGCTGACGATTGTGGGCTACTCGCTCAACGACACGATCGTCGTCTATGATCGCATCCGCGAAAACCTCCGCAAATACCGCAAGATGGGCATCGAGGAAGTGCTTGACCTCTCGATCAACGAGACGCTGTCGCGCACCATGGTCACCTCACTCTCGATGATGCTGGCGCTGGGCACGTTGGTGGTTCTGGGTGGTTCGGTGCTTTTTGGCTTCTCTGTCGCGATGTTGCTCGGCATCGTCATCGGAACCTATTCGTCGATCTTCATCGGCGCGCCGCTGCTGATCTGGCTGAAGGTTGGCACGCAGACGTTCGTGCCTACCGATGTAGCTGTTGAAGCTTCGAAGGAAGTCTGAAGCCGGCGACGCAAGTGCTCGGAATGGCTGTACTCGACTGGTCTAGGCGACCATCACACCACAGTGCCGACACCATCACAGCTCAGGTCAAACGCAGCCAGCCCGGCTTCCAGGTCACTGCTCAACATGGGCTGGGCTAGCAGCCAGTTTCCAGCATCAAAGATCTCCTCTGATGCCGCTGTCATGGCGTCTGCCCACTCTTCGGCCTCAAAGCTGCCTCGTCCCACAAGGGCGAGTGCGATTACCTCGGCCTGCTCATCGTCGGCAAGGTCATCGATGATGGCGCGTAGCTCGGATTCAGCCGGATTCTCCGCGTCTTCATCGTCCTCGGAGATGTGATCGGTATCGACAGGCTCGCCCTCGCTGTCGAGGAGTTCATCGCCATCGTCATCGGGCTGCAAAGCCTCATATTCGCGGGCGCGGAGAATAATCCGGCAGACGCTTTCAACCGCTATCGCAAGTTCCATCGATCGGCCTTTCGCTGGAACTCTACTCTACTTGGGATTCCCTCCAGCGGAAAGTCGGTTAAAGTGGCGCCGCGAACAGCCCGTAGGTCATGCACCACTGGCTGGCGACGCCAACCATCAGCGCCCCGGCCAGCCAGACCAGCCTGCCTTTGCCGGTCAATTCACCATTCCGCAGAAGCGGCTTCGCAGTGGGCAGCCGGAGTGAAGAGTTCACTTGGCGCCGACTGGCTGGCAGATCCGCGCCCTTGCTGCTTCATACTCGCGCCGCAGACGCGCTACGAGCTCGCCGGCGGGGAGAACAGCCTTGACCGCGCCAATGCCCTGGCCGCAGCCCCAGATGTCCTTCCAGGCCTTGGCATCGGTATTGCCGCCGCTACCGAAGTTCATGGCGCTCGGGTCTGAAACCGCAAGATTGTCAGGATCCATGCCTGCCGCCACGATCGAGGGCCGCAGATAATTGCCATGGATGCCGGTGAACAGGTTGGAATAGACGATGTCGTTGGCGGCGCTGTCCACGATCATGTCCTTGTATTCCTGCTGTGCGCGGGCTTCCTGGGTGGCAATGAACGCCGAGCCGATATAGCCGAAGTCCGCGCCCATCGCCTGCGCTGCCAGCACGGCTTCCCCGGTGGCGATGGAACCAGAGAGCGCCAGCGGGCCATCGAACCACTCGCGGATTTCCTGAATGAGCGCGAAAGGCGAGAGCGTGCCGGCATGGCCACCGGCGCCGGCTGCGACAGCGATCAGGCCATCGGCGCCCTTTTCCACGGCCTTGCGGGCGAACTTGTTGTTGATGATGTCGTGCATCACGACGCCGCCATAGCTGTGGATGGCTTCGTTGACGTCCTCACGGGCGCCGAGCGACGTGATGATCATCGGCACCTTGTACTTCACGCACAGCGCCAGATCCTCCAGCAGTCGATCGTTGGATTTGTGGACGATGAGGTTGACGGCATAGGGTGCATCCTGCGGGCCAAGCTCAGTGCTGAGGCGCTGGAGCCACTCTTCGAACTGGGCGATTGGGCGGGCGTTGAGACTGGGGAAGCTGCCGATGATGCCGGCGCGGCACTGTGCCATGACCAGATCCGGCCCCGAGATGATGAACAACGGCGAACCGATCACCGGGATCGAGAGGCGGTTGGCGAACTGGGCTGGAATCGACATGTGCGGGGGTCCCCTCGGATTGGCGTGCCATGCGGCGAACGATCGGCCTTGTCCTATTTCTGCTCGGCGAAGATAGCAACCTGAGCCGGCGTCGCGGCGCTCGCCTTGGCGCGAAACATGCCGGGTGTGTTGAAGGCCCAGCCAAAACCGCCATCGGCGCCGATGTAGATGACCCCGCCTGTGCCGCCGAGCCCGCCAATGTCGTCTCTGATAACCGCTTCCGCCGCCATCTTGGCAGCTTCACCGCCCAGCCGAATTCGGGCCGATATCTCGTGGGCGGCCGAGGCGCGAATGAACACCTCGCCGGCGCCTGTTGCGGAGACCGCGCAAGCACGGTCATCTGCCAGAGTGCCAGCACCGATCAGCGGGCTGTCTCCCACTCGGCCCCAGCGCTTGCCGGTGAGGCCGCCGGTGGAGGTTGCAGCGGCAAGGTGCCCGGCATTGTCCCGTGCAACAGCGCCGACGGTGCCGAATTTCAGGTCTGCGTCGAACAGCGCTTCTCCGCGTGTGGCTGCGGCCTTCATGGCTTCGAGCGCTTGCAAGCGCGCATCTGTGCGAAACCAGCCCGGCTCGGCTTGCTCCAGGCCCTGCTCGATAGCGAAAATATCCGCACCCTCGCGGGCCAAAAGCACGTGCGGGCTGCGCTCCATGACAGCGCGCGCCAGGCTGACAGGATGGCGCGTGCGGGTGACGCCTGCCACGGCTCCGGCAGCGCGCGAGGTGCCGTCCATGATAGCGGCATCAAGCTCTATCCGGCCTTCTGCGGTGAACACAGCGCCGCGCCCGGCATTGAACAGAGGATCATCCTCCAGCGCGCCCACAGAGGCCTCCACGGCGTCCAGAGCGGTGCCGCCGGCTGCAAGTACGGCCACACCTCGCGCCAGCGCTTCCGCAAGGCCAGCGCTGTACGGCTCGGCCTGCTCTGGCGGAAGGCTCTCGGGCGTCATGCTGCCAGCACCGCCATGGATGACGAGGCACCAGCCAGATGGCGTTAAACTGGGGGTGGGGGGTGTCATGGTGGGCGGATTGTCCTTGCAGGGATGCTCTTGGTTTAGCCCGGAAAGGCACCAGCGCAAGGTGAACGGGCCAAGACAGTTGACCATGGCCGCCAAGGCGCTCTATAGGCCGCGCTCCGCGTGGAAATGCCCGGAATGGGGCGGAGTAGCTCAGTTGGTTAGAGCACGGGAATCATAATCCTGGGGTCGGGGGTTCAAATCCCTCCTCCGCTACCACGCGCCGGATGAATGCCAGACTTTCAAGGCCCTTCGGGGCTTTTGCTTCGCTCGGCTTTGCGGCAGGAGGGGCTTATGACTCTTGCCGATATCCAGCCGATTCCCCTGCGTCTTGTTGATGACGACCTTGACGGGGCGGCAGCTGCTTTCGGGGATGCATTCATCCGTACCGGCTTTGCCGTGGTGAGCGACCACGGTATTGAACAACGTGTTATCGACAGGGCGCTTGCTGCAACCAAGGCCTTGTTTGCATTGCCGGAAACGGACAAGTCGGCTTACGTGATGCCAGGTGGCGGCGGCCAGCGCGGCCTTACGCCATTTGGCGTGGAAGCTGCCAAGGGGGCTGCCACGTCCGATCTCAAGGAGTTCTGGCACATGGGGCGGGACCTGCCGCCCGGCCATCGTTTTGCGCCGCTGATGCCGGAGAATGTCTGGCCACGGGAAGTGCCGGAATTCCAGCCCGCTGTGCAGGCGCTGTATGCGGCTCTGGATGCTGCCGGGCTGCGGCTGCTGCGTGCCATTGCTGTTTACCTCGGTCTCCAGCCGGACTTTTTCACTTCGCCGGTCGAGGATGGCAATTCGGTGCTGAGGTTGCTGCATTATCCGCCATTGGCGGCGGGCGGGGGCAATGCCATTCGGGCCGGCGCGCATGAAGATATCAATGTCATCACGCTGCTGCTCGGTGCCGAGGAGGCTGGGCTGCAATTGTTCGACAGGCAGGGGCAGTGGCGGGACATCGCGGCACCGCCAGGCAGCCTCGTCTGCAACATCGGGGACATGCTGGCGCGGTTGACCGGCGGCCGGTTACCCTCAACGACGCACCGGGTGATAAATCCGGCTCCGGAAAGGCGCGGCGTTGCGCGCTATTCCACGCCGTTTTTTCTTCATTTCCGGCCAGATTATCTCATCGAGACAATGCCTGGCGGTCCGGAGCAATGGCCGCCGATAACGGCGCACGAATTTTTGCAGCAGCGGCTGCGCGAGATCAAACTGCTCTAGGGGCTTGCGCCTGTCACAACGCTGTCATCTCCTGCGGAGAGAAGCGGCCATGGTTTTTGGAGACTGACGATGCGGATGATGGTTGCAGCAGCTGCGCTTCTTGTGGCGGGGCCGGCGATTGCCGGGCCGCAGCTTGCCACGCCCGTCACGGGTGACGACTATTGGCAGTCCGGCAGGGCGGCGATTGCGGCGCGGTTGAAGGTGATCAACCGGCCGCAACGCGCGAAAAATGTCATCCTGATGATTGGTGACGGCATGGGCGTGGCGACCGTAACGGCAGCGCGCATCTTTGATGGCCAATATCCTGATGACAAACGCGCCAAGGCCAGCGGGGAAGAAAATCTGCTGAGTTTCGAGAAGCTTCCGAACGTTGCCTTGATCAAGACTTACAATACAGACGCCCAGGTTTCAGACAGTGCCGGCACCGCCAGCGCCTTGAACACCGGCGTCAAGACGCGGATCGGCTATATCAACTTCGCCCAGAACCAGACGGTTGAAGCTTGCAAGACGCCCGAAGCGCTGCCGCGCACCATTGCCGAATTGGCCAAGGCGCAGGGCATGGCTGTAGGCATCGTTTCAACGGCGCGGATCACCCATGCTACGCCTGCTGCAGTGTTTGCCCATGTGCCGAACCGCAATTGGGAGGGCACTGACCGGGCCTATCCGGCGGCGGAGCGGGCTTCGGGCTGTGCGGATATTGCCAGCCAGCTCGTGGCGTTCCAGCCTGGCGGTGGGCTTGATCTGGCGCTGGGTGGTGGGCTTGCGCAGTTCCGCACGCCGGCAGCTGGTGGGCAGCGCGATGATGGCAGGGATCTGGTGGAGGCCTGGCAGCAGCGCTTTCCTTCCGGAAAATTTGTTTCTGATAGTAAGGGCTTGTCAGCGCTTTCTGCCGCAACAAATGGTCCGGTGCTCGGGCTTTTCAACAAGAGCCACATGACTTTTGAGGCCGATCGTGCCGCCACCAGCGAGCCGAGCCTGACCGAGATGACCAAGTTCGCCCTCGCCAAGATGAAGGCCTCTGGTCCAAAGGGCTATTACCTGATGATCGAGGGCGGTCGGATCGACCATGCGCACCATGCCAGCAACCCCTATCGGGCGCTGAGCGAAACCCAGCAATTCTCGCGCGCTGTTGCGGAAGTGCTGGCAACGGTGGACCTTGATGAGACGCTGGTGCTGGTGACGGCGGACCATAGCCACGTATTAACAATGGCTGGTTACCCTATGCGCGGAAACGATATTCTTGGTTACATCAAGAATGCCCGCGGCGGCGAGGGCGGGGGGCCGACCAGCCCGGAGGGCTGGGCGCTGGATGACCATGGGCAGCCGATGACGACATTGTCCTATGCCAACGGCTCCTTCATCACGCCGGGGTTGTCACGGCTGCTGCCGCCGAACGACAAGAATTACCTGGCCAACAAGCTGCATGGCACCGATGGCGAGAGCCATGGTGGCGAGGATGTGGCGCTATATGCAACCGGGCCGCGGGCGCATCTGGTTGGCGGTGTCATGGAGCAGAATGTGGTCTTCCATGTCATCGCTGAGGCGTTGGGATGGAAGTGAAGTTTTTCATATGGTTGGATAGAGTGCTTCAACAAAGGTGAGACCATCTGGCGGGGCGTTGAGGCCGAGTTTCGTGCGGTCCCGCGCTTCAAGGGCGGCTGCCAGATCGGCCTCGGTCCAGCGTCCCTGGCCGACCAGCTTGAGGCAGCCTGTGATCGAGCGGACCTGGTGGTGGAGGAAGCTGCGGGCGGCGGTCTCGATGATGATATCGTCGCCATCGCGTCTCACGGACAGATAGTCGATAGTCTTGACCGGGGAGGCGGATTGGCAGGCAGTCGAGCGGAACGTGGTGAAATCATGTTTTCCCACAAGCAGTTGCGCGGCTTTGTTCATTGCGTCTGAATCGAGCGCAGCAGGCACGCGCCAGGCGAGGCCGCGCTGCCAGGTGAGGGGGGCGCGGCGGTTGATGATGCGGTAGCGGTAGCTGCGGCCGATGCAGTTGAAGCGGGCGTGGAAATCCGGGGCCACCTCGCAGCAATCAAGGACGGCGACAGGGGCCGGACGCAGCATCGCGTTAATCGCTTCGATCAGCCGGAACGTATTGAATTTCTTCTCCAAATCGAAGTGCGCCACCATCGCCTGGGCATGGACGCCGGCATCGGTTCGACCGGCGCCATGGACGCTGATCGCCTCACCGCTGATGGCGCGGAGGGCGGCCTCGATGCGGCCTTGCACGGAGGGGCTGTTCTCCTGCCGCTGCCAGCCGGCGAAGGGGCGGCCATCATACTCAATTGTAACGCGAAATCTGGTCATAGCCGTGTGCCGGGCGGGATCGGCCAACCGTTGAGCAGGGCTCGCACCGGCATGGCGGGCTTGCCGGCGCGCTGGACGAGCAGGGGGCGTATAGCACCTTCCGAGGTGCCGATGGTGAGGGCGGAATCGAGCACGACGCCGGGTGAGGATTCGCCTGCAACAACCTCTGCAGACAGGATTTTCAGGCGTTCGCTATGCACTTCGGTCCAGCCGCCCGGTGCCGGGTTCCAGGCGCGGATGGCGCGTTCCACTGCGAGGGCGGGCTGTTGGAAATCGAGCCGGGTCTCGGCCTTCTGGATCTTGGGGGCCAGCGTTACGCCGGTTTCGGGCTGGGGCGTTGCGGCGAGGCTTCCGGCCAGTGCCCTGACCATCAGTTCGGCACCGATCATGGCCAGTTCCTCCGTCAGCTCTCCGGAGGTTTTCCGTGCAATCGGAGTGGCTTGCGAGAGTATCATCGGGCCGGTGTCGAGGCCGGCTTCCATCTGCATGATGGTAACGCCGGTCTGCTCGTCCCCGGCGAGGATGGCGCGCTGGATGGGGGCGGCACCGCGCCAGCGTGGCAGCAGCGAGGCGTGGATGTTGAGGCAGCCAAGGCGCGGGGCGGCGAGGATGGCCGGTGGCAGCAGCAGGCCATAGGCTGCCACGACTGCCACATCGGCATCAAAGGCTGCAAATTCAGCCTGTTCCGGCGCATTCTTCAGGGATTTGGGCGTGAGGACCGGTATGCCGAGGGCTTCGGCGCGCTGGTGCACCGCGGATCTGGCCAGTGGCTTGCCGCGCCCGGCCGGCTGCGGCGCTCGTGTATAGACAGCGACGATGGTGTGGCCGGCGGCGACCAGGGCGTCCAGCGCCGGAACGGCGAAGGGCGGAGTGCCCATGAAAATGATGTTCATGCGGGGGATTTAGGGGGATTCCCGGTCCGTGGGAAGCACTGGTCCGGCACGGGCCGGGAACTGCCCCGGCACCGGATGGGCGCTGCGCGGATTCAACCGGGCGTCGTTCCGGCGATCTGCGGCAGCGCCCCTCTCTGGCGGCGCGATCAGTTGCCCGAAAGCGCGGTCACGGCGCGGCGGTTGATGGCGTAGGCCGCTTCATCGGCGCCATCAGCTTCCGGGCGCTCCTTGCCGAAGCTGATGGTTGCCATGCGGGCGGTCGAGACACCGGCGGCGGCAAGGAAGTTCTTGGCGGCGGTGGCGCGGCGGTCCCCCAGGGCGAGGTTGTACTCGCGGGTGCCGCGCTCATCGGCATGGCCCTCCACCGTCACGCGGACGCTCGGGTAGCGCGCCAGCCACTCGGCCTGCTTGCCGAGGATGGTGCGGGCGGTGTCATCAAGCTCGTAGCTGTCATAGGCGAAGCGCACGCGGTCCGCACCGGCCTGGGCGATGAAATCCGCCAGCGAGCCGGGGATGATGCTGCTGGTGACGGGGGCCGGAGCCTCCATCGGCGCCATCGGGGCCTGCTGTGCGGCGGCGGGCGCGGCCGTGGGAGGCGCCGGCGGCAGATCGGCCGGCTTGGTGGCGCAGGCGGAAAGGCCCAGCGCCAGCAGGGCAACCATGGGAAGGGTAGGGAAGCGCTGGATCATGACTACGACCTTTCGGAGTCTCGTGAGCAGGATATGCTATTTCTAACCAATATTTATGACAGGGCAACCGCTGGAAGCGACAGCAGCAAGCCTCAGGGCAGCAGCGGTGACCAGGCCGGGTCCGAGCCATCGAGCGGCGTCGGCAGGCGGCGCTCGTTCTGGCCGGAGAGATCCACCGACCACAGCTTCACCGGGCCGCCGCGCGCCGAGCGGAAGAACATGATGACCCGGCCATTGGGGGACCAGGTGGCGCCTTCGTCCTGATAGCCATTGGTGAGCAGCCGCTCGCCGCTGCCATCGGGCCGCATGACGCCAACGTTGAAGCGCCCGGCGCCGAAGCGAGTGAAGGCAATGAGATCACCGCGCGGGCTCCACACCGGCGAGGCAGCGCGGCCATCGCCAAAGCTGATGCGCTGCTGGCCAGCACCATCCGCGCCCATCACATAGAGCTGCTGGGTGCCGCCACGATCGCTTTCAAAGACGATGCGCGAGCCATCGGGGGAATAGCTCGGCGAGGTATCGATGCCGGCCTGGGTGGTGAGCCGGGTGAGCTGGCGCGAGCTGAGGTTCAGCCGGTAGATATCGGTGTTGCCGCCCACGGCCATCGAGAAGATCAGGTTCGAGCCATCGGGCGAGAAGCGCGGCGCAAAGCTCATGCCCTGGAACTCGCCGATCGCCTGCTGGCGGCCGGTGCCGAGCGTGTAGAGCCACACCTTGGGGCGGTTCCCCTCATAGCTCATATAGGTGATGGTCTGCTGGTTCGGCGCGAAGCGTGGCGTCAGCACCAGGTTCTGGCCGGAGGTGAGGAAGCGGTGGCCGGCGCCATCCTGGTCCATCACGGCGAGGCGCTTGATGCGGCGGCTGCGCGGGCCGGTCTCGGAAATATAGACAACCCGGCTGTCGAAATAGCCGCTCTCTCCGGTGAGGCGGGAATAGACCAGATCGGCACATTTGTGCGCGGCGCGGCGCCAGCCGGCGGCGGTGGTGACAAAGCCCTGCCGGGTCAGCTCATCGCCGGAAAACACGTCATAGGCGTAGCAGCCGACGGTTATGCCGCCATCGGCATTGGCCGCTACCGTGCCTGTCACGAGCGCCTGCGCGGCGATGGTGCGCCAGCTGGCGAACTGCGGCCGTGTCACGTCCGGCATCGCCACCGTGGTGGTGTAGGCGGCGCGATCGATGGGGCGGAACAGGCCGGAGGATTTCAGGTCGTTGGCGATGACATCGGCGATGCGGCTGCCCAGCTCGGCAGTGGAGCCGGCCTCGGTTGGCGCTGCCGCCGCCGTGGCGAAGGCCGGAACGGCGATCGGCAGGGGCTGGCTGATGCCGCTGTTGATATCGACCCTGAGCTGGGCTGCTGCGGGAGCCGAAAGGGCCAGGGCGAGAGCGAGAAGGGAAATACGCATGGCAGGGGTGTAGCATTGCTTGGCAGCGGGCGGGAGAGTGTTTGCGCGGGCGGCGCGGCGGGCGGAGCAACGGGCGGGGTGGGGTGGTGGTGTTTGCCGGGCCGGGAGATGGGCCCCCGCCTGCGCGGGGATGACGGTACTTCTTTAATTGATGCCAACGTCCCCGAGCCGTCACCCCCGCGAAGGCGGGGGCCCATCTCCAGCTCTGCCAAAGCTGGCATAGGGCAAGGCCTCGAACCCCAGCTCCGATACGGCGAGATCATGCCAATCGGGATTTGTCGCCTCGATCAGGTTGATCTTCCAGGCGCGATTCCATTTCTTGAGCTGCTTCTCGCGGGCGATGGCGCTTAGGATTTCCCCATGGGCTTCCATCCAGACGAGCCGCTTGGTGCCGTATTCCAGCGTGAAACCCGGAATGAGCCCGAGGCGATGCTCCGAGATCCGTCGCATGAGATCCGCAGTGACGCCGGTGTAGAGCGTGCCGTTGCGGCGATTGGCGAGGATGTAGACAAAGCCGCCTTTTTCCATGGGGTTGAGGGTGGGCGGACGGCAGCGGCAGTGCCAGCAGCTTCTGGGGCTGTTGGCTGGCGAGGCCGGGAGATGGGCCCCCGCCTTCGCGGGGGTGACGGGTTAGGGTTGAGAGCGGCTCTCTGCCCTGCTCAGGTCATGCTTTCCGGATCGAAGTTGATGTCCACGGACTTCCACAGGTCGTATAGGTCCGCCGGCAGCTTGAGCGGGGAGCAGCGGAGCACGGCGCGGCGCGCGGTTTCGGCGAAGGCGCGGGAATAATCGGCATTGCCGACGGTGCGGCCGGTCTGGGCGCCGATGGTGGGCGGGGCGGCGAGGCTGCCGTCGCGGTTGAATTCGGCGTGGATCAGCACGGTCATCCTGCGGACGTCCTGGCCGCCGATGGGCGGGTTCCAGCACGGCGCGACCTGGGACTGGATGGCCTGGGCCAGCGTGGCGGCGGCGCGCGGGTCTACCGCGGCGTTTTTCGGCTGTGCGGCGGCGATGGTGGTGGCGAGCTTGCTGGTATCGAGCGGCTTGGTTTTCGCCTTGGGCAGCGCCTTGTTGATGAGGTTGCTCAGCGTGCTGGTATCGAGCGGCTTGGCGGCGGCGGCGGGCTTGGGCTCCACCTTGGGCTTGGGCTTCGGCTCGGGCTTCGGGGTTGGCTCCGGCACGGCATCCGCAGGCGGGGCTGGCGCCGCTTCCGGCTCGGGCTCGGGGGCGCTGGTTTCCTGCGGGGCGGCTTCCATGGACGGCTTGGGCGGCTCGGTGACGCGCGGCGCATCGGCGATATCGACGAACTCCACCGCCACCATCTCCTCGGCGGGCGGCAGCGGCGCGGTGGCGAACTGCCAGCCCAGGCTGAGCGCGCCGAACAGCGCGAGGTGCGCGGCGCCGGCGAGCAGCAGCGCGTTGCGCTCGGTATGGGAGGGGGAGGCGCTGCTCATTCCGGGTGGGTCACTCGGCGGAGGCTGGCTCGGAGGCTGGCCCGGAGTCGGCAGCTTTGGCGCCGCGGCTGTCACTCACCAGCGCCACCTTGCGGAAGCCGGCGGCGGAAACCTCGCCGACAATGCCCATCACCACGCCATAATCCAGCCCGCGATCGGCCCGGACATAGACGCGCGCCTCATCCTGCCGGGCGGTGCGCAGCGCGGCGAGCTTGGCACCGAGGCTGGCGGCATCAATGCCCTGCTGGTCGATGAACACCCGGCCCTGGCCATCGATGCTGATCTGGATGGGGGTATCATCGCTCTTCAGCGCAGGGGCCTTGCTGTCCGGCAGGTCCACCGGCACGCCGGCGACGAGCAGCGGCGCTGTCACCATGAAGATGATGAGCAGCACGAGCATCACATCGACCATCGGGGTGATGTTGATCTCGGCCATGGGGGCGCGGCGGCCGCGGCGGCCTCCGGGGGACATCATGGCCATGGTCAGGCGGCTCCGGGCGCGCGGGCCGGGGTCACTTGGTGTCCATCCCGTCGAGCTGGCGGGAGAGCAGGGCCTGGAACTCCTCCGAGAAGGCGCTCAGCCGCGCTTCCAGCCGGCCGACATTGTGGAGCAGGCGGTTGTAGCCGATCACGGCGGGGATGGCGGCGAACAGCCCGATGGCGGTGGCGAACAGCGCCTCGGCGATGCCGGGGGCGACCACGGCCAGCGTGGTGTTCTGCGAGGCGGCGATGGAGGTGAAGCTGCGCATGATGCCCCAGACCGTGCCGAACAGGCCGACAAAGGGCGCCACGGCGCCGATGGTAGCCAGGATGTTGAGCTTGTCTCCCAGCGCATCGATCTCGCGGTTGATGCTCACCTGCGTCGTGGAGGCGAGGCGGGCGCGCACGCCCTCCCGATCGAAGCGGCCACGGGCGAGGCTGCGGCGCCACTCGTTCATGCCGGCGATGAACATCTTGGCGGAAGGGTGGCTGGCCTTGGCGGCGGGTTCGTAGAGGGCATCGAGGTTCTCGGCCTTCCAGAACCACTCCTCGAACTGCTTGGCCTGGATGTTGATGCCGCGCAGCAGCCGGGAGCGCTCGAAGATGATCGCCCAGGACCAGATGCTGGCGCCGAGCAGCCCGAACATCACCAGCTTGACGACAATATCCGCCTGCAGGAACAGCGCCCAGGGGCTGAGATCAGCGGCGGCCTTGATGACAGGTTCCATTAGTTTGCTGCGGCCTGTTGCATGAGGAGGGTGAAACGATCGTGCCAGAGCTTTGACTGGCGCTTGGGCCGGCCCTCCATATCGAGGAAGGCGGCGGTGACCGTGGCGGAGCAGAGCAGCTCATCACCGCGCATCACATCATGGGCGAGATGCGTGGCGGCGGCGCGGACCTGCGTGACGCGGGAGACAACCTGCAGCTCATCATCGAGCCGGGCCGGGCGGTGCCAGGTGATGGCCATGGAATGGACGGCGTAATAGCCGGTTTGCGCGGCCATCATCTCGGTGTGGATGACACCGGCGTGGCGCAGCATCTCGGAGCGTCCGCGCTCCATGTAGCGCAGGTAATTGGCGTGATAGACGATGCCGGTGAGGTCCGTATCCTCGAAATAGACGCGGACGGGCAGCCGGTGTCGGCCATCGATGATGGCGCCGGTGGTGGGGAGGGGGTGGATCACGCCGACCTTCTTAGGGGAGAGCGCGGCAGGGGGGAAGCAGGCTGCGGCGCGCGCAAGGCAAGATGAGCCCCGCGCGCGCCGGAAAACCTGGTGTTACGCCGTCGGCTTGGCGATCCGGGGCTCGCGCTTCTCGACGATGCGGGCGGACTTGCCCGAGCGGCCGCGCAGATAATAGAGCTTGGCGCGACGCACGACACCGCGACGCACGACTTCAATGGCTTCGATGCTGGGCGAATACAGCGGGAAGACGCGCTCGACGCCCTCGCCGAAGCTGATCTTGCGGACCGTGAACGACGAGCCGAGGCCCTTGTTCGAACGGGCGATGCAGACGCCTTCGTAATTCTGGACGCGGGTGCGCTCGCCTTCCACAACGCGGACGCCGACACGCAGGGTGTCACCGGCGCGGAACTGGGGGATGGCACGCTTTTCGGTAAGCTTGGCAATCTGTTCGGCTTCGAGAGTCTGGATGAGATTCATCTCATTCCTCCTTTTTCTTGTCGTGCGCGCCAGAGGGCGACTGACCCGAAGCGCCGGAATGGCGCTCCCAAAGGTCCGGTCGCCGTGACCGTGTGTCCTGTTCGGACCGCATCGACCGCCATGCAGCGATCTTTGCGTGATCCCCCGATCGCAACACTTCGGGGATCGCAAGGCCTTCCCATTCGGGGGGCCTTGTGTAGTGCGGATGCTCGAGAAGGCCGCTTTCGAAGCTTTCTTCCACACCGCTCAAGGGCGCGCCCATTACACCGGGCAGCAGGCGGACGCAAGCATCGAGCAGCACCAGCGCCGCTACCTCGCCGCCGGAGAGGATGTAATCGCCGATCGAGATCTCCTCGATGGGGCGGCGGGCGAACAGCCGCTCGTCAAAACCCTCGAAGCGGCCGCTGAGCAGCGTGACGCCGGGGCCGGCGGCAAGCTGGCGGACTTTTGCCTGGCTGAGCGGGCGGCCACGGGGGGTGAGGGCGATTATTGGGGCGGAGGTGGTGTTTGCGTCCAAAGCAGCGGCGACAACATCGGCGCGCAGCACCATGCCGGGGCCGCCGCCGGCCGGCGTATCATCGACGCTGCGGTGCTTGTCCGTGGCGTAGTCGCGGATGTTATGGGCCGCGAGGCTCCAGCGGCCCTCGGCGAGCGCCCGGCCGGCCAGGCTCTGGCCGAGCGGGCCGGGGAACATCTCGGGATAGAGCGTCAGGACGGTGGCGGCCCAGGGCATTATTCAAGCCAGATGGGGTCGATGACCAGCGCCTCGGCTTGCTGGGTGACGGCATCGGGGCGGAACGGCACCATCACCGATTTGCCATCGGGAAGGGTGATGTCGAGAATGTCCCCGGCGCCGTAATTCTCGATGCCGCCGACAGTGCCGATGGGGGCGCCATCCGGGCCGAGCACGGTGAGGCCGATGATATCGGCGTGGTAGTATTCGCCTTCGCCCAGCGGCGGCAGGCTCTCCCGCGGCACGGTGAGCAGCGTGCCGCGCAGCTTTTCCGCCGCCGTGCGATCGGTGATCTCGGCGAAGCGGGCGACAGCGCCGATCTTGTCGGGCCGCAGCGATTTGAGCGTGAGCGTGCGCCCGCCGGCCTCGAACGCCTTGTGGGCGGAGAGGCTCTCGATCGACTGGGCAAACAGCTTGAGCCGCATTTCGCCGGTGATGCCATGGGCGCCGGCGACGGCAGCGAGGGTGACGGGCTTGGTCATGAGCAGACTGCCCCGCCATCAGGTTGGTGATGGCGGGGCTGCATGGCTCAGGCCTGCGGCTCTTCAGCGGCAGGAGCTTCCTCGGCGGCCGCTTCTTCAGCAGGCGCTTCGGCAGCAGCCTCTTCAACCGGGGCTTCTTCGGCCGGGGCAGCAGCGGCGGCAGCAGCAGCTTCAGCGGCTTCGGCAGCAGCGATCACGGCGGCGGCAGCGGCTGCAGCAGCTTCCTCTTCCTTCTGCTTGGCGAGCTCGGCGCGCTCCTTGGCCTTGTCGCCCGGCTCACCCTTCTTGAGGTTGACGCGGGCGGCGCGGGTGCGGACACCGGCGGCATCGAGGAAGCGGGCAACGCGATCCGAAGGCTGGGCGCCAACGCTCAGCCAATGGGCGGCGCGCTCGGTATCCAGCTTGACGCGCTCGGCGGAATCCTTGGGGAGCAGCGGGTTGTAGGTGCCGATCTTCTCCAGGAACTTGCCGTCACGCGCGTTGCGGGCGTCCGTGACGATGATGCGATAATAAGGGCGCTTCTTCATGCCGCCGCGCGCGAGGCGAATTGCCAGTGCCATGTCTCTGTCTTCCTTCGTTAAATCTTGAGTTTGCGGTTTATCGTTTGAACTTGTTGCCGCCGAGCAGCCCGGCGAGGCCGCCGCCGGCGCCGCCCATCGGGTTGGGGCCGCCCATCTTGGCCATCATCGCGGCCATGCCCTTCATGCCGCCCATCTTGCGCAGCTTCTTCATGGCCGTGGCCATGTCCATCTGCATCTTGATGACCTTGTTGACCTCCTGCACCGTGGTGCCGGCGCCCTTGGCGATGCGGATCTTGCGCTTGGCGGTGAGAATCTCGGGCTTGGCGCGCTCCTTGGGGGTCATCGAGCTGATGACAGCCTCCATGCGGCCGAGGATGCGCTCGTCCATGGCGCCGTTTTCCATGGCCTTCTTGGCCTGGGCCATGCCGGGGATCATGCCCGCCAGCGCGCCAAGGCCGCCCATCGCCTTCATCTGGCGCAGCTGGCCGCGAAGGTCCTCCATGTCGAACTGGCCCTTGGCCAGCTTGGCGGCGAGCTTCTCGGCATCTTCCTGCTCGATGTTGGCTGCGGCGCGCTCGACGAGGCCGACAATGTCGCCCATGCCGAGGATGCGGCCGGCGACGCGCTGCGGATCGAACGCCTCAAGCGCATCGAGCTTCTCGCCGGTGCCGGCAAACTTGATCGGCCGCTCGGTGACGGCACGCATCGAGAGCGCCGCACCGCCACGGGCATCGCCATCCATGCGGGTGAGCACCACGCCGGTCAGCGGCACTTCCGCCTTGAAGGCGCTGGCGACGTTCACCGCGTCCTGCCCGGTGAGCGCATCGACGACCAGCAGGATTTCGTCCGGCTTGGTCGCCGTGGAAATCGCCGCCATCTCGGCCATCAGCGCCGTATCGACATTGAGGCGGCCGGCGGTATCGAGCAGCACCACGTCAAAGCCCTGGAGCTTGCCGGCCTGGCGGGCGCGCTCGGCAATCTGCACCGGCTGCTGGCCGGCGATGACGGGGAGGGTGGCAACGCCGGTCTGCTCGCCGAGCACGCGCAGCTGCTCCTGTGCCGCCGGGCGGGCGACATCGAGCGACGCCATCAGGACCTTCTTGCCCTGTTTCTCGGTGAGGAACTTGGCGAGCTTGGCCGTCGTGGTCGTCTTGCCCGAGCCCTGCAGGCCGACCATCATGACGACGGCGGGCGGCGTTACATCGAGCTTAAGCCCCTCGGCCTCGCCGCCGAGCAGCTCGACGAGCGCATCATTGACGATCTTGACGACCTGTTGGCCGGGCGTAACGGAGCGGATGACCTCGGCACCAATGGCGCGGGCCGTGACGTTGTCGATGAAATCCTTGACGACGGGCAGGGCAACATCGGCCTCGAGCAGCGCGATGCGAACCTCGCGCATGGCAGCACGCACATCGAGCTCGCTGAGCGCACCGCGCCCGCGGAGTTTCTCGAAGACGCTACCAAGGCGTTCTGAAAGGCTATCGAACAAAAGCGTGCGGTCCTGACGTTACCTGCCTCCAAACGAAATTACGCCGGCGGGCGAAAACTCGCCGGCCGGCGTGCATCCATGGACGCGCGCCCCCCGTTTGGGGACTTGGTAGCGCATAAGCGGGGGGAGGGGGGGTGTCAAGGTTTGACGGAGGTCGTGCCCTGGCTGAACACTTCGCCCGCATCCCGGCCATGATGCAGAACGCGCATGATGCGAACGTAACGTCCCTGCACCATATAGGCGATGGTGGCCCGGCGCTCAAACGAGACGGTGCGAAGGCCGGGGACCAGATCGTCGCGCGGGGAACCGCGCATGGGAAAATCACACAGCGCCCTGCAACTGTCTTCGATGCGAGAAATATAGGCTTCGGCGATTTCAAAGCCAGCGCGGTCGGCAATATAGTCGCCTAACTCGCTCAAATCTTTAATGGCACGGTTGCTGAGGGTGACTTCAAATGCCACGCAGGGCCTTGCTGCGGGCCATGTGCTGGCGCACCTGTGCAAAGCCACCATCGAGCGATACCGCCGGACCGTCATCAGCGAGCGCTTCTTCCACCCGGGCTCTCAATATGGCGTCGAGAGCTGATTCCTCGCGGTCCAAAGCGCGCAGGCCAGCGCGGAGGACTTCACTGACCGAGGAATAAGCGCCGGATTGGACGCGCGCCTCTGCCTTGGCGGCCAATTCCCCCAGAGTAACAGTTACGGGTCTGTTTGCGCGTGTCGCCATGCCGCAATTTATATGACTTTGTCATACACTGGGCAAGCTATTCGGCAGCCACCTTGGCGACAGCCGGAACCGCCTTCAGATACGCCGCAATCGCTGCCCGGTCCGCCTTGGTCAGTTGTGCCATGTTGCGCTGCACATCGACCATGCTGCCGCCGACGCTGTCATAATCGGGCGTGAAGCCGGTTTCGAGATAATCGGCGATTTCGCCGGCGGACCAGCTGCCGATGCCATCCTTGTGCGGGGTGATGTTGGGCACCTTGCCTTCGCCCTCCGCATCCGGGGCGCCGGCGAGCCAGCGGGTGGTGTCCAGCCCGCCGGCACCGCCGAGCGTGCGCGGGGTGTGGCACTGGGCGCAATGGCCGGGGCCTTCCACCAGATATTGGCCGGCGCGCTGCTCCGGGGTGGCGCTGGCGGGCAGCGGAAGGGCGGGGCCAGCGTCTCCCAGGAAGGCCAGCTTCCACAGGCCGATGCCGCGGCGGATGTTGAGCGGGAACGGCAACTGGTTTTCCGGCGCGTCCCCTGTCACGGCCGGCAGGGTCTGCAGATAAGCGAACAGGTCCGCCACGTCCGCCGGCTTCATCTTGATGTAGCTGGTGTAGGGAAAGGCCGGGTAATAATGCCGGCCATCCGGGCTGACGCCGCGCTGCATGGCGTTGGCGAAATCGGCAAGGATCCAGCCGCCGATGCCGCTGGTGCGATCGGGCGAGATGTTCGGCGCGTGGAAGGTGCCGAACGGCGTAACGAGCGGTGCGCCGCCGCCGAGCTTCAGCCGGTCATCACCCTTGGCGCCCTTGGCGGCATGGCAGGAGGCACAACCGCCGGCCCAGAAGATGCGCTCCCCCCGCGCCGCCACGCCCGAGCCCTCCGCCGCGATGGCGGCAGCAGGCAGGCGTTGCGGCATGGTGAGCGCGAGGAAGCCCGCCGCGCCCAGCACGACAGCAACAAGGCCAAAACGCAGCGGCTTTTTCATCAGCGCGACTGCTTAGTCCTTCTTGATGCGGAAGGCCTCGTGGCAGCTCTTGCAGTTGGCGGTGACGGCGCCGAACTGGACGCGGAAGGCTTCCAGCGTCTGCGGGTTGGCAGCCAGGGCGGCCATCGTGTCCTTCTGGAACTTGCTGACGGCGGCCTGGAACTCGGCCGGCTTGGTCCAGATGGCGGGGGCGGCTTCCGTCTCGCCACCGGTCTTGCTGTTGGCTGGGAACAGCGTGCCGTATTTCATCGCGACATCATGCATGCCCGAGAACACCATCTTGGCCTTGCCGGCATCGAAAGGCACTGCGCCCTTGGCCATGTCGCCACCGGCCTTCGCGTCCTTGCCGTTCTGCTTCATCATCGCCTTGCGCTGCTCGATGGGGCCGGGCGCCTGGGCCGCGACGGGCAGGGCGACAGCCAGGAGCGCGATGGCGAGGAGGGACTTGCTGAGCATGGGGAGATCTCCGGGAGATTGGGCCTGTGAACCGTGAAACACAGTTACGTGCAAATGAGACCAAAATCGGCCTGTATGCAAGATGTACGATGCACCGCGCAGAACTGCCGACCTGCGAAGTGGGAGCAAAAAGAACACCCTCACTCGGGCCGCGCCAAGCGGCGCGTCTCTCGCCTCTCCCGCAAGCGGGCGAGGGGGCTTAGAGCCCGGCCAGCGCCTTGCTGAATTCTTCCGCCTCGAACGGGCGCAGGTCATCCATGCCTTCGCCAACGCCCACGGCGTGGATGGGCAGGCCGAAGCGCTCCGCCGCGGCGATCAGCACGCCACCGCGCGCCGAGCCATCGAGTTTGGTCATCACCAGCCCGGTGATCCTCGCGACATCGCGAAACACCTCGATCTGGTTGAGCGCGTTCTGGCCGGTGGTGGCATCGAGCACCAGCACTGTATCATGCGGCGCAGCCGGGCTGAGCTTCTGGATGACACGGCGCATCTTGGCCAGTTCGTCCATCAGCCCGGCCTTGTTCTGCAGGCGACCGGCGGTATCGATGATCAGCACGTCGGTGCCGGCCTCGCGCGCCTGCTTGAGCGCCTCATAGGCCAGCCCCGGCGCATCGGCGCCCTGCTCGCCGGACACGACCGGAACGCCGATGCGGGCGCCCCAGATCTTCAGCTGCTCGATGGCGGCGGCGCGGAAGGTGTCTCCCGCTGCCAGCATCACCGTATAGTCCGCCTCGGTGAAGCGGCGGGCGAGCTTGGCGATCGTCGTGGTCTTGCCGGCGCCGTTGACGCCGACAACCAGGATGACATGCGGGCGCGGAAAGGCGGTGACGCTGAGCGGCTTTGCCACCGGCGCCAGGACAGCGGCGACTTCGGCAGCGACGGCGGCCTTGAGGCCGGCTTCATCGATCCCCTTGGCGAACTTCGCATCAGCCAACCGGTTGCGGATTCGGGCCGCTACGGCAGGGCCGAGATCGGCAGAGATGAGCGCCTCCTCGATCTCGTCGAGCCGCTCTTCATCCAGCGGCAGCGCGCCGGTGGCGAGCCCGGCCAGGCTGTCTCCCAGCTTGGCGGTGGAACGGGTGAGGCCTGACTTGAGCCGATCGAACCAGCTCATTGAAATTGCTCCAGATCAACTTCGCCCTTGAAGGCGATTGTGGCAGGGCCGGCAAGCAGCAGATGGCCGTTTTCAGCGCGGCTGATGGTCAAGTCCCCACCTGGCAGGCTGACGGTGACAACGGGGCCGGCAAGGCCGCGCGCCTGCGCCACGGCCACCGCGGCAACGGCGCCGGTGCCGCAGGCGCGGGTGAGCCCGGCGCCGCGCTCCCAGACCCGCAGCTTCATGTGCTCGCGTGACACCATGGTGGCGACACCGACATTGACGCGCTCGGGAAAGATCGGATCATGCTCGATCAGCGGCCCAAGGCGCTCGAGATCGACAGCGTCCGCATCGGGCACGAAGAACACCGCATGGGGGTTGCCGACGCTGACGGCGCCAGGGTTTTCCAGCTCTTCCCAGCCAAGCGGCAGCGAGCGCGTGTCCATGGCATAGGCCAGCGGCACCTCATCCCAGCCAAAACGGGGTGCACCCATATCGACCGTGGCGCTGTCGGCAGAGGCGGAGGTGGCGAGCAGGCCGCCGCCGGTCTCGATGGTGGCCGCCTTGCCGATGAGCGCCGCGACGGCACGGCTGCCGTTGCCGCAGGCCGCGACTTCGCCGCCATCGCTGTTCCAGAAGCGGACACACAGCGTGGCCTTGTCACTCGGCTCAAGCAGGATGAGCTGATCAAAGCCGATGCCGGTGCGGCGATCAGCGAGCGCGCGGACGGTGGCGGCGCTGAGGCTCAGCGGCGTTTCACGCGCATCGAACACCAGGAAATCATTCCCGAGGCCGTGCATCTTGAGGAAGGGACGGGGTGCCATGCCGTGCGGTGTAGGGGAGGGGCGGGGCAGGTTCAAGCCGAGGCGAGGATGAACTCGCCCTCGATGACGGTGCGGCAGCGGCCGGTGAGCACCACCTGCGTGCCGGCCATCCGGCAGCCGATATGCCCGCCGCGCTTGCTGGCCTGATAGGCCGAGAAGCTCTCGCGGCCCATGCGCGCGGACCAATAGGGCGCCAGGACGCAATGCGCCGAGCCGGTCACGCTGTCTTCATCGATGCCGGCGCCTGGCACGAACACCCGGCTGATCACCTGCGCGCCGCTGCCATCCCCCAGGCCCAGCGACGTGGCGATGAACATGGCAGCAGGATCAAGCAGTTGTATGAGAGACTTCATGTCCGGCTTGAGCGCGCGGACTTCATGGGCATGCTCGAACACGGCGAGGCAATATTGATCGCCGCGCAGCCAGACTTCGGCCGGCTCGGCGCCCAGTGCGGCGGCAAGCTGCGCGGCCATCGCTTTTGCAGCTTCCGTGTGGGCCGGCAGCGCCGGCAGCGCCATCTCATACTGGCCATCGGTGCCGCGCGCCACGCTGAGCACGCCCGATTGCCGGGTGAGGAAGCGTACCATCGGAAGCTCGGGCAGGGCATCGAGGATGAGGTGGCCGCTGGCCAGCGTCGCGTGGCCACAAAGCGCCACTTCCACGGCGGGCGTGAACCAGCGCAGCTCGAACTCGGCGATGGCCGGGTTGTCATGCGGGCGCAGGAAGGCCGTCTCGGCGAGGTTGTTCTCCTCGGCGATGGCCTGGAGCTGCGCATCGGGCAGCCACTCGGCCAGCGGCATCACCGCGGCGGGGTTGCCGCTGAACGACGCCGTGGCGAAGGCATCGATCTGGGAGAAGGGGATGCGCATGGGCAGGGCTTTCAGGGGAGATGCACGGCTAGCGGGTCTTCATGGCCGCGCGGATCGATATGGATGAGGAATTCTGCGTTCGGATAGGCCTGCATCAGCCGGTCTTCCACCGCATCGACGATATCGTGTGCGTCACTGACGGTCATCAGCGGCGGCAGCCAGATATGAAACTGGATGAAGTCCACGGCGCCCGACGAGCGGGTGCGCACATCGTGGACGCCTTCCACGCCGGGAACAAGGCTGGCCATGGCGATGAGCTCGTTGCGGCGCGCCTCGGGCCATTCCTTGTCCATCAGCATGTCGATTGCGCTGCGCGCGGACTGCAGCGCGCTCCAGGCGATCCACAGCGCGATGAGGACGCCCAGCACGGCGTCCGCACCATGGATGCCGAGGTAGATATCCAGGACAAGGGCGGCGATGACAGCGAGATTGAGCAGCAGGTCACTCTGGTAGTGCAGCGCGTCGGTGCTCACCGCGATCGACCCGGTGCGGGCGACGACGCGCCTTTGCCAGGCAACCAGCAGCAGGGTGAGCGCGATGCCGGCCAGGGAGACGCCGATGCCCACTTCCGGCGCACGCGGCAGGTCCGTATTGCCGAAGCTGGCGATCGCCCGCCACAGGATCGCCACGGCGGAGCCCATGATCAGCAGCGTCTGCATAAGCGCGGCGATGGCCTCGGCCTTGCCATGGCCGAAGCGGTGGTCCTCATCAGCCGGCAGGGCGGCGTGGGTGACGGCAAACAGCGTCAGCAGCGAGGCCAGCAGGTCCAGCCCGGTATCGGCCAGCGAGGCCAGCATGGAGACAGAGCCTGTCACCCAGGCCGCCCAGATCTTGAGCAAAAGCAGGGTGATGGCCACGCCGGTGGAGGCCAGCGCCGCCGAGCGGGTCAGGCGGTTGCGCTCTTCACTCATGGGTAGAGCAGGCCGGTCTCCCAGCCGGTGGCGGTGCGGGTGAACAGGGTGCGCTCGTGGAGCCTGTTGTCCCTGTCCTGCCAGAACTCCATCACCTCGGGCACCACCCGCCAGCCGGACCAGTGTGGCGGGCGCGGCACGGGCTGGCCCTTGAAGCGCTCACCCATCTCGGCGAGGCGCTCCTCGAAGGCATCGCGGGTCGGCATGGCGCGGGACTGGTCGGATGCCCAGGCGCCCAGCTGCGAAACCCGGGGGCGGGAATCGAAATAGGCGTTGGCTTCCTCATCCGGCACCAGCTCGGCACGGCCATCGATGCGGACCTGCCGGCGCTGGGTCTTCCAGTGAAAATCCATATGGACGAATGGGTTGGCTGCCAGCTCCTGGCCCTTGCGGCTCTGCATGTTCGAGTAGAACACAAAGCCCCGCTCATCCCAGTGCTTGCACAGCACGATGCGCACCGAGGGGCGGGCATCGGGCGTGGCGGTGGCGACGGCCACGGCGTTGGGATCATTGGGTTCAGTCGCCTGGGCAGCGGTGAACCACTCGGCGAACAGGGGGAAGGGCGTGACCATGCCCCGCCCTAGCGCGTGGGGGGCTTGTTGTCATCCTTGCAGGCTGGCCTGCGGCGTCGCAGGATACGGGCATGATGGATCTATCTCTCTCCCGGCGGGCGGCTCTTGGCGCGGGGCTGGCGCTGGCCGCCGGCCCGGCGCTGGCGGCCCCGGCGAAATCCCGGCTCATCCTGCTCGGCACGGCGGGCGGGCCGACTCCCAAGCCAAACCGCGCGGCGCCGGCGCAGGTCATCATCGTCAATGGTGCGGCCTATGTGATCGATTGCGGCAACGGCGTGGCCCGGCAGCTCATCCTGGCCGGGGTTTCCCTCAGCAGTCTCAAGGGGTTGTTCCTCACCCACCTGCATTCTGACCATGCGGCGGACTATGGCAACCTGCTGCTGCTGGCCTGGGCGACGGCGCTGGGCACCCCCGTGGAGAGCTTCGGCCCACCGCCGCTGGTGGGGATGACCAGCCAGTTCCTCGCGCTCAACTCTGCGGACATCAGCACCCGCATCGCCGATGAAGGCCGGGTGCCGCTGGCCGGGCTCATCCGCCCGCACGAGATCACCGGGCCGGGGCTGGTGTATGAGGATGCCAATGTGCGGGTGACAGCCGCGCTGGTGGAGCACCCGCCGATGGCCGCGAGTTTTGCCTATCGCTTTGATTGTGCAGACAGATCCATCGTCATTTCCGGAGACACGGCGCCCTCGGCGGGGCTGGTGGCGCTGGCCAGGGGGGCCGATGTGCTGGTGCACGAGGTGATGATGCTGAGCGCGCTCGATGGCCTTGTCGCCGCCGCCACCAACGCCAGCAGCCTGCGCGAGCATCTGCTGGCCAGCCACACCACTACCGAGCAGGTCGGCCGCATCGCCACCGAGGCGGGTGTGAAGACGCTGGTGCTCTCCCACTTCGTGCCCGGCGGCGCGCCGTTCATCAGTGACGAGGCCTGGCGCGCGGCTGTCTCGCCGCATTTCAGCGGCGAGTTGATTGTCGGGCGGGATCTGCTGGAGATCTAGCTCTTATTCCAGCAGCTTGCGTCAGGTCGCGCAGTTGATGCAGGTGGTCGCGGTGGGCAGGGCGATGAGCCGGGCCTCGGCGATCCGCCCGCCGCACTTGCTGCAATGGCCGTAGCTGCCATCCTTGATGCGGTCCAGCGCGGCGCGGATCTGCCCCAGCTCGGAAACGGCTGCAGTTTCAAGGCCTTCGTTGGTGGCAAGGTCTTCCAGCTCGTTGGCCCGCTCCTCGGAATCGGTATCGAGCCGCTGGGTCGTCTCGGCATCCAGCGTCACCAGCCGGGCTTCCAGCGCGGCAAGCCGGGCCTTCAAACTCTCGGAAAACTGGGAAAAATCCGTCATTGGGCATCCTCCAGCTTGGCAGCGGCAACCATGATAGCGATTTCATCGAGCACGGCGAGCCGGTTTTTCTTCATGCCCTCAAGGCGTTCGTCGGATGCCGGGTCCTCACCGGAGGCGACCTGCTCCACTTCGGTATCAACACCGGCAAAGCGCTCGGCCAGGGTGCGGAAATGCGCGTTCTCGGCCATCAGGCGGTGCATCAGCACGGTGTCGTTGGGGAAAGCATCGAGCAAATCCTGATCGAAGTGGCTCATGGTGGCTCCTTATTGGGGTTTCTTGCGATAAATCCTGGCGGCCCCCGTTCATGCCGGCCCCGAGTTTCTGCCGGGAAGCCTGCGAGGGGCATATCAGGGTATTTACGGGGGTTGCGGGGGAACGGGGCGGGAAACGCGCGGGACGCAAGCGGGATGCGCGCGGGCGGTGGCTGGGAGGCGGAAGGGGCGTTGGCGGGAGGCTTGCCGAGCCCGGATCGTGCCGGGCAGGGCGGTTGGAAGGTTACAAAGGTTACACGCTCACGCTGGAGAAAAGTTCCGCTGCCGGGCCTCAGGCGCCGCGTTCCAGCGCCGGCCCATCACCTTCCGGCCCGGCGAGGAACAGCGGCGCGGGGTGGATCTGCAGGCCGGGCGGGTTGGTGACAAGCTGCGGCGCATCATGGCGGCGCTGGAGATCATACAGGTCCAGGTCCTCGCCCTCGGCGCCGGGCCGGTCGGGCAGGGCCTCGGCTGTCATGGCAAAGGCGGTGAGCTCGGCGGCGTGAAAGTCCACCGGGTCCGGAAAGCTCGCCCGCGCCGCCCAGGCCCGGCGGCGGGCGGCGCGCTCCTGCCGCTCGAGCATCAGGATCAGCAGCCTGTCGCTGCACGGCTTGGTGCGCGTCTCGGTTCGCCCGCTGCGCTCGATGGTGGTCACCTCGCCATGTAGCACCCGCTCCAGCGCCACCTGCTCCAGCTGGGCGCCGGCCTGCTCCAGCGCCTTGTCCCAGGCATCGCGAAATTCCACCGCATCCGGGTGCCGTCGCAAACGATAGGCGGATTGGCTGCTCATCCCCACCCGTTCGGCGGCAGCATGAACCGATCCGGTGTCCGCCAGCCGCATGATGAACTCATGCTGCCGCGCTGGCGTCCAGCCATCATGGCGTGCCCTGAGAGGAATGGGGTGGAAGTCGAGGTGCTGTGTCATGTCAGATAACTAACCTATCTGGCACATAATATCAATCTCCCCCTCTCCCGCCTGCGGGAGAGGGAACTCGCGCACCAGCGCGGCGGGTGAGGGTGTGCCCGGCCTCGCAAGAAGAAACACCCTCACCCGGGCCGCGCCAAGGGGCGCGTCTCTCGCCTCTCCCGCAGGCGGGAGAGGGGGGTTGCTTGCCGGGGGCGACGCCCTAAGCTGCTGACATGTCGCGTGTCGCCCGCACCACAAGCCCGCACGCCAGGCCACTGCGCGCCACCATGCCCGAGGCGGAAACCCGGCTCTGGCACCAACTGCGGGACCGGCGGCTGATGGGCCACAAGTTCCGCCGCCAGCACAGCATCGGGCCTTTTATCGCCGATTTCGCCTGTATCGCCGCCCGTCTGGTGATCGAACTCGATGGCTCCCAGCACGCCAGCGCCACCAAGGCCGATGCCCGCCGCACAGCGCTGCTCGCCTCCGAAGGCTGGACCGTCATCCGCTTCTGGAACGCCCTCGTCCTCACCGACATGGACAATGTCCTCCGTGAGATCATCACCCACCTCCCAGAACAATAACCCCCCTCTCCCGCTTGCGGGAGAGGGGGGGCGTAAGCACGAGGGGCATCATGCAGCCCCGAAATTGTCGGGATTGGTTCTTCCAGACATGAGGCAGCAAGCGGAGACGCATTGCCTTTACTGCCTCGACTGTGGTTTGCCTGTTCGACGCAGGGGGAGCTTCGCAATGACTTGGCGACAATCTGTTTGGACGGCAATCCAGCGCCTTCCGAGCAGTGACGGCTTCAGTCGCCAGCAACTCATTGCGGCGGAATTGCCGGTTATCATTGCTGAAATTGGTTCGGAGGGTGCAACGCCCGAGCAAACGCTCAGCCGGGTGCTTCAGGAACTTCGCAATGATGGACTACTGATTTTTGATGGCAACGGGCGATACCGCGTCGCCAAGGGGTTGGACATCCAATCGGTTGAGGAGGCGGTCGCGACAGAGGCTTGGCGGCTTCAAAAGGCGCGGATTGGCCAAAGCCCGTTTCGGAAGGCGCTACTGGAACGCTGGGGCGGGGCGTGCCCGCTGACGGGTATCAAGGAGCCCGAACTTTTGCGCGCTTCGCACATCGTGCCATGGAATCGATGTGAAACAGAGGCGGAGCGATTGAACCCCGAGAACGGATTGCTACTGTCTGCGCTCTGGGACGCAGCCTTTGACAGAGGGCTGGTGACGTTCAACGACGATGGCGAAGCTGTTCCCCAGCCAGCCTTGTCGCTCACTTCATTTGCTGCAGTTGGTGCCGGGCGAAAGTTGCGGCTTTCAAAGCTGACCGTCGGCAATGTCCAGAGATTGCGCCGTCATCGACTGAAATGGATGGGCGGACCTTTGGCAACCTATTGATTGCGATCAATTCTCGATCATAGAAAGCATGCCCCCTCCCAGTGGGCAGATAGCTACTTCCCCAGCAGCGGCTTCAAATAAAACCCGGTATGGCTCGCCTCGCACTTCGCAATCGTCTCCGGCGTTCCCGTGACGGTGACATAGCCGCCCTTGTCGCCGCCGTCCGGTCCGAGATCGATGATCCAGTCTGCGGTCTTGATGACATCGAGGTTGTGCTCGATGACGACGACGGTGTTGCCCTGCTCCACCAAGGCGTGGAGGACTTCCAGCAGCTTCCGGACATCCTCGAAATGCAGGCCGGTGGTCGGCTCATCGAGGATATACAGCGTCTGGCCGGTGGCGCGGCGGGCGAGCTCCTTGGCCAGCTTGACGCGCTGGGCCTCGCCGCCGCTCAGCGTGGTGGCTTGCTGGCCGATCTTGACATAGCCGAGGCCGACTTCGTGGAGCATGGCCAGCTTGTCCCGGATCGGCGGGACGGCCCTGAAGAATTCCAGGCCATCCTCGACGTTCATGTCCAGCACTTCGGCGATGGACTTGCCTTTGAACTTCACTTCCAGCGTCTCGCGGTTGTAGCGGGCGCCGTGGCAGATATCGCAGGTGACATACACATCCGGCAGGAAGTGCATCTCGATCTTGATGAGGCCATCGCCTGAGCAGGCCTCGCAGCGGCCGCCCTTGACNNAGCTGAAGCGGCCGGGCTTGTAGCCACGGGCCTGGGACTCTGGCAGGCCGGCAAACCAATCCCGGATGTTGGTGAACGCGCCCGTGTAGGTGGCGGGGTTGCTGCGCGGGGTGCGGCCGATGGGCGATTGATCGATATCGATGACTTTATCGAGGTGTTGCAGGCCCTCCACGCCATCATGCGGGGCCATGACGAGGCGGGCGCCGTTCAGCTCGCGCGCGGCGGCGGCGTAGAGCGTATCGATGGTGAAGGTGCTCTTGCCGCTGCCCGAGACGCCGGTGATGCAGGTGAAGGTGCCGAGCGGGATGCTGGCGGTGACGCCTTGCAGGTTGTTGCCGCGGGCGTTCTTGACCGTGAGCTTCTTGCCGGTGCCCTTGCGGCGCTTTTCCGGCACGGGCACGCTGCGGCGGCCGGAGAGATAATCCCCGGTGATGCTGGCCTTGCTGGCGAGAATATCCTGCAGGGTGCCGTGCGCCACGACCTCCCCGCCATGGACGCCGGCGCCGGGGCCCATGTCGACGATATAATCGGCGAGGCGGATGGCATCTTCATCATGCTCCACCACCAGCACGGTGTTGCCGAGATCCCGCAGGCGGCGGAGGGTGACGAGCAGGCGATCATTGTCCCGCTGGTGCAGGCCGATGCTGGGCTCATCGAGCACATAGAGCACGCCCGACAGGCCGGAACCGATCTGCGAGGCGAGGCGGATGCGCTGGCTCTCCCCGCCCGAAAGCGTACCGGACTTGCGATCGAGATTGAGATATTCGAGGCCGACATTGTTGAGGAAGCCGAGGCGCTCGATGATCTCCTTGAGGATGCGCTCGCCGATAGCACGCTGCTTGGGGCTGAGCTGCTCGGCAAGGCCCTGCGCCCAGGCATAGGCCTGCGAAACCGGGCGGCGGACGGCCTGGGCAATGGTTTCCCCGGCGATCTTGACGCTGAGTGCCTCGGGCTTGAGCCGATCGCCATGGCAGACCTCGCACGGGGCGGCGGACTGGTAGCGGCTGAGCTCCTCCCGCATCCAGGCACTCTCGGTGGCGGCGAGGCGCTTCTCGAGGTTGGCGATGACGCCTTCGAACGGCTTGAGCACCTCATAGGCCTTGCGGCCATCTTCAAAGCGCAGCGGAATGGCCTTGCCGCGGGTGCCGTGGAGAACAGCGTCCTGCGCCTCGGGGGCGATATCCTGCCACTTCTGCTTGAGCGTGAAACCATAGGCGCGGCCGACAGAGGCGAGGACCTGCTGGTAATAGGGCGAAGGGGGCTGGGACTTGGCCCAGGGCATGACGGCGCCCTTCTCGATGGTGAGGGCGTGATTGGGGACGATCATGTCAGGATCGAACAGCGCCTTTTCCCCCAGGCCATCACAGGCCGGGCAGGCGCCTTGCGGGGCGTTGAACGAGAACAGCCGCGGCTCGATCTCGGCGATGGTGAAGCCGGAGACGGGGCAGGCGAACTTCTCCGAAAAGGTGATGCGCTCGGCAGACTCATCCGCCATTTCGGTGATGGCGAGGCCCTCGGCGAGCTTGAGCGCTGTCTCGAAGCTTTCGGCCAGGCGGCTCTCGATGCCGGGTTTCACGACGATGCGATCCACCACCACATCGATATCGTGCTTGAACTTCTTGTCGAGCGCCGGGGCTTCATCGATATCGTGGAAGGCGCCATCGATCTTGACGCGGGTGAAGCCATCCTTCTGCAGCTGGGCGAGCTCCTTGCGATACTCGCCCTTGCGGCCACGCACGATGGGGGCGAGCAGGTAGAGCCGGCTGCTCTCGGGCAGCAGCATGACGCGATCGACCATCTGGCTGACGGTTTGCGCCGTGATCGGCAGGCCGGTGGCCGGGCTGTAGGGGATGCCGACGCGGGCCCAGAGCAGCCGCATGTAATCATAGATTTCCGTCACGGTTGCGACGGTGGAGCGCGGGTTCTTGCTGGTGGTCTTCTGCTCGATGCTGATNNGGCGCTGGCCCTCGGCATAGATGGTATCAAAGGCCAGGCTCGATTTGCCGGAGCCGGAGAGGCCGGTGATGACCGTGAGGCTGTTCTTGGGCAGATCGACATCGACGCCCTTGAGGTTGTGCTCGCGGGCGCCGCGGACCTGGATGTGGCTAAGCATGGGTTGGTTTGTTCCAGATTTGTTCACGGCGCGCAAGAGGGGCCGGTGCTGCCGGCTGTTCTGGCGCGGGCGAGGCGGCGGCGCAAGCGGGGCAGGCTGACGCGCGGGTGCCAAGCGCTGGTTACAATTGGCGCCGGGCGCGACTAGGGGGACGGCGGTTTGCACCGCCGCCCCCCGGTCTTGCCAGACTCCGTCGCTCAGTTGCGGCGGTAACGCGCTTCCAGCCAGCTGCCGGCCATCAGGGCGATCATCACCGGGTAGGACCAGAAGATGAGGCCGACGGCATAAGCCCAGGCATAGGTGCTGCTCTCCGTCATGCTGGCGACATGGACGGTGGTGCCGACAAGCTGGAACGCCGTGGCCCACATCGGCCAGAAGCGATCACTGCGCAGGGCGAGCACGAGAAGCGTGGCGAGCAGCGCGATATCAACCATCAGTACGCCGGTTTCGGTGCTGCCATAGCCGCTGGCGTTGGCAAGGCGTGACGCCAGCGTGGCGACGACAAAGGCGCCGGCGGCGAAGCGCTCATCAAAGCCGCCCCACTTGAAGGCGACGATGCAGCTGGCGAAAAGCACCGCCAGCCCGAGAAATTGCAGGAACATGATATCCTCCCTTCCGAGGCTTGATCATTCTGAAACGGCAAGAAGCCACCGGCCCATGCGAGGGGGCCGATGGCTGCGAGCCATGGGTTTGATCAGGCCGCGACGGCTTCGACAGTGGCGAAGCGGAGCGTACCCTTGGTTTCACGCGGCGGGCATTCGTCGTTGAAGGAGACAGCGCCGAGGCCGATGTTGTCCCGTGCCGTGGCGAGGGCGGCGTGGGTGGCGATGATGGTGGAGCGTGCCTGGATCAGCTGTGCGCAGGTGTCCATGGCGCCCTGCAGGGCTTCCTGGCCGATGCAGGCAGCGATGCGGGCATCCTGGGCAGCCATCGGCATGGTGGCGGTGAGCTGGGCAACAGCGGAGACGGCGGCGTTGATGGCGGCTTCAGCGGCGAACAGCTTTTCAGCGATTGCATTCGCGGCGATACGACGGTCCTTGAGCATGGCAAAACCTTTCCGGTGCCGCGGCCAGGGGCCTGCGGCTTGAGTTGGCGTCCTTCCGGACGACCATCGTCCGGAAGCTTAAAGTAGCGTTTTCAGCGCGGCGAGCGCAGCCAGAATAGCGCCGAAGCCGAGCGCCGACCCAATCGCGATGCCCAGGATCCAGAGGAGGCGCGTGCCGACCGCAAGGTCGTTTCGCCGTCCCCAAGGCAGTGATGCTGCGAGTGGTCGGGTGCCTGCTCCGGGGTCGACGGAGTAGGCACCCGCCATATTCGCAAGCATTGCTGCTTCGCTGGGTTCCGATGCGCCTGCCAGACGGGGAGGGCCGCTGGCAGGCGGACCGAGAACCGTTCTGGGAGGTAATGTCGGGGCAAATCCGGCACTGGCGTACTGGCTTTCCTCGTCACCAATCTCCGAGATCGGTGATTCGTTTTTCGCCGTTTCTGCCGCCGGAGCCATATCCGGTGCCTGATATACCAACGGTTGATATGCCTCCGGAGCCACCTCTCCACCGGCCTCTGCCTGCACCAGGAGGCGCGCGGCATCGATGCGGTTGGCGACATTGAGCACCTTCATGGCGGTGCGGAGGCGCATATCAACGGTATGCGGGGACACGCCCAGAAGCCGGGCAATATCCTTTGAAGTCATGTGGTTATAGACGAGGCGCAGGCAATCGCGCTGCCCATCGGTGAGCTGCATCAGGGCATCTGAGGAGGGCGAGCGTGTTGTCACGCTAATACGGTGGCGCGTAGGCGCGGCTATGTCCAGACTCTCGTCTGGCTTGTCGCAAAGATCGACACTCATGGCTCACATGCCCCGCGATTGACCCGGCCTGTAGAAGACACTGATATGTTGTTTCGCTCAATTGTGCCTCTCAAGCAACCGGTTCTGATTCTAAGGCAACGATAATCTTTACGTTTTTGCTGTCGGCAGCACGCGATTCGCGCCTTGAGTCGGCGGTTCTGGAAAGCCTTTGTTAGCACTCCGGTTATGGCCACGTCGCGCGATTCGCCACGGGCTGTCGCGCCGGGTTCTCATTCGGCCCGTTTCCCGGCAGCTGTCGAGCCGTCGAAAACGGCGGCGCGCCGGTGTTGGCCCGGATTTTTCCTATGTCTGTGAAGGGGTTTCCATATTGCAAAGCCGGTCTAAGCTGCAGTCATGAGCAAAAATGGTGCTGGGCCCGGCGATTGGACACTGGAACTCGAGGAGCTGGCGCGGCGGCGCGCAGCGGCATTGGCCATGGGTGGGCCGGAAAAACTTCTGCGTCAGGCTGACGCAGGACGGATGAATGCCCGCTCGCGCATCGCTGCGCTGGCCGATTCCGACAGTTTCCGCGAGATCGGCACGCTCGCCGGCTTCGCCGCCTATGCCGAGGATGGCGGCATGACGAGCTTCCAGCCCGCCAATTTCCTGTTCGGCCGCGCCACGATCGATGGGCGGCCGGTGGTGCTGACCGCCGATGACTTCACCGTGCGCGGCGGCGCGGCCGATGCCAGCCTGCACCGCAAGCTGACGGACGCCGAGAAGCTGGCGCAGGAATATCGCATGCCGCTGATCCGCATGATCGAGGGCACCGGCGGCGGCGGCTCGGTCCGCACGCTGGAGACGATGGGCTACACCTATATCCCTGAAATTCCTGGCTGGGAGACGATGGTCGAGAACCTCTCCCTGGTGCCGGTGGTGGCGCTGGGGCTGGGGCCGGTGGCCGGGCTGGGCGCCGGGCGGCAGGTGATGGCGCATTATTCGCTGCTGGTGGAGGGCCTGTCGCAGATGTTCGTCGCCGGGCCGCCGGTAGTGGCGGCGGCCGGCGAAATCCGCACCAAGGAAGAGCTTGGCGGCGCGCACATCCATGCCCGCAACGGCGCGGTCGATGACCGGGTGGCGACCGAAGAGGATGCCTTCATCCGGCTTCGCAAGTTCCTCTCTTATCTGCCTTCATCCGTTGATGAATTGCCAGCTCGCGGCCCGGTCAAGGACCGGCGGCGCAAGGGCGAGGACTGGCTAGCCAGCGCGGTGCCGAACGATGGCCGCAGGCTCTACCCCGTCCGCCCGATCATCGAGGCTGTGGTAGACAAGGAGAGCTGGTTCGAGATCGGCTGCGAATGGGGGTTGGGCGTCGTGACCGGCTTTGCCCGACTTGATGGCTGGCCGGTGGCGGTGATCGCCTCGAACCCGGAAGCGCTGGGCGGCCTGTGGACGGCGGCGACCGCCCGCAAGGTCGAACGCATGGTCGATCTGGCCGATACTTTCCATCTGCCGCTGGTCCAGCTGGTGGACAATCCCGGCTTCCTGATCGGCCGCCGGGCCGAGGATGAGGGAACAATTCGCTGGGGTTCCAGGGCGTTAGCAGCCATATATCAATCATCCGTACCCTGGTGTTCGGTGATATTGCGCAAGGCGTATGGCATGGCCGGCAGCGGCCATGCCCCGGCGGACCGGTTCCGCTGGCGGCTCGCCTGGCCATCGGGTGATTGGGGCAGCTTGCCGATCTCGGGTGGCCTGCAGGCGGCCTATCGCGCCGAGCTGGAAGCCAGTGATGACCCGATGGCTCGGCTCGCCGAGATCAAGGCACGGCTTGACCGGGTGCGCTCGCCGTTCCGCACGGCAGAGCATTATGGCGTGGAAGCGATCATCGATCCGCGCGAGACACGGGCCGAGCTTTGCGAGTTTGCCAATGCGGCCCAGCGGAAGCTGCAGCCGGGGCGCAAGGGGCGGGGGCTGCGGCCTTAGGGGCGTGCTGCGCTGAACGTAAATTGCCGTCACCCCCGCGAAGGCGGGGGCCCATCTCCCAATCATGCAGGAGATGGGCCCCCGCCTTCGCGGGGGTGACGGCGTTTCTAGGTGAGGGACGGCCCGTTCCGTTAGTGCTGAAGGGTAGCTGGGTCCCGGGTCAAGCCCGGGATGACAGTGTTGCAGGGCGGGCTTACTGCGCGTCGGTTGCGGGCATTTCACCGCCGCCGCGCATGGCGCGCATGCGTTCCATCCCGGCGCGGAGTTCCTCGCGGGTGACGAAGCCATCCTTGTCCACATCGATCATGGTGAAGCCGCGGTCGCGGCGGCCGGCGGCGGTCCATTCGGCCTGGCTCCACTTGCCGTCCTTGTCGGTATCGGCGGCCATCAGCTTCTGCATCATCTCGGCGCCGCGGTTCTGGGCGAAGCCGGGGGAAAAGGCCGGGGTGACGGCGGCGAGCAGCGCGGCGGAGATGGCGAAGAGAGCGAAAGGTGGGCGCATGGGGACTTCCTGATTGGCTTGGATGCCGGGAATACGCGAGGCAGCGGGCGTTTCCCTCGCCGGACGGCAAAGGCGGGCCGCCTCCTGTGGCCAGGCAGGATGACACCTTATATGCAGGGGTGTAACGCGCAGGGCCTCCGGGCAAACAGCGGCGGAGAAGGAGCGACGTGATGGATAGCTTGCTGGCGGTGCAGGAGTGGGTGATGGCGCTGGGCGCGCGCTATGGCGTCAACCCCTGGATCTTCGGCGCCATTTACGTTGGCGCCATCCCGTTCTTTCTATTGTTCACCGGCGTGGCGGTGAAGCGGCTGCGGGCCCGCGAGGGGGCTGTCATGCCGATCATCGCGGCCGGGCTGTGCTTCATCTCGGCGTATCTCTACCTTGCCATTGTCGGCAAGGGCATCCCGGTCTGGGTATGGGGCATGCTCGGCGCGATCATCATCTACGGCGGCTTCAATGCCGTGAAGAGCTTCCGCGCCCGGCTGAAGGATTGAGCTATTCCCGGCGCAGGCTGGAGATGCGGCCGGCGGTGACGGGGTAATCCTTGCCTTCGGGAATGGTAATCCAGGGCTCGCCATCGCGCGTCACGATCTCGGGCTGGATATAAGGCGGCGCCATTGCGGCCGTGGCCGTCATCAGCGCCTCGATGGTGGCATATTGCGCCAGCCGTTCCAGGTTGCACTGAGTGGGGAACACCAGCGCGGCCTCTCCCTTGGCGGCGCGGTCGAGCACGGCCTGTGCCGTGCTCCAGTGGATGGCCACCGCTTCATTGCCATCCGGCGAAATGGCGGCAGAGGCGGTCTGCTCGGCATCGGCCAGATAGAACAGCGTATCGAAGCGCCGCTTGATCGGGGCGGCGAGCGGCGGCTCCCAGCGGGCAAAGGGCAGGAAGCGCGCGGCGGACACTTTGTGGCCCAGCCCGGCAAGCAGCGCGGCGAAGGTGCAGGCCTCGGCACTGTCCGGCCCTTCCGACAGCATGGCGCGGGCTTCGGCAAGGCTGACAGGATCGGGCGCCGGGCCGAAGGTGAGCAGCACGCCGGTCTCTTCCAGCGCTTCGCGGGCGCAGGCGATGCGGGCGGCGGCGTCCGTATCGTCCAGCGTTTCAAAGCCGAAGGCGAGATCGGGGTTGCGGGCGGTGGCGATGTCCGCCTCATCGATCCGGCCGCCGGGGAACACCAGCGCGCCGCCGGCAAAGGCCAGCTTGCTGTCCCGCTCCACCATCAGCAGCTCGGGCACGCCGCCCGGGCCATGGCGAAGCAGGATTACGGTGGCTGCGAGGATGCTGGTCATGCGGAATACTATAGGGCCGGGGCAGGGGCGGCGCACCCCTGCATCTAGGGTTAGGATGTGCAGGCTGCCGCATTTGCGCGCGGGCGGCGATAAGCCCTTGGAGTGTGGCGGGGCGGCCAGTATATCGGGGGCAGCGAATGGGAGCCTGATTGATGAGTGTTCGGCCGTGGCGTGACATTATCCGCCGCAAATCCCGCCAGATCATGGTGGGCAAGGTGCCGGTGGGTGGCGATGCCCCCATCGCGGTGCAGACCATGACAAACACGCTGACCAGCGACCCGGTGGCGACGCTCAACCAGATCAGGGCGTGCGAGGAAGTCGGCGCCGATATCGTCCGCGTCTCCTGCCCCGATGTGGAGAGCACCCAGGCGCTCAAGATCATCACGCGCGAGGCCAAGGTGCCGATCGTTGCGGACATTCATTTCCACTACAAGCGCGGCCTTGAGGCGGCGGACGCGGGCGCGGCCTGCCTGCGCATCAACCCCGGCAACATCGGCAGCCAGGAGCGGGTGCGGGAAGTGGTGCGCGCCGCCAAGGCCAATGGCTGCTCGATCCGCATCGGCGTCAACGCCGGCAGCCTCGAAAGGCACCTGCTGGAGAAATATGGCGAGCCATGCCCGGAGGCACTGGTGGAGAGCGCGCTGGAGCATATGAAGATGCTGCAGGACGAGGATTTCCACGAGTTCAAGATCTCGGTGAAGGCATCGGACGTGTTCCTGGCGGTGGCGGCCTATAATGGCCTTGCCGAGGTTTGCGATTATCCGCTGCATCTCGGCATCACCGAGGCCGGCGGGCTGCAGGGCGGCACGGTGAAGTCCTCGATCGGGCTGGGCATGCTGCTGTGGTCCGGCATCGGTGACACCATCCGCGTTTCGCTCTCCGCCGATCCTGTGGAGGAAGTGAAGGTGGGCTACCACCTGCTCAAGTCCCTCGGCATCCGGGCGCGCGGCGTGCGGGTGGTCTCCTGCCCATCCTGCGCGCGGCAGGGCTTCGATGTGGTGAAAACCGTCGAGACGCTGGAAACGCGGCTGGCGCACATCACCACGCCGCTGTCGCTCTCGGTGCTTGGCTGCGTGGTCAATGGCCCCGGCGAGGCACGCGAAACCGACATCGGACTGACCGGCGGCGGCAATGGCCGGCACATGGTGTTCCTCTCGGGCATCACCGATCATGTCATCGAGAGTGAGAAGATGGTCGATCACATCGTTATGCTCGTGGAGAAAAAGGCCGCCGAACTCGAGGCGGCCAAGGCCGCGGCCGAGGCGATAGCAGCAGAGTGACGGGCGCCGGAGTGGTGAGGGCGTGAGCGCCCCCGCACTGTGGGACTGGCTGTATGAAGCGCTGGAACCGCTGGGCGTGGTGCGCATACGGCGGATGTTCGGCGGCGCGGGTGTGAGCATCGATGGCTACAACATCGGCTTTGCCAGCGATGATGCGCTCTACCTGAAGGTGGATGCCGAGACGCTGCCGGCGTTCGAGGCCGAGGGGCTGGAGCCGTTCATCTACACCAAGGCGGGCGTGCCGGTGGCGATGTCGTATCGGCGGGCGCCGGATGCGGTGTTTGATGACGCCGGCGAGATGCAACATTGGGGCGGGCTGGCGCTGGCAGCGGCAATGCGGGCCAAGGCGCCAAAGCCGCGCCGAGCGAAGCGGGACAATCTGGGGGTTTGAACATGGTGACAATTCGGGCGGCAGGGCCGGGGGACGTGCCGGTGCTGCTGGCGCTGGTGCGGGCGCTGGCGGTGTATGAGCGCGAGCCGGACGCGGTGAAAGCCAGCGATGCGGATTTTCAGGCAGCGCTGTTCGGGGATGGCGCGGTGGCCGAAGCGGTGCTGGCCGAGCAGGACGGCGTGGCGGTGGGGATGGCGCTGTGGTTCCGCAACTTCTCGACCTGGACCGGTAAGCCGGGGCTGTATCTGGAGGATCTGTTCGTGGTGCCGGAAGCGCGTGGGCTGGGCATCGGCAAGGCGCTGCTGGTGCACCTGGCCGGCATTGCGGTGGCGCGCGGCTATGGCCGGTTCGAATGGTCGGTGCTGGATTGGAATGCGCCGGCGATCGGCTTTTACAAGGCGCTCGGCGCGACGGCGCAGGATGAGTGGACGGTGATGCGCGTGACCGGCGAAGCGCTGCAGGCGCTCGCCGGGGAATAACCCCCTCCCTTGTGGAAAGGGAGGGGGAGAACGGGCTCAGCCGCGCGGGGCGCCGGGGTGTTCGCGGGGCTCGGGGATAAGCTTGCCGGCTTCGGCCTGCTTGGCGCGCTCGATCGATTCCAGGATCAGCATCTCGGCGTGCGCACGGTCCCGCCAGCCCTGGAACTTGGTCCACTTGCCGGGCTCCAGATCCTTGTAGTGCGTGAAGAAATGCTCGATCTGCTGGAGCAGGATCTCGGGCAGGTCGGTGTAGTTCTCGACATCGCTGTAATAGGGATAGACGCTGTTCACCGAGACGCAGATCAGCTTGGCGTCGCCGCCCTTGTCATCTTCCATCAGCATCACGCCGACAGGGCGGACGCGGCTGATGCAGCCGGGGATGAACGGCGTGCGCGCCACGACCAGCACGTCGATAGGGTCGCCATCCTCGGCCAGGGTGTGCGGGATGAAGCCATAGTTGCACGGGTAGCGCATCGAGGTGTGGAGGATGCGATCGACGAACAGCGCGCCCGAGGCCTTGTCGATCTCATACTTCACCGGCTCGCCGCCGAGCGGGCATTCGATAACGACATTGACATCATGGGGCGGGTTAACGCCGATGGGAACCTGGTCGATCCGCATGTAAGTCTCCTTTGTTCGCAGGTGCGGTAGGGCAAGCGGGCGGGGCTTGGCAACCGAAACATTGGTGACAATTGTCTCGGGGCCGTAACTGCGAAACGCTTTGTTGAGGAAGTGATTATGGCGTGGTTGGCACTCATCCTGGGCGGGCTGTTCGAAGTGGGGTTCACCACGTCGCTGCGGTTTGTCGATGGCTTCCGCAACTGGCCCTGGGTGGCGGCGTTTCTCGTTTCGGTCACGCTCTCCATGGCGCTGCTCGAATATGCCTCGCGGACCATCCCGATGGGCACGGCCTATGCGGTGTGGGCCGGCATTGGCGCCGCCGGAACCGCGGTGGTGGGGCTGGCGCTGTTCGGCGAGGTGGCCAGCCTGCCGCGGCTGCTGCTGCTGGCAGGACTGGTCGGGTGCATTGTCGGGCTGAAGCTGGTGAAGGGATGACCCCTCCCCGAAGGGAGGGGCTTTTCCTTACTTTCGCGGTGCCAGCAGTGTGTCGATCGCGGTCACACCCTTGCCGGTTTTCGTGAAGCGCGGGTAGCGCAGGCCGCCGTGCCAGGCGAGGTTGACGCTGCGTACCCGGTCCTCGGTTTTCACCAGCAGGCGGATGGGGGTGGTGGTGCCCTTGGCAGCGGTGATCGCGGCGGTGAGTTCCGCATCCGCATAGGGCAGGTCGTTCACGGCGATGATCTCGTCGCCCACGGTCAGCCCGGCATCATAGGCGGCGCTGCCCCACAGCACCGTCACCAGCTTGCCGGCGCTCACCACCAGCCCGCCGGAGTAGGCCAGGTCAGAGGATTTGCGGTTGCCCATGGCGCTGGTGTGCACGGCGGTCGGCTTGTCCGTGTAGGTCAGCTGGTAGCCTGACATGGTGAAGCCCCCGAGCGGCGCACCGGCGGCTTTTTCGGTCAGCCGCTTGGTGAGGAAGCCGGACCAATCATAGGGCGCGACGCCCTGCAGCGTCTTCACCACCGTATCGAAATCATAGGTGACGGTGCCCCAGTCCCCCTCGCCGGTGCCGAAGAAGGCGCGGGCGAAATCATCCATGCCGCGCTTGCCGGCGGTTTCGCGGCGCAGGATGGCGTCCACCTCGAACCACACCAGCATGCCCTCGACATAATAGTCCTCGGAGCGCTGGTAGCTCACCCAGCCCTTGGGGCTGCGGCGGGAGATGATCGGGTCGTTGGTGGTGTCATCGAGCGAGCGCCACTCGCGGGCGCGGCGATTGTCATAGGTCGCGGCATCGAGCGCCAGGCTGTCGAGAATGTCGGACTTGCTGATGAGGCCGGAGCGCGCCGAGAGGATGTTGCCCCAGAACTGCGTCTGGCCCTCATACACCCAAAGCATCGAGTTGCGCATCGGCGTGCGGAAATCCGGGGTGAACAGGTCCGCGCCGCGCCGGTGCTTGCCGTTCCAGCTGTGGGTGAACTCGTGCGGCAACAGGTCGCGGTCCCCCGGGCCCTTTTCCCAATCGAGGAAATAGCCGGTCTCGACGCCGTTCTCGCTGCTGCGATGGTGCTCAAGGCCGATGCCGCCGAGCTTTTCCGAAAGGCTCAGCAGGAACTCATAGCGATCGAACTGGCGGGTGCCGAACAGCTTGACGGCCTGCTCCACGAGCTTCTTGTGGGCCTCGACCTGCTCGGGCTTGGCCTCCAGGAACCGCGCGGCATCGGCAAAGACATTGAGGCGGACATTCTGCCCAAGGTCCCATTGCTTCATGTGGCGGCCGGCGAGGAAGGGGCTGTCGACCAGCGTCTCATAGTCGGTGGTCTCATAGGTCACGCTGTCCCCGCTGCGGGCGGCTTCGCGCAGCGCGCCGGCGGCCTTCCAGCCGGCAGGCCAGGTGACAGTGGTGCTCACCGGAATCTGCCGGGTGAAATAGCCGGCCGGATAGAGCGAAACGCTGTTCGGTTGCAGGCTGATCAGATCGGACGTCACCGCGATGCGGCCCTGGTTGCCGGCGGTGGCGGAGAGGAACTGGAAGCGCACGTCGAGCATGGCGACGCCCGCCGGCACATCGACGGTGAAGGCGAACATATCGAGAGGATCGCGCTTCCACTGCAGTACCTGGCCATTGGCGCTGATGACGAGGCCGGCGACCTTCTCGATCTGGCCGCTGGGGGCATGGTTGCCGGGCAGCCACTTGGGGAACAGCAGCGTCATCGGCCCGGCGGCGGGCACCGGCACCTGCTGCTCCACCTTGAACACGCCGTGCGCCACATCCGTCGCATCGACCTTGAGGCGGATGACGCCGGGGAAGGGCACATCACGCGCGGCGGGGATTGTGTCCACGATCGGCAGCGGCTGGGGAAAGCTGCGGGGCGTCTGGGCAGTGGCGGCGGCGGAAAGGCAAAGAGCAGTGGCGGCGAGCAAGGTGGCGATACGCATGGGGTTTGTGTCTCCTGTATGACAATCGTTGGCGCGGGCCGCGCGGCTTGTCCAGCCGGCTGTGGCGCAGGCACCGGCTTTGCGGGCAGGTGTGGCACCGGCGATACGCCAAAGCGTGCGCGGCTGGTGACAAGCCGCCGCGCTGGCCTTATCGGAGGTCGCCATGAGCACCCAGCAGCGCCCGCGCGGCACCCAGGACATGATCGGCGAGGCCGCCGCCCGGTTCGATCATGTGATCGAGACGTTCAACCGCGTTCGCAAGCTGTATGGCTTCGGGCGGGTCGAGGTGCCGGTGTTCGAGGCGACCGCCGTCTTCTCCCGCTCGCTGGGGGAAACCACCGATGTGGTGGCCAAGGAGATGTATTGCTTCGAGGATCGCGGCGGGGACCCGCTGACCCTGCGGCCCGAGTTCACCGCCGGTATCGCGCGCGCCTATATCGAGAATGGCTGGCAGCAGCTCAGCCCGCTGAAGGTGGCGGCCTGGGGGCCACTGTTCCGCTATGAGCGGCCGCAGAAGGGCCGCTTCCGCCAGTTTCACCAGCTCGATGCCGAAGTGCTGGGCGCCGGCGAGCCAGCCTCGGATGTCGAGGTGATCGCGCTGGCGGCGCAGTTGCTCACCGAGCTTGGCGTTGCGGACCGTGTAGTGCTGCAGCTCAACACGCTGGGCGATGCCGAGACGCGCGGCGCCTGGCGCGAGGCGCTGGTGGCGCACTTCTCGGCGCATCTGGACGTGCTCTCCGCCGAGAGCAAGGAGCGGCTGGCCAAGAACCCGCTGCGAATCCTCGACAGCAAGGCCGAGAGTGACAAGGCACTGGTGGCGGATGCACCGCGCATCGATGCCTATATGACCGCTGAGGCGGGGGCGTTTTTTGAAAGCGTGCAAAAGGGCCTGCAGGCCAGCGGCGTGGCGTTCACCCGCAACACCGCGCTGGTCCGCGGCTTTGATTATTACCGCCACACGGCGTTCGAGTTCGTCACCGAAGCGTTGGGCGCGCAGGGCACCGTAATCGGCGGCGGCCGCTATGACGGGCTGATCGGCAGCATGGGTGGGCCGGAAACGCCGGCCGTCGGCTGGGCCGGCGGCATCGAGCGGCTGGCGATGCTGGTCGGCGAGCCAAGGGCGACGCCGGTGCAGGTGGCCGTGGTCGCGGTTGGCGCGGCGGGCGAGGAAGCGGCGCTGCGCCTGCTCGCCGGGCTGCGTGCCAAGGGGGTTGCCGCCGAGCAGGGCTGGCGCGGCAACCTCAAGAAGAAGATGGAGCGCGCCGGCAAATCCGGGGCGCGCATCGCCGTGCTGATCGGCGAGGATGAAGTGGCCAAGGGCATCGTGACGCTGCGGGACCTCGGCACCGGTGAGCAGGTGCTCGCCACCATGGCCGAGGCGGTTACGGCCATCCGCGCGCGGCTGGCAGGCGGCGGCCTCAAGGGATGATCATTTCCCCCGAGCGCATCGCGCAGCTTGAGCGCCGCCATGCCGACCTGGCGGCCCAGATGGGCAATCCCTCGCTGGCGGCGGACAAGTTCGTCCAGCTCTCCAAGGATTATGCCGAGCTGACGCCGGTTGTGGAGGCGGCAGCGGCGCTGCGCTCCCTGCGCGAGGAAGCCGAGGCGCTGAAGGCGATTCCGGCCAGCGATGAAATGCATGACATGGCGCAGGAGGAGCTTGGCGAGATCGAGGCGCTGCTGCCCGCCGCCGAGCGGACCCTGGCGCTCAAGCTGCTGCCCAAGGATGCCGCAGACGCCAAGCCGGCCATGCTGGAAATCCGCGCCGGCACCGGCGGCGATGAAGCCGCGCTGTTCGCGGGCGATCTCTACCGGATGTACGAGCGCTATGCCGCAACGCGGGGCTGGCGGATGGAGCTGATCTCAGCCTCGCCCGGTGAAATGGGCGGCTTCAAGGAGATCATTGCCAGCGTCACCGGGGACAGCGTGTTCGCCCGCCTCAAGTTCGAGAGCGGCGTCCACCGCGTGCAGCGCGTGCCTGCCACCGAGACGCAGGGGCGCATCCACACCAGCGCTGCCACCGTGGCAGTGCTGCCGGAAGCCGAGGAAGTGGACATCCAGATCGAGGACAAGGACCTGCGGATCGACATCTTCCGCTCGTCCGGCCCCGGTGGCCAATCGGTCAACACCACGGACAGCGCGGTGCGCATCGTCCATATTCCCACCGGTCTTATGGTGCAGCAGCAGGATGAGAAATCCCAGCACAAGAACAAGGCGAAAGCCATGAAGGTGCTGCGCTCGCGCCTGTATGACCTGGAGCGCAGCAAGGTCGATCAGGCCCGGTCGGCGGACCGCAAGGCAATGGTCGGCTCGGGAGATCGCTCGGAGCGGATCCGCACCTACAACTTCCCGCAGGGGCGGGTGACCGACCACCGCATCAACCTGACGCTGCACCGGCTGCCGGAAATCCTTGAAGGGCCGGGGCTGGAGGAACTGATTTCCGCGCTGATCTCCGAGGACGAGGCGGCGCGGCTGGCGGAACTGGGGTGAGAGCCGGGGAGGCGTTGCGTGCGGCAGCCATGCGCATCGATCGGCTCGATGCCGAGGTGCTGCTGGCGCATCTGCTCGGGGTGGAGCGCGGAGACCTGATCCTGCGGCCGGAGATGCTGGTGGACGCCGCCGCCTATGAGGCGCTGGTGGCGCGGCGGGCAGCAGGGGAGCCGGCAGCGTATATCATCGGCTCACGCGAATTCTGGTCGCTCGACCTGCTGGTGACGCCGGCCGTGCTGATCCCGCGGCCGGATTCCGAAACGCTGATCGAGGCGGTGATGGCCAGCGTGCAGCCGCGCCGCATCCTTGATCTTGGCACCGGCAGCGGCGCGCTGCTGCTGGCAGCATTGAGCGAGTTTCCGCACGCCACCGGGCTGGGCATCGATGCCTCGGCGGCGGCGCTGGCCGTGGCCAAGGCCAATGCAGAGCGCACCGGGCTGGCGGGGCGCGCGGCGTTTCAGCTGGGGGATTGGGGGGCAGGGCTGGGCGAGCGCTTCGATCTCATCCTGTGCAACCCGCCCTATGTGGAAACCGGCGCGGAATTGTCACGCGATGTGCGGGACCATGAGCCGGCGAGTGCATTGTTTGCCGGCGCTGATGGGCTGGCGGATTATCGGCGGATCGTGCCGCAACTGCCGGGCCTGCTGGCGCCGGGCGGGTTGGCGGTGCTGGAGATCGGCTGGACACAGGCCGCTGCCGTACTGGCGCTGGGGGCCGAGGCCGGGCTGAACGGCACGGTGCGGCAGGACCTTGGCGGGCGCGACCGGGCGGTGCTGCTGCGCTGAGGCGCGACGGCGCTCTGCGAAAAAAAAGCCGGCCATGGCCTGTGCTGTTGCACGTGCCATGGCCGGAGGTTTTGCTCTTCCCCGTAACTGGTTAGAAGCGCTGGCCGACCTTGATGCCGAAGAACTGCGGGCGGATCGGGAACGAGCGCGATGAGCCCGAGCAGAAGGCGATCGAGCAGAAGGTGTTCGTTGTCAGCAGGCCCCGCTTGTCGAAGGCATTCTGGATGAACACGTCGAAGGTCCAGTTGTTCTTCTTCACGCCCGCCGAGAAATCGAAGGAAATGAAGCCCGGCGTGTTGCCCAGAAGTGCGTTGTCAGCGACGTTCAGGTCCTGTGTTGCGCCGGTCTGATAAAGCGCGGCGCCCTGCACATAGGCGGCGTATTTGCCCAGCTCGGTATCATAGCGAATGGACGTCGTGCCCTTGAACTTCGGCTGGCGGGGCAGGCGGGTGCCGTCGGCAGCGGCCACCTGCGGAGTCGGCGGGCTGGAATCGGGCACAAAGGCTCCCAGCGTGCAGGTCGGAAGCTGGTTGATTGCCAGATTCGCGGTGTCCAACGCGAAGTTGCAGAAGTCTCCCTTCAGCTTGGCGTCATTGTAGGCGCCCGACGTGGAAATTGTGACCTTGCCGAGCTTGAGATCGGCATCGAACTCGATGCCCTTGACCTCGGCGACGCCGGCATTGCCGGTGATGCCGGCGCCCTGTGCGCCCGAGACGACAACACCATACTGAATGTTGTTCCACTTTTCGTAGTAAACTGCTGCATTGAACCGGAACATGTTGTTCCAGGTGGTTTTTACGCCGATCTCGAAGTTGGTGAGCGTTTCCGATTTGAACGGCGCCACTGTGGCAACACCGATGTTGCGGATGCGCAGCGGCCGGTTGAAACCGCCAGGGCGGAAGCCGGTGGAGTAATTCGCGTAAACCATCTTCGACGGATCAAACTGCCAATCCAGCGCGATCTTGTGGGTTTCGCCATTCTCCTTGTATCGCCCGACCTGATCCGGTGCGGCGAGATTGGTGTTGAGGCACTGCAGGCGCTCTTCCGGCAGAGGCACCGGGCACCCAAAAGTCTGCGTCGGGACGAACAGTGACGTGACGGTGTTTCTGGCTGAGCCAGCCACGCCGGCAAAGCCAATGACATTGTATTCGGTCCAGAAGAACCGGATGCCGCCAGTGATCTTGAGCGTTGGCGTGATGTTGTAATGGCCTTCGGCGAAAAGCGCCGCATCCCTGTAGCGCTGGTTCTGTTCGACGGTGTAGAATGCGTCACGCTTTACGGCCGGCGAGCCGAGGATCATCGTGCCGCCATTCTCGATCGGAACGCCGAAGCTGGTATCAAAGTCAGCTGCATCTCCGCCGCCGCTGTCAGTGTAGCCTACAATTTGGCTGAGACCGCGGATCGCATAGTCAGAATTGACCTCGTTCTTCTGCCACTGGTAAAAACCGCCGACCGTAATGTCCACCGGCCAGCTTTTTGGCGTGGTCAGACGGACTTCCTGGGTGAATTTCCGCTCGTTCCGGTTCCCCGAGAAATACTGCTGCGGGTTGAGAAGGGTTGAGCACTTCAGCGTCGCGCCTGCTCCGGTGCAGCCTGCCTTGTCAAAGAATTGCAGATAGCTTTCATAACCTGGGCCGAAGCCATCATAGGTGACGGTGTAATAGGTGTAGTCATTGAGCAGCTTGATATTGCGGCGGAAATATCCGGTCGCTGCAACAATGTCCCAATCCCCGATATGTCCATGGATGCTCATTTGCGCCTGATACCAGCGGTCATCCTGGCGGGTCTGGTCGTAATCATGGACTTCCAGATCGCCGACGCGGGGATCAAAGCCGAAATAGCCGCGCGAAATCTGCCGCTGCGCGGTGATCATCGGCGCGAATTCCCAGCCCTCGACTGGCTCCCAAAGCAACTGGAGGCGACCACCGAATTCGTCGATCGAATTGTAGTTGTCCTTGGCGATGGCCGAGTTGTCGAGCGTGAAGGTCGTGGCCGGGTTTTCGTCGCCCAAGGTCAGTGTTGAAGACGCGCCGTTGTTGAACTTGCCATTGTTCGGCGTGTTGTCGATGTAGCCGCCCTCGCGCCGGTAATAGCCCATCGCGCGCACCGAAAGCGTCTCGCCCAGCGGCACGTTGATGAAGCCCTGCGCCTGGCCGCCGAAGTCACCCTCGCCGAACTTGTTGCCCTCAAGGTCATAGCCAGCCTCGAAGGTGCCGAGCTTTGGCTTGTTGGTGATGGTGCGAATGGTGCCAGCCAGCGAGCCGGCGCCGAACAGCGTGCCCTGCGGACCCGACAGCGCCTCGATGCGCTCGACATCATAGACATGGATATCCGGAACGCCGACACCGGTGATCGGAATGTCATCGAGATAATAGCCGACTGATGGGTAGGCGCCGCCTGCCGGCACGATGCCGCGGAAATACACGGCAGTCCGGCCTGGCCCGAGGCCGGCAAAGGACACCGAGGGAAGCAGGGCGGCAAAGTCGCTCAGACCCTTGACCTGACGTTGCGCCAGCATCTCGCTGCCCAGCGCCTGCATCGAGATCGGAACCTTCTGGATGCTCTGGGCGGAGCGCGTCGCGGTGACGACCATTTCGGTCAGTCCATCTTCGTCGGCGGTCTCATCAACGGCTGCGGCGGCATCTGCGGCGGCGTCAGCAGCGAGGGCTTCGGCCTGTGCAGGAACACCGGAAAGAATTGTGGAAAGGCTCAACAGAGCCAGGAAATGCGATCGACGACGAGCATGCGTGTTCATGGACAGTTTCCCCCTTGATCAACAACATCTCCTCCCCAAGCGCAGCATTTTGCTGCTGTTTTCTGTCCGCACCGCTCCGCAATCAGGTGCCGTTTGCGGCTTCCCTGCAGGCAGAAACAATACTGACACTGCGGCTCCGAACGGTTCCCGTTCTCAAGCCTCCGAGTGGTGTTCCCCAACGTCCGCTCGGCACCCAGATGCCACCTGCAAGACAGAGAGACGCATCAATGGACTTGACGCCCTCCGCTCACTCCGTCTTCCTAGGACAGGTGACAAGTTTTCATACTGATGCAACATGCGGGATAGTCAATCCCCTTTTTCACGCTGCCGATGCCACCCGATTGTGCACCTGCACAATTCTGTTTTATCAACCCGAGTGACAGTGGGGACGCCGATGACCGCCGCCAACAGTGGCCAGATAAAAACCGCTCCCCAGCAACTGCAACTGGTGCTCGAGCGCATCGCGCGGTTGCTGGAGACGCAGCCGGATGCGGCGCTGGCGCAGGCGGTGGTTGTCCTCAAGCAAGCGCCGAACCTGCCGCCAGCGGAACTGCTGGCGTGCCAGGCTTTGCGGCGACTCGGGAAGCCGGCGGAAGCGCTGCAGAGGCTCGCCATTCTTTCCGATCGCCATCCCCGGGTGCCGGCCGTATTATGGGAATTGGCGCAGGCGGCAAGTGAAGCGGGCAATTCCGACCAGGCCTTGGCCGCGCTGGCGAACCTGACCCGGCAGTTGCCCGCTGTGGCTAGCGGTTGGTTCCTGATGGCGAAGGAACTGCGGAAGGCTGGCCGCATCGAGGAGGCCTGGCGTGCCGATCTTTCCGGCATCCATGCCTCGTCCAGCGATCCGGAGTTGCTCGATGCAGCGGTGGCGATGAATGACGGCCGCCTCGATGAAGGGGCGGCGATTCTGGAAGCGCGGCTGCAGCAGTTGCCCGATGATGCCTCTGCCTGTCGCCTGCTGGGTGAGATCCACTGGCGGCGCGGAGACATGACCGAGGCGCTGGCACTCGTCGAGCGGGCCGTGGATCTTGCGCCGGGCTTCGATCTGGCGCGGGAGTTCCTGATCCGCCTGCTGTTGCAAAGCAACCGCCTGCCAGAGGCGCTGGAGAACGCCGAGTTGCTCTGCAATTCCCCGGTGCAGAGCCCCGGATACGACCTTATCAAGGCCTCTGTTCTTGTCCGCCTCGGCGACCAGGAGGGCGCGCGCGAACTCTACGAGCCACTGCTTGAGCGGCAGCCGGACCAGCCACAGGTCTGGCAGAATTTGGGCCATGTGATGAAGACGCTGGGCAGGCAAGCCGATGCCGTCCGTGCCTATCGCGAGGCCGTGACCCGCCTGCCGACCATGGGGGAAGCCTGGTGGAGCCTCGCCAATTTGAAGACGGTGAAGCTGGGCATCGAAGACATGGCCGCGATGGAACAGGCGCTGGCAACTCTGGCGCAGGGGGAAGCGAACAGGGCGGAGGATATTTTCCATATCCATTTCGCGCTGGGCAAGGCTCTTGAGGACATGAAGGACTTCGCGGCCTCCTTCCGCCACTATGCTCTGGGAAACAGTCTGCGCCGGACGCTGGTGCGGCATGACGCCGATGACTTTTCCGCCGAGGCTGCGGCTGCGGCCCATGCTTTCAGCGGCCCGTTCATCGCAGGGCAGGGCGAGGGCGGCTGCCAGGCTGCTGACCCGATCTTTATCGTTGGCCTGCCGCGCTCAGGTTCCACGCTGCTCGAGCAGATCCTCTCCAGCCACAGCCAGGTGGAAGGCACGATGGAACTGCCGGAGATGATGATGATCGCCAGCCGGCTGCAGGCGCGGGTGGATGACGGCGAGTTTCCCGATTTTGGCGCCATGGTCGCTTCGCTCACCGTCACGGACCGCCAGCGGCTGGGCGAAGAATATATCGAGCGCACCCGCGTGCACCGCCGGGCCGGCAAGCCGATGTTCATCGACAAGATGCCGAACAATTGGCAGCATGTCGGCTTGATCCGACTGGTCTTGCCCAAGGCGAAGATCATCGATGCACGCCGGCATCCGATGGGTTGCTGCTTCTCGGCTTGGAAACAGCATTTTGCGCGGGGGCAGAGCTTTTCCTACGATCTAGTTGAAGTCGCCCGATATTATCGGGACTATGTGTCCCTGATGGCGCATTTTGATGCCGCGGTCCCGGGGGCCATCCACCGCGTCATCTATGAGCAGATGGTTGGGGACACGCGCAACCAGGTCGAGCGGCTGCTGGCCTATGTCGGTGTGCCGTTCGAGGAGGCCTGTATCAATTTCTGGCAGAATGACCGGGCGGTGCGGACGGCAAGTTCCGAGCAGGTGCGCAAGCCGCTCTTCACGGATGGCGTCGACCATTGGAAGCGCTTCGAGCCCTGGCTCGGTCCGTTGGTCGAAACGTTGGGCAGCGTGGCAACGGCGTACCCCGAAGTGCCGGTGGACCTTCTGCCGGCGGCTTGATCAGGCCCTCAAGGGATGACCTTGGCCGCAATCAGTCTGGCTCGCTCGGCCACGACCTTGCTGCCGCCAATCGTGCCTTCAGCGCGGACAGCGGCGACTTCGGCGGCGGTGAACGGTGCCAGCTTCTTGGCAGGCGCCTGCAGCTTGGCGAGGTGCGTAAGGATATCGGCGATCTCGCTGTCCTTCATCACGCGCAGCGTCGGCATCATGCCGGACATCGTGCCGCCTTCGATCTCGATCTTGCCATACATGCCGTTGAGCACGACCAGCGCCAGATAGCGCCGCCCCTCGGGTGATTGGGCGATGGCGCCGACACGGCCGGCAAGCCGCGGATAGGTGCCAGCGAGCCCTTGCGCATTGGACTGGTGGCACATCGCACAGCGGGCTTTGTACAGATCGGCCGGGGCAGCGCTCGCGGCGCCAAAACCGGGGTGCGACACCATCGCAAGCAGGGTCAAGGCGGCTTTGATGGCTGGTTTCACGCTGATTTTCCTGTAAACGCCGGTGACTTGGCAGGATTTGGTCGGACAAGGGGAAACCTTGACGATCTTCAAGATTCCGTCAAGGCGTAATGACGGGCTCTCGCGGGCCCCTTGGGGAAGGACGGCAGCGTCCGGATGTCACATGACAGACACTGTTGATATTGCAGACGTTTCCGAGGGCAAGGCCACCGCTGTCCGGCCGGGTGTGTACTCACGTGGTTCCGATACCGTCGATGCCATCCTGAAGGCGGCGCTGCACGTGCTGATCGAGGAAGGCGCAGCGGCGTTCAGCCTCCGGCGGATTGCGGCGCAGTGCGGATTGAAGGTCGGCAATGTCAGCTATCACTTCCCGCGCAAGGAGCTGCTGGTGCAGTTGCTGCTCGAGGAAATGCTGATCTCCTACGAGAGCCTGCTCGACGAAACGGCCCGGCAACCGGGGCTGACGGCGGAGCAGCGGTTGGCGCAGGTGGTGACGCTGTGCCTCGATGATATTCGCACCAAGCGCACCACGCACCTGTTCACCGAGCTTTGGGCGCTGGCCAACCACAATGAGTTCGTCGCCGAGCGCGTCGCGGTGTTCTACCGCTATGTTCATGATATCATTGCGACGTTTGTAGCGCAGTTGAACCCGACGCTTGAGCAGAAGGACGTCGAGGCGGTGGCGCTGTTCATCAGCAGCACCATGGAAGGCACCACGACCTTCTGCGGTTTCGGCAAGCCGTGGGAGGCGATGATGCCGCAAATCAAGGCCATCACCATCAAGGCGATGATCGACCTTGCCAAATCGGTCAGAGCTGAGGATATTCATGGCCTCAGCGCGCCACAAAATCAGGCTGGCTGAGCGAACGCAGGGCTCCGGGGGGAGAACGACATGACTGGCACGGCCAGCGACACCTTGTGTGTTGCTGGTCCTCTGGGGCGGGCATCATGGTCGGTTCATCCTATTTGCGCTGGCGCTGGGTCGCGGCTCTCGCATGCCTGCAGCCCGGCATAGATCCGATCTTTCTTGTGCTGCTCTCCCACAACAGCGGCCTACCGATCATCGATCACGGCTGGATCGTCGGCGCCAGCCAGGCCGGTATGGCGCTTGGCGCGGTGCTGGCATGGCGCGGGCCGCAGCACGCCAGCCGCTCGCTGGCGCTGGCGGCGGCGCTCGGCGGGCTGGGCGCCGGCCTGGTGACGGTGCTGCTCGATGATTTTGCCGTGCTCCTGCTGGTGCGGCTGGCCTTTGGCCTGTGCTGCGGCTTTCTTTACAATCTGGCGCTGGCCGAGGCGACGGCGAAGGCGCCGCCCCATGCCTTTGGCACGATCTTCCTGTTCCAGCTCCTGCTCGCCGCGGGTGTTTCGACGCTTCTGCCTTATGTGTCGGAGGCCATGGGCATTGGCACCGCCATGCTGGTCCTGGCGCTGGTGCCGGCGAGCATCTGCCTGCTGCTGCCACAAGACGCTGGCAACCGTGCGATTGCGTATGCCGCGGCAGAGGCGGGGGCGCCGAGACTGCCTGTCCCAATCGCGCCGATCGCGGTGCTGGCCATGTTCATCTGCATGAACATGATGGTCTGGAGTTATGTCGGCGCGCTGGCGACGGCGGCCCGACTTTCGGAAGAAGTGATCGGCTGGGGCGTCGCGCTGGGCTCGCTGAGCGGCGCCATTCCGGCCCTGCTGCTGGCGCATGTCCGGGCGCGGCTGCCCTTGCTGATCGCCGGCGGCTTGAGCGGCATCGCCATCCTTTCACCACTGCTGGCGCCCTCGGCGCTGAGTGCCGCCGGGTTCGTGCTGGTCATGTGCCTGTTCAATATCGGCGCGATCTATGCCGTGGTGCGCTTTTCCAGCCTGGCGGTGGACAGGAACCCCAGCCCGCAGAACCGGCGTGCTGTCGCAGCGACGCACTCGATCGCGATGATCGCGGGGCCGCTGAGCGGCGCACTGGCGACACGGGCAGGGGGCTTTGTGGCGCTTGAGGCACTGGCGGCAGCGGCGTTGCTGGTGGCACTGCTGGCACTGGCCTGGATGCACTGGGGCGCTCAAAAGTCGGGCGCAGCCGGCCTGATGTTGCAGCGCAAACAAAATTTTCCGGATGCATGAATTGCCACTTGACCAAATCTTGACGGCTGTACAGTCTTTGCAGGTCAGGGGCGCTGTTTGTCCGATTCATATTTTCCAGGGGGTTTGTAAAATCATGAGAGTCCCGCCTCGTCTGTTTTCAGGCTCGTTGCTTCGGATGGCGCTGCTTGCGTCTGTGGTGTCCATGGCCGGAGGCGCCGTGAGCGCTGTGGCGCAGGAGGCCGCAAAGGTTCTGGAGGCCGAGGAAGCGACGACGCTCAAGATCGAGCCGCCGCAGGCGCAGTGGGGCTATATCCGCGGCGGCTTCGGCAGCGGCGGCACCCGGATTTTCGATGGCGTGACGGGCAAGATGAAGGGCCTTGTCGAGACGAGCAAGAGCTCGGACATGGCGATCGATCCGGCCGGCAAGTTCTATTACGTCTCTGAGTCGATCTGGACCAAGGGTGACCGCGGCACGCGGCAGGACATGGTCTCGGTGTATGACACCACCGACATGAAGCTGCTCGCCGAGATCACGATGCCGGGGCGTCTCATCATCGGTGGCCGCAAGCAGAATTTCATCATCAGCGATGATGGCAAGACCGGCTTTGTCTATAATTTCGATCCGGCATCGTCGGTGAATGTCATCGATCTGGTGAAGCGCAAGTTCGTGACGGATATCGATCTGCCGGGCTGTGCCAGCCTGATGCCCAACCCTGGCGTCGGCTTCTCGGCGCTGTGTTCGGATGGCTCGATCGCGACTGTTGCCGTCAACGGCAGCAAGTCCAGCGTCACCCGCAGCGCGTCCTTCTTCGCGGCCAGCGTCGATCCGATTTTCGATAACTATACGTACGACCAGTCCAAGGCCGAGGCCGTGATGGTCAGCTACACCGGGCTTGTCTATCAGGTGAAGGTAAGCGCCACCCCGACGGTCAGCGCGCCCTGGTCCTTGCAGGTCGCCGCAGGCCTCCGCCCGGGCGATACCAAGCCGCTTGATGTCAACTGGTTCCCTGGCGGCACCCAGCCGATGGCGCTCAACCGCAAGACTGGCCTGCTGTATGTGCTGATGCACATCGGCGAGTTCTGGTCCCAGAAGCAGGCGGGCACCGAGGTGTGGGAAATCGATGTTGCAGCCAAGAAGGTGCTGGGGCGCCATCCGCTCGAGAAGCCGGCCGTCAACATCGAGGTGACCCAGAGCGCCGAACCGCTGCTGTTCCTGAGCGAGGACGAAGGCGGCAATGCACGCGTCATCGATGCCAAGACCTGGGAATCCAAGCACGAGATCAAGCGCGCCGGCGGTGGCATCATCAACACCTTCTTCCCGCGCTGAGCCACCTTTCATGCTGCGCCTCACACTGGCCGTTCAGGCAACTCTAGGGACAATGCCATGCTGACGATGCTTCTGATCTCGCAGATTATCTCCTGGATCGTGATTGCGATGCTGGTGATTGCGGTGCTTGCGCTGGCGCGGCAGGTCGGCGTGCTGCACGTGCGTGTGGCGCCTGCGGGCGCGCTGACCACGGCGCATGGACCGGCTGTAGGGGACAACTCCCCCGTGCTCGACCTCAAGACGCTCGATGGCAACCCGATGAAGATCGGCGGGGCGCTCAAGTCCGGCACGCTGCAACTGCTGATGTTCGTTTCGGCGCAGTGCCCGATGTGCAAGTCGCTCATTCCGGTTGCCAAGTCCTTTGCCGGCGATGAGCGGCTGGACCTGGTGTTCGTGGGTGATGACAGTGACGATGTGCAGCGGGCGATGATCGCCAAGCACGGCATATCGGAGTTCCCGTTCATCAACGGTTCCGATGCCGGCCGGGCCTATCATGTTGAAAAGCTACCCTATGCGGTTCTCCTTGATGCGACCGGGACGATCCTTTCCAAGGGCCTCGTCAACAGCCGCGAGCATCTCGAAAGCCTCGTCGTCGCGCACGAGATGGGCGTTCGTTCCGTGCAGGATTACATTACCGGCTTGAAGGCCGAAGCGGCTTGATCGCCCATCTTCATCAAAGGGGTATTTTATGAGCAAGTTCAGCGTGGACAAGATGGGCGAGAATTTGCTGCGCAAGTTCGCCGGCCACACATCGCGGCGCAGCCTGTTGTCAAAGCTTGGCATGACGCTGGTGGCAGCGCCGGTGTTTCCGCTGCTGCCGGTCAGCCGCGCCGAGGCTGCCAAGCCGGATCGTTCGCCCGAAGCCAAGACGGCCTTTGCGCGCAACGCCCAGACCAAGGACGACACCAAGTGCTCCTACTGGCGCTATTGCGCCATCGATGGCTCGCTTTGCTCGTGCTGCGGCGGCGCGGTAAACGCTTGCCCGGCCGGCTCCGAGCCTTCGCCGGTGTCGTGGGTGGGCACCTGCATCAACCCGGATGACGGCAAGGCGTATCTGATCGCCTACCGCGATTGCTGCGGCAAGCCTTCGTGCGGCCAGTGCGGTTGCGACAATACCGATCGCGAGACACAGCTGTATGTGCCGATGCAGAACAACAACGTCATCTGGTGCTTCGGCACGAGCTCGATGGAATATCATTGCTCGACCGCAGTGCTCGTCGGCGCGGCTGAATAAGGGCGGAGAGCTGTTGCTGTGAAATCGGGCCTGCGCTGGCTACCCCTGCTGCTGTCAACGCCCTGGCTGTGCTTTGGGTTTGTAGCAGCCTCGGCCCAGCCGGCCATGACAGAGGCCGAGACGCTCAGGCTGGCAAAGTCCGATTATGTCGAGCATTGCGGCGGCTGCCATGGCATCCAGGGCAAATCAGCGCCGGCGCTGATCCCGGAACTGCGGGACAGGATCGGCTATTTCCTCTGCACGCCTGAAGCGCGGGCGTATCTGATCCGGTTGCCGAACGTTGCGCACTCCAGGCTGTCCGACAATGCCCAGCTGGCCGAGATGCTCAACTTCACGGTCTTCGGCCTTGGCGGCGCCAGCGCCCCGGCAGGTGCGCCGCGTTTTACGGCTGGTGAGGTGGAGCGCGAACGCAAGCGGGTGCTCGCCGCAGGGTCGCTCAAGAAGATGCGCGCATCGCTTGTTGATGGCATCATCCGCAAGTGCAACGCGCCGGCCTCGCTGCGCGATCTCTACCCTGGGCAGACCAAGGCGCAGTAGCCACAGGCTGCGCGGCGGCCCTTACAGCCTGACCATCCGCAGCATCGCCTTGGAGCCATAGCGCTCACCGGCAGTGCTGCCCGGCGGCAGGGCGGCATCAAGCGCCGCCATGTCCGCAGCGCTCAGCGCCAATGATGGCGCAGCCGCATTTTCCTCCAGCGTGATGCGCCGTTTCGAGCCGGGGATCGGCACGATGCTGTCCCCCTTGGCCAGCAGCCAGGCCAACGCGACTTGTGCCGGGGTGGCGCCATGCGCCGCGGCGATGCCCTTCACGATGCCGACGGCTGTCATGTTCGCATCGTAATTCTCACCCATGTAGCGCGGGTCGGTCTTGCGGTAATCGCCGTCCGGCAGATCTTCGGCGCGCGGCATCGTGCCGGTGAGGAAGCCACGACCGAGCGGCGAATAGGGCACGAAGCCGATGCCGAGCTGATGGCACAGCGGCCAGATGTCTGCCTCCACGTCGCGCTCCCAAAGCGACCATTCGCTCTGCAGCGCGCTGATCGGGTGAACGGCATGCGCCTTGGCCAGCGTGCCGGCGCCGCATTCCGAAAGGCCGAGAAAGCGCACCTTGCCCTCGCGCACCAGGTCCGCCATGGCGCCCACCGTCTCCTCGATCGGCACGGCAGGATCGACACGGTGCTGGTAGAACAGATCGATCACATCGGTTTGCAGCCGCTTGAGGCTGGCCTCGGCTACAGCGCGGACATTGGCGGGGCTGGAATCGACGCCCGCGGCCTTGCCGTCGATGATGCGGAAGCCGAACTTGGTGGCGATGATCGCTTCGTGGCGGCGGCTCTTCAGCGCCTCGCCGACCAGGGTTTCATTGAGATAGGGGCCATAGACTTCGGCGGTATCGAAGAAATTGATGCCCAGATCGAGCGCACGGTGCAGCGTCGCCACCGCTTCGGCGCGGTCCACCACGCCGTACATAGCGGCCTGGCCCGAGACGCCGGCCATGCCCATGCAGCCCAGCCCAAGCGCTGAAACCCGCAGGCCCTGTGTTCCGAGGTTGCGCATCTGCATCTGCTCGTCTCCCTTTCGCACGACGCTAGCGCTCCGGCTTCGACAAGCCAATGCAGGACGGCTAGAGAGCAGATACACGCGAGGGCTTTGGCGCATGACACGCAAATATTTCGGCACGGACGGGATCAGGGGCCTCACCAACACGGCGCCGATGACAGCGGCCACCGCCATGAAGGTGGGGCAGGCGGCGGGAAAGCATTTCCTGCGCGGCGGGCACAAGCACCGCGTCGTGATCGGCAAGGATACGCGGCTGTCCGGCTACATGATGGAATCGGCACTCACTGCCGGCTTCACCAGTGTCGGCATGGATGTGGTGCAACTGGGGCCGATGCCGACGCCGGCCGTGGCGATGCTCACCCGCTCGATGCGCGCCGATCTGGGCGTGATGGTTTCAGCCAGCCACAACCCGTTTCAGGACAATGGCATCAAGCTGTTCGGCCCCGATGGCTTCAAGCTCTCCGATGAGGCGGAGCTGGAGATCGAGGCGATGATCGATGCGGATGTGGCGCTGGCCGAGCCGCGCGCCATCGGCCGGGCGCGGCGCATCGATGACGCACAGGGCCGCTATATCCATTTCGCCAAATCGACATTCCCCGAGCAGCTTCGGCTCGATGGGCTGAAGGTGGTGATCGATTGTGCCAATGGCGCCGCCTACAAGGTCGCTCCCGAGGCGCTGTGGGAACTGGGCGCCGAGGTGATCGCCATCGGCGTGACGCCCGATGGCTTCAACATCAATGACAAGGTCGGCTCCACGCACCCCAAGGCGCTGCAGATGAAGGTGCTGGAGAGCGGCGCCGATATCGGTATCGCGCTGGATGGCGATGCGGACCGGCTGATCGTGGTGGATGAGCGCGGACAGATTGTCGATGGCGACCAGCTGATGGCGCTGGTCACCGGGCGCGCCGCCGATGCCGGCACGCTCACCGGCGGCGGCCTGGTGGCCACCGTGATGTCTAACCTCGGGCTGGAGCGCTGGCTTGCCGGGCGCGGCCTGGTGCTGCACCGCGCCGGGGTGGGGGACCGCTATGTGCTGGAATTGATGCGGTCGCGCGGCTGCAACATCGGCGGTGAGCAATCCGGACACCTGATCCTGGCGGACTTTGGCACCACGGGCGATGGCCTGGTTGCGGCGCTTCAGGTGCTGGCGGCGCTGGTTTCCAGCGGCAAGCCGGCCAGCGAAGTGCTGCATCTGTTCGATCCGCTGCCGCAGTTGCTCAAGTCGGTTCGCTTCACCGGCAAGCCGCTCGAGAATGATGCGGTGCTCAAGATCATCGCCGAGGGCGAGGCGACTCTGGCCGGGACAGGGCGGCTGCTCATCCGCAAATCGGGCACCGAGCCGGTGATCCGCGTAATGGCGGAGGGCGAGAACAAGGCGCTGGTCAAGCAGGTGGTCGAGGGCATCTGCGCTGCGGTGGTGGCGGCGTGAGCCTGGAGCTGCGGCCGGATTGCGAGCGCTGCGGCATTGCGCTGCCGGCGGACGCACGCGGCGCGATGATCTGCTCTTTCGAGTGCACCTTTTGCACCGCCTGCGTGGACGGCCCGCTGGGCGGAATTTGCCCCAACTGCGGCGGCGAGTTCCAGCCGCGGCCCCTGCGCACTGGTGCAGCCTTGCAACGCAACCCGGCCTCGGTCCAGCATCGCCACCATGGCTGAACCCCAGGCGCGCATCCTCATCATCGCCGGCTCGGACAGCGGCGGCGNNGCCGGCATCCAGGCCGATATCAAGACCATCACCTGCCTTGGCGGCTATGCGATGACGGCGATTACCGCCGTGACGGTGCAGAACACGCTGGGCGTGAGCGGCATCCATGCCATTCCACCCGAGGTTGTGGTGGCACAGATGCGTGCCTGCATCGAGGATATCGGCGTCGATGCCATCAAGATCGGCATGATCGGCGGGGCGGATACGGTGCGCGCGGTGGCGGACGTGCTGGCCGGGCTGCGGGTGCCGGTGGTGCTTGATCCCGTGATGGTGGCCAAGGGCGGTGCGGCGCTGCTGGAAGACGAGGCGGCCGGCGCGCTTGTCGAGCGGCTGCTGCCGCTGGCGACAGTGGTGACGCCGAACACGCCGGAACTGGTGATGCTGAGCGGCACCGAAGTCGAGGATGAGGCCGATGCGCTGCTCGCGGCGCAGGAGCTGCTGCTCGCCGGGCCGCAGGCCGTGCTGGCCAAGGGCGGGCATCTGCCCGGAGACAGGCTGACGGACTGGCTGGTGACGCGCGGCGGCCACCGCGCCTTCACCAGCACGCGGGTGGACACACGACACACCCATGGCACCGGGTGCACGCTGGCGGCAGCGTTGGCCTGCGGGCTGGGGCAGGGGCTGCCTCTGGAGGTTGCCGTGGAGCGGGCGCGGGCGTTCGTGGCGCAGGGCATCGCCAGGGCGCCGGGGCTTGGCGGCGGGCACGGGCCGCTCGGCTTCTATCCGCTGCCCTGATGGCGGGGCTGCTGCTGCCGGCTGCCATGGGCTTTCCCGGTTGCGTGGCGGGCGTGGACGAGGCCGGGCGCGGGCCGCTTGCCGGGCCGGTGGTGGCGGCCGCCGTGGTGTTGCGCGGAGGCAGCCTGCCCAAGGGGCTGAAAGACAGCAAGATCCTCAGCGCGGCCCGGCGGGAGGCCTTGCGCGCGTCGCTGGCGGAATGTGCCGATATCGGCATCGGCCAGGCCAGCGTGGAGGAGATCGATACGCTCAATATCCATTGGGCGACGATGCTGGCGATGGAGCGGGCCGTGCTGGCGCTCGTGGCGGTGCTGTGCCGCGAGCCTGACCATGTGCTGGTGGATGGCAACCGGCTGCCCCGCTGGCAGCGCGCCGCGACGGCGCTGGTGAAGGGTGACGGGCGCTGCCTTTCGATCGCTGCGGCGTCGATCATCGCCAAGACCGAGCGGGACGGGCTGATGGCGGCACTGGATGCGGAGTGCCCCGGCTATGGCTGGGCGTGCAACCAGGGCTATGGCACAGCGGAGCATGGCGCAGCGCTGGAGCGGCTGGGCGCCACGGCGCATCACAGGCGGAGTTTTGCGCCGGTGGCGCGGGTGCTGGAGCGGGGGTGACGCGGCTTGAAAGCCCCATCCGGACCGCGGCAATGCCGGAAAACCGGCATTTCCTGAATTTATTTTCATCTAACCAGCAGTGGTGAGTCTTTCCTGCAACACGCCATGGGTTGGGGGTACGCCGGCCGGGAGACTCAAAGTCTGGTAGTTCGAGTCATAATCCAGCGAATCGGTGCAAATCCATGATTCAATTATGAATCATGCTGAAGCCCGGCGGGGATTGACGGCGATTCGGTCCTGAATCATCAGTGCCTACATGAGCAAGAACCCATCTGCGCCGATCAAGACTGATCGCATCATCCTCGGCGATTGCATCGCCGCCATGAACGCCCTGCCCGAGGGTTGCGTCGATCTCGTTTTTGCTGATCCGCCCTATAATCTCCAGCTGGCACACAATCTACACCGGCCCGAGGGCGGCAAGGTGGCTGCGGTGGACGATGATTGGGACAAGTTCGCCTCGCTGAAGACCTATGATGACTTTACCCGCGCCTGGCTCAAGGCAGCGCGGCGCATCCTCAAGCCCGATGGCGCGATCTGGACCATCGGCAGCTACCACAACATCTTCCGCGTCGGCGCGGCGCTGCAGGATGCCGGCTTCTGGATCCTCAACGATATCGTCTGGCGCAAAGCCAACCCGATGCCGAACTTCAAGGGCACACGCTTCACCAATGCCCATGAGACGCTCATCTGGGCGGCAAAGAGCGAGACGGCAAAGTACAAGTTCAATTACCACGCCATGAAGGCGATGAACGAAGAGCTGCAGATGCGCTCTGATTGGCTGATCCCGATCTGCACCGGTGGCGAGCGGCTGAAGACCGATGGCGTCAAGGCGCACCCGACGCAAAAGCCCGAGGCGCTGCTGTATCGCGTGCTGCTGGCCTGCACCGAGCCGGGCGACGTGGTGCTCGATCCTTTTTTTGGCACCGGCACGACCGGCGCTGTCGCCAAGCTGCTCGGCCGCCACTGGATCGGCATCGAGCGCGAGGAAAAATACGTCGCGGTGGCCGAAAAGCGCATCGCCGGCTTGCTGCCGCTGTCCGGCGGGGACATGGCCGTGAGCCAGGGCAAGCGCGCCGAAGTGCGGATTCCGTTCGGCTCGCTGGTCGAGTCCGGGCTGGTGCGGCCGGGCACGCGGCTGTTTGACAGCCAGCGCCGCCACGCTGCCGAAGTGCGTGCCGATGGCTCGCTCAGCATGGGCGCCAAGGCCGGGTCGATCCACCAGCTTGGTGCCGCCGCACAGGGCCTGCCGAGCTGCAATGGCTGGACCTTCTGGCACATTGAGGAAGCCGGCAAGCTGGTGCCGCTCGATGACAAGCGCTCGGCCTATCGCGCCACGGTGAGCATGGCCGGCTGAGCCGCTGGCGGGCGCAGCCTTGCCGGGCTAGAGCCTGACCATGGCTGCTGACCGAGACAGACTTTATTACCGCCCGATTGCACTGGGAGACGGCCTGCCGCTGGCCGGTGGCCCGCTGCGCTTTGCGCGGCTGCAGGTGCTGGAGCGGGGCCGCGCGCCGCGGGTGATCGCGGCTGAGGCTGCGCCGGAGGTGGCGCTGCGGGCCTTGACCGAGGCGCGAAAGCCGCTGGCCGGGCTGCCACAGGATCGCCCGGCGGTGATGGGCATATTGAATGTGACGCCGGACAGCTTTTCCGATGGCGGCCGCAACCATGCGCCTGAGGCGGCACAGGCCGCAGCGCGGGCGATGGCGGCGGCGGGCGCGGATATTCTCGACATTGGCGCGGAATCGACACGGCCTGGAGCGGCGCCAGTTTCGCTCGAGGAGGAGCTTGCGCGGCTTGGCGGTGTGCTGCCGGCGCTGGATGGGCTGTGCTGGAGCATGGACACGCGCAAGGCCGCCGTGATGGCGGCAGCGCTCGATGCCGGGGCCGCGATGATCAACGATGTCTCTGCGCTGGCCTATGACGATGCCGCGCCGGGGCTGGCGGCGGCGCGCGGCTGCCCGGTGGTGTTGATGCATGCGCAGGGCACGCCCGAGACGATGCAGGTGGCGCCGCACTATGAAGACGCATTGCTCGATGTGTTCGATTGGCTCGCGGACCGCATTGCCGCCTGCGAGGCCGCGGGAATCGCGCGTGCGCATATTGTCGCGGATCCCGGCATCGGCTTTGGCAAGGCGCTCGAACACAACCTCTCGCTGCTGCGCGGGCTGACGCTGCTGCACGGGCTGGGCGTGCCGCTGCTGCTGGGAGCGAGCCGCAAGGCGCTGATCGGCCGGCTTGCCGGTGGGGCAGGGGCAAGCGTTGCGCCGGAGCAGCGGCTGCCGGGCAGCCTGGCGCTGGCGCTGCACGGTGCAGCCTGCGGGGTGCAAATGGTGCGTGTGCACGATGTTGCAGAGACGGTGCAGGCGTTGCGGCTGTGGAAAGCCGTGGTTTGAAGCCTGGAACGCCAAGTTTCGTGACATCTTCACAGCATTGCTGCATCTGCTATGGGGCAGAGGCGCGAGGGGCGCGCCAATTCAGATAACGGGTTTCATTATGGCTAATCATGGCACCGAGCCGCACGGCAACAATTCCTCCGATCACCGCGGGACTTACGAAGGCTTCATGGCCGCGACGAAGTGGGGCGTGATTCTCGTCGTCCTTTCGCTCATCCTGATGGCCGTGTTCCTCGTCTGATTTGTTCAGGCGAATTTTTTGCTGATTTCGTTGGGGGTTAGTCCATGAAGATCGCCGTTTTGCGCGAGACCGCGGACGCGGAACATCGCGTCGCCGCCACGCCGGAGACGATCAAGAAACTCATCGGCCTCGGCGCCTCGATTTCGATCGAGAGCGGCGCCGGCACTGGCGCCAACATCTCGGATGCGGCCTATGCCGAAGCCGGGGCGACCATTGGCGAGCGCGCGGCGATTCTGGCCGATGCCGACCTGGTGCTGGCCGTGCAGGGGCCTTCCGTGGACCAGCTGCCGGGCATCCGGCCGGGAACCATGCTCGCTGCCATCCTGGCGCCATTTGCTGATCGGGCGCGGATCGAAGGCTATGCCAAGGCCGGCATCGTGGCGCTCTCCATGGAGTTCATGCCGCGCATCACCCGCGCGCAATCGATGGACGTGCTGTCCTCCCAGTCCAACCTGGCCGGCTACAAGTCTGTCATCGATGCGGCGGAGGCTTATGGCCGCGCCTTCCCGATGATGATGACGGCGGCGGGCACGATTTCCGCCGCCCGCGTATTCGTGATGGGCGTTGGCGTGGCCGGCCTGCAGGCCATCGCCACGGCGCGCCGCCTCGGTGCGCTGGTGTCAGCGACGGATGTGCGCTCGGCCACCAAGGAGCAGATTGAATCGCTCGGTGCCAAGGCGATCTTCGTGGAGGACGTGAAGGGCATCGAGGGTGAAGGCTCGGGCGGCTATGCCACCGAAATGTCGGATGAGTACAAGGCTGCACAGGCCGCGCTCGTTTCCAGCCACATCGCCAAGCAGGACATCGTCATCACCACCGCACTCATCCCCGGCCGCCCGGCACCGCGACTGGTGAGCGATGCCCAGATCGCCTCGATGCGCCCCGGCAGCATCATCGTCGATCTGGCTGTTGAAAGCGGCGGAAATGTCGAGGGCTCGAAGGTTGGCGAAGTGGTGACCATCCACGGCGTCAAGATCATCGGCCACAAGAACATCACTTCGCGCATGGCGGCCGATTCCTCGGCGCTTTATTCGCGCAATCTGTTCAACCTGCTCAATGCCTTCTGGGACAAGGAAGGCAAGGCAGTGGCATTCGCCGCCGATGACGAGATCGTCAAGGGCATCAAGCTGACCGAGGGCGGCGCGATCGTCCATGACCGCCTGATCGCGGGCTGAGGAGCAAAAGCCATGGATTTCCTTTCGATCCTTTCGATTTTCGTGATGGCCTGCTTTGTCGGCTATTACGTCGTCTGGTCCGTTACGCCGGCGCTGCATACGCCGCTGATGGCCGTGACCAACGCCATCTCCTCGGTGATCATCGTCGGTGCGCTCATCGCATCCTCGGCGGCGGTTGGCGGTTCTGAAGTTTCCAAGTGGCTGGGGCTGCTGGCGGTGGTTCTGGCCAGCGTCAACATCTTCGGCGGCTTCGCCGTCACGCGGCGCATGCTCGCGATGTACAAGAAAAAAGACAAGAAGCCGGGCGCGGCGAAGTAAGCGGACGGAATAGGGGCCAAGATCATGGAACACGTTGCTGCCGCCACGCCCGCCTGGGCGATGCTCGCCTACCTTGTTGCGGGCGTGCTTTTCATCCTGTCGCTGCGCGGGCTGTCCTCGCCGGAATCGAGCCAGAAGGGTAACCAATATGGCATGATCGGCATGGGCATTGCCGTGGTGACGACGCTGCTGCTGCACAATGTCGGCCTGCCGCTGATCATTGGCGCCATCGCCATCGGCGGGACCATTGGCTGGTTCATCGCCCAGAAGATCCAGATGACGGCGATGCCGGAGCTGGTTGCTGGCTTCCACAGCCTTGTCGGCCTTGCCGCCGTGCTGGTGGGTGCTTCCGCCTATCTGAACCCGACGGCGTTCGGCATCGTCGATGCAGCTACCGGTGAGATATTCGCCGTGTCGCGTGTCGAGCTTGGGCTTGGCGTTGCCATCGGTGCCATCACCTTCTCGGGCTCTGTCATCGCCTTCCTCAAGCTTTCCGGGCGGATGAGCGGCTCGCCGATCCTGCTGCCGGGACGCCATGTCATCAACCTCGGCTTGATTGCCGGCATTCTCGGCCTTGTCGCCTATTTCGTCTTTGACCAACAGCCGGCGGTGTTCTGGACGATTACGGCGCTCAGCTTCCTCATCGGCTTCTTGCTGATTGTCCCGATCGGCGGCGCGGACATGCCGGTCGTCATCTCCATGCTCAACAGCTATTCGGGCTGGGCAGCAGCGGCGATGGGCTTCACGCTGCAGAACACCGCGATGATCATCACCGGTGCGCTGGTCGGCTCCTCGGGCGCGATCCTCTCCTACATCATGTGCAAGGCGATGAACCGCAGCTTCATCAGCGTCATCGCCGGGGGCTTCGGTGCCGAGGCGGATGCTGGCGGGCCGAAGGGCGCCGCGATCCAGAAGGCCTACAAGGCCGGCTCGGCCGAGGATGCAGCCTTCATCATGAAGAACGCCGAGAGCGTCATCATCGTGCCGGGCTATGGCATGGCCGTATCCCAGGCGCAGCACGCGCTGCGCGAAATGGGCGACCTGCTGAAGAAGGAAGGCGTTTCGGTAAAATACGCCATTCACCCGGTTGCCGGCCGCATGCCTGGCCACATGAACGTGCTGCTCGCCGAGGCCAATGTGCCTTACGATGAAGTGTTCGAACTGGAGGATATCAACTCCGAGTTCGCCCAGTGCGATGTGGCCTTCGTCATCGGTGCCAACGACGTGACCAACCCGCTCGCCAAGACCGACAAGACCTCGCCGATCTACGGCATGCCGGTGCTGGACGTGGAAAAGGCCAAGACCGTGCTGTTTGTGAAGCGCTCGATGGGCGGCGTGGGCTATGCCGGCGTCGACAACCCGGTGTTCTACATGGACAACACCATGATGCTGCTCGCCGACGCCAAGAAGATGGTGGAAACCATCGTCAAGAACCTCGGGCACTAAGCGGCAGATTTGCGTGATTGAGCCTACCCTCTCCCTCAGCCGGGAGAGGGGTCACGCCGCCGGCTTGGCGCTCCAATATTGCGGAAAGAGCTTCTTCAGCGCTTCCAGCTTGGGCAGGTCGTTGATGACGATGTAGGGATAGCTTGGGTTGCCGCGCAGGAAATTCTGGTGGTAGCCCTCGGCAGGATAAAATGCCTTGCCCGGCTCCAGCGTCGTGACGATCTTGCCGCCCCAGCTATTCGCGGTTGTCATCTGGGCAATATAGGCCCGGGCAACGCGGGCCTGCTCGGCATCGCGCGGGAAGACGGTGGAGCGGTATTGCGTGCCGCGATCCGGGCCCTGGCGGTTGAGTTGCGTCGGGTCATGCGCCACCGAGAAGAAGATCCGCAGCAGTGTGCCGTAGCTGACCTTTGACGGATCATATTTGATCTCCACGGCCTCGGCATGGCCTGTGGTGCCGGAGTTGGTCACTTCGTAAATGGCGGTTTCCTTCGCGCCGCCGGCATAGCCCGAGCGCGCCGAGATGACGCCCTGGACGCGCTCGAACACGCCTTCCACACCCCAGAAGCAGCCTCCGGCAAACACCGCCGTTTGCACCGGGCCGGCCTTGAGCGGCATGTCCACGGCCGGGACTGGGGCCGTGATGACCCGCTCGGCTGCGGAAACGGTGCCGCAGGCGGCGGTAGCGAGCAGAAGGGCGGTGAGAGCGTGGAGCTTCATGGCTCAGGCCTTTGCGGGCTGGAAGGTGAGCGACAGGCCGTTCATGCAATAGCGCAGGCCGGTCGGCTTCGGGCCATCATCGAAAACATGGCCGAGGTGGCCACCGCAGCGGGCGCAGTGCACTTCCGTACGGGGCATCATCGGGATGCTGTTGTCCTCCTGGGTGCCGATGGCGCCTTTCAGCGGCTGCCAGAAGCTCGGCCAGCCAGTCCCGCTGTCATACTTCGTGCGGCTGCTGAACAGCGGCAGGGCGCAGCCCTTGCAGAGGAAGGTGCCGGCGCGCTTCTCGCTGTTGAGCGGCGAGCTGTAGGGACTCTCGGTCTTTTCCTCGCGAAGCACGGCATAGCTGTTGCGATCAAGCTTCTTGCGCCACTCCGCCTCGCTGAGCGTGTAGGCGAACTTGCCCTTGGTCGCGGCCACCGCAGGCTCGGTGAGCAAGCGCGATATGGGCCAGCTTGCAACGGCGGCGAGGGAGAGGGTGAGAGCGGAACGGCGGCTGATCATGCTGCCTTATACGCGCGGGCCCGGGGTTTGGTTACGCGCAAGTTGGTCGCAGGGCGCGCGCAACGCCCAGATGGCCGGGCTTGCGCCGCGAGCGCACACCATGTGCTCGCGGCGCTGCGTCTTACCAGCCAGCCTTGAGCTTGGGGGACACATCCATGCCCATCCGCTCCAGCGCCGCTGCGATGGTCTCGCGGCCAGCGTCATGCTCGGCCCAGAACATCGGGCCACCGCGATAGACCGGCCAGCCATAGCCATTGATCCAGACAATATCGATGTCGGATGCGCGCTGGGCCATGCCTTCGTCGAGGATCTTGGCGCCCTCGTTGACCATCGGGTACAGGCAGCGCTCGAGGATTTCCTGATCGGCAATCTCGCGGCGGTTGATGCCCTTTTCAGCGGCGTAATCGAGGATGATCTTTTCAGCGACCGGCGAGGGCGTGCGGTTGCGCGCTTCGTCATAATCATAAAAGCCGTGGCTGTTCTTCTGGCCGCGCAGGCCGGCTTCGCACAGGCGATCACGCACGGTGAGGCCCTTGGAGGTTTCCGCCGACCAGCCGATATCGAGGCCGGCAAGGTCCGCCATCTGGAACGGACCCATGGGGAAGCCGAACTCGGTCAGCACGCGATCGACATCTGCCGGGCGAGCGCCTTCCAGGATGAGCTTGTTGGCCTGCTCCTGCCGGGCGCCGAGCATGCGGTTCCCGATGAAGCCGTGGCAGACGCCGGAGACAACGCCGATCTTGCCGATCTGCTTGCCGATGGCCATGGCGGTGGCGAGCACCTGTGGGCTGGTCTTGGCGCCGCGCACCACTTCCAGCAGCCGCATGACGTTGGCGGGCGAGAAGAAGTGCATGCCCACAACACTCTCGGGCCGCTTGGTGCTGGCGGCGATCTCATCGACATTCAGATAGCTGGTGTTGCTGGCGAGGATGGCGCCGGATTTGGCGATGGTGTCGAGCTTGCCAAAGATCTGCTTCTTGATCTCCATATTCTCGAACACGGCTTCGATGATCAGGTCTGCGTCCTTCAGGTCCTCCAGCGCCAGCGTTGGTGTCAGGCGGCCCATGCGGGCTTCCACCTCCTCCATCGAGAAGCGGCCCTTCTTGGCGCTGTTCTCATAGTTGCGGCGGATGACGGCAACGCCGCGATCCAGCGCTTCCTGCTTGGTTTCCACGATGGTGACGGGGATGCCGACGCTGAGGAAGTTCATGGCGATGCCGCCGCCCATGGTGCCGGCACCAATGATGCCGACGGACTTGACGGGAAGCGGCTGCACATCGGCCGGCAGGCCATCGATTTTCGCGGCCTGGCGCTCGGCGAAGAACACATGGCGCTGGGCGGTGGCTTGCAGGCCCTGCATCAGCTTCATGAACTCGCTGCGCTCCACCTTGACGCCCTCCGCGAAGGGCAGGGCGACAGCGGCTTCGATGCACTTGATGTTGGCCTCAGGCGCCTCGAAGCCATGGAACTTGCGGGCATTGGCCTTGCGGAAGGCGACGAACATCGGCGCCAGGCTCTCGGCTGTGCCGCCAAGGCGCGAGCTGTCATCACGCACCTTCTTGAGCGGGCGGTTCTCCGCGACAATCTTGCGGGCAAAGGCGACAGCACCTGCAGTAAGATCACCCTCGACGATCTCATCGACCAGTCCGGCCGCCAGCGCCGCCTTGGCGCCCATCGGGGTGCCGCTCGTCACCATCTCAAGCGCTTTTTCCGCACCGACGACACGGGGCAGGCGCTGGGTGCCACCGGCGCCGGGCAGCAGCCCGAGCTTGACCTCCGGCAGGCCGAGCTTGGCCTTGGCATCGCTCACCCGGTAATGGCAGCAGAGCGCCACTTCGAGGCCGCCGCCAAGCGCCGTGCCATGAATGGCGGCGATGACGGGGACAGGACTGGATTCCATGGCGTCCTGCACATCGAACAGCGAGGCACCGCGCGGCGGCTTGCCGAATTCGCTGATATCCGCGCCGGCGATGAAGGTGCGACCGGCGCAGGTGAGCACGGCCGCCTTGACGCTGCTGTCTGCCGCGATGGCGGCAAAGGCGCCGGCCAGGCCATCCCGCACATCGGCGGAGAGCGCGTTGACGGGAGGGGAATTGACCGTGACGACGGCAATGTCCCCCTCATGACGCAGATCGACGACGCTGTTGATGGCTGGCATTGCTGGCTCCCAAGGCTGATTTGTCCGGCACCTTAGTGGCTCGGTTGATGAGTGGCGAGGCTGGTTTTTGGGAGGTTCTTGCGACGCGGCGGGGGAGGGGGTATCGCTGGGGCATGGAAGAGCGATCAGTGCTTTGGAGCTATTTGCGGCGGGCTTTGCTCCCGGCCGTATGCATCCTTCTCGTGGGCTATTTTGCCTATCATGCGGTGGCCGGGCCAACCGGCGTGATCGCCTGGCGAGGCTACAAGAGCGAGCGCGCCAAGCTGGAGCAGCAAGTGGCGGAGCGCGCCGAAGCACGCGCGGCGCTGGATAGGCAGGTGAAGCTGCTGGACCCGCGCGGCGTTGACCCGGACCTGGCCGATGAACTGGTGCGAAAAAACCTCAATGTGGTTAAGCCAGATGAGATAATTGTACCATTGGGGGAAAATGAGGGGATGACCGCACCGGACGCGGAGTGAGGGGGGTTGCTGACGGGCCGGTGTCGCATCTATACCTGCGACATTCCATCCGGAGATGCGCGACATGGCCCGTACTGCAACGCCGAAATCCGGCACCAAGCCAAAGGCCTCTGCAGCCCCCGCCGCGCTAACCGATCCGGCCGCAAATGCTGCATCTGCGAAGGATAGTTCGCGGGGGTGGCCCAGGCCTCCTGAACCAAAACGGCACAAAGCGACAGGGCCGGAATTGCTGGATTTCTACCGCCAGATGCTTCTGGTCCGGCGCTTTGAAGAGCGGGCCGGGCAGCTTTACGGCATGGGCATGATCGGAGGCTTCTGCCACCTCTACATCGGCCAGGAGGCTGTTGTGGTGGGCATCCAGGCAGCTTTGCGGCCCACCGACTCGGTGATCACCGGCTATCGTGACCATGGCCATATGCTGGTGGCGGGCATTCCGGCTGAAGCCGTGATGGCCGAGCTGACCGGTCGTGCTGCCGGCATCTCCAAGGGCAAGGGCGGCTCCATGCACATGTTCAGTGTGGAGCATGGTTTTTACGGCGGCCACGGCATTGTGGCGGCGCAGGTGCCGCTCGGCACGGGGCTGGCCTTTGCCCACAAGTACAAGGGCGATGGCGGGCTGGCCGTGACCTATTTTGGCGATGGCGCCTCCAACCAGGGCCAGGTCTATGAGAGCTTCAACATGGCTGAGCTGTGGAAGCTGCCGGTGATCTTCGTCATCGAGAACAACCAATATGCCATGGGCACAAGCGTCAACCGCTCGTCCTCCGAGGACCAGCTCTACCGCCGCGGCGAGAGCTTCCGCGTTCCGGGCTTGCAGGTGGACGGCATGGACGTGCTTGCGGTGCGCGGAGCGGCACAGACGGCGGTGGATTGGGTGCGCTCCGGCAAGGGGCCGATCCTGCTCGAACTTAAGACCTATCGCTACCGCGGCCACTCGATGTCAGACCCCGCAAAATATCGCAGCCGCGAGGAAGTGGCCGCAATGCGCGAGAAGAGCGACCCGATCGAGGCGGCCAAGCGCGAGATCATCGAGGGTGGCTTTGCCGATGAGGCCAGGCTCAAGGAAATCGACAAGGAGGTGCGGGCCATCGTGACCGGCGCCGCCGATTTTGCCGAGGAAGCGCCCGAGCCCGAACTTTCCGAACTTTATACCGACGTGCTGGTGGGAACCTACTGATGGCCGAGATCAAGCTTCCCGCCATGTCCCCCACGATGGAGGAGGGGACTCTGGCCAAATGGCTCGTTGCCGAGGGCGATGTGGTGAAGCCGGGAGACCTGCTTGCCGAGATCGAGACCGACAAGGCGACGATGGAACTCGAGGCCGATGACGGTGGTACGGTGGTGACGCTGCATGTCGCGGCCGGCACCGAAGGCGTGAAAGTTGGCACCGTTATCGCCACCATCGCCGGTGAGGACGAAGTTGCGGCGCCTGCTGCTCCGGTGGTTGCCAAGGCTGCTGCGCCAGTTGCTGCCGCGGCTCCTGTAGCTGCGCCGATTGCTGCAGAGGCTGTTGTAGCAGCGACTGCGCCGGTAGCCTTTGATGGTCCGGTCAAGCGCCAGACCGTTCGCGAGGCGCTGCGCGATGCGATGGCCGAGGAAATGCGCACCACGCCGGAAGTGTTCGTGATGGGTGAGGAAGTCGCTGAGTATCAGGGCGCCTACAAGGTGACGCAGGGCCTGCTCGAGGAGTTTGGCCCGCAGCGCGTGGTGGACACGCCGATCACGGAATATGGCTTTGCCGGGCTCGGCACCGGCGCCGCGATGGGTGGGCTGAAGCCGATCGTGGAGTTCATGACCTTCAATTTCGCCATGCAGGCGATTGACCACATCATCAACTCCGCCGCCAAGACCAACTACATGTCCGGTGGCCAGATGCGCTGCCCGATCGTGTTCCGCGGGCCGAACGGTGCGGCCTCGCGCGTTGGCGCGCAGCACAGCCAGAATTACGCACCCTGGTATGCCAGCGTGCCCGGCCTGATCGTGATTGCGCCGTATAGCGCCGCCGATGCCAAGGGGCTGCTGAAGAGCGCCATTCGCTCGCCGGACCCGGTGGTGTTCCTGGAAAACGAGCTGCTCTACGGCCAGAGCTTCGATGTGCCGGAAGGCGATGTGGCGGTTCCCATCGGCAAGGCCAGCGTGGTCCGCGCCGGGCGCGATGTGACGCTGGTGAGCTACTCCATCGGCGTCGGCGTGGCTCTGGAGGCGGCGAAGACCCTGGCGGCCGAGGGCATCGAGGCCGAGATCATCGATCTGCGGACATTGCGGCCGCTCGACACGGCAACAGTGCTCGCCAGCCTCAAGAAGACCAACCGCATGGTGGTTGTGGAGGAGGGCTGGCCGGTGTGCTCGATTGCCTCGGAAATCATCACCGTCGCCATGGAGCAGGGCTTTGACGATCTTGATGCGCCGATCCTGCGCGTCACCAACGTCGATGTGCCGCTGCCCTATGCGGCCAATCTGGAAAAGGCGGCGCTGCTCAAGGCTGAGGATGTGGTGAGCGCTGCGAAGAAGGTTTGCTACAAATGATCGATATCACAATGCCCGCGCTTTCTCCCACGATGGAGACAGGCACACTTTCCAAATGGCTGGTCGCCGTGGGGGACACCGTGAAATCCGGCGATGTGCTGGCCGAGATCGAGACCGACAAGGCGACGATGGAAGTCGAGAGCATCGACGAGGGTGTCGTGGCGGAGCTGCTTGTCGAGGCCGGCACCGAAGGCGTTCCGGTGGGCCAGGTCATCATGCGGCTGAGTGGGGACGGGGAGGTGGCTGCCAAGCCGGCTCCAGCAGCGGCTACGGTTGCGGTTGAAGTGCCGAAGGCTGCTGTGCCTGTAGCGGTGGCTCCAGTTCCGGCTCCCGTTACTGTTGCGGCCTCGAAGGATGGGCGGATCAATGCTTCGCCGCTGGCGCGCCGCATTGCCCAGGTGCAGGGCGTGGAACTTTCAGCCGTCACTGGCTCCGGCCCCAATGGCCGCATCGTCCGCGCCGATGTGGAAGCGGCAGCCGGCAAGCCTGTTGTGGCGGCGGCTGCGCCTGTTGCGGCCGTGCCCGCGCCAATGGCTGCCCCGGCGGCGCCTGCCGCGCCGTTCACCAGCGATATTCCGCACGTGGTGGAAAAGCTCGGCAATGTCCGCAAGGTCATCGCCCGGCGGCTCACCGAGGCCAAGCAGACCATTCCGCACATCTACCTCACTGTCGATGTGCAGCTTGATGCGCTGCTCAAGCTCCGCGGCGAGCTGAATGCGGCGCTGGAGCCGCGCAAGATCAAGCTTTCGGTCAACGACATGGTCATCAAGGCGCTGGCGCTGGCGCTCCGGCAGGTGCCAAAGTGCAACGTCAGCTTTGCCGGGGACAGCCTGGTTTCCTACAGCCGCGCCGATATCTCGGTGGCAGTGGCAGCCCCCTCCGGCCTGATCACCCCGATCATCGTTGGCGCCGACGCCAAGCCGCTTTCCGTGATTGCCACGGAGATGAAGGCGCTGGCCGACAAGGCGCGGGACGGCAAGCTGCAGCCGCATGAATATCAGGGCGGCACAGCCTCGCTGTCCAACCTCGGGATGTTCGGCATCAAGCAGTTCGAGGCAGTGATCAACCCGCCGCAGGCGATGATCCTGGCCGTCGGCACCGGCGAGAAGCGGCCTTATGTGGTGAACGATGCGCTGGCCATTGCCACGGTGATGAGCATCACCGGCAGCTTCGATCATCGGGCCATCGATGGTGCGGATGGTGCTGCGCTGATGCAGGCCGTCAAGACGCTGATCGAGAACCCGCTCGGGCTGGTGGCGTAACCGCCGGCGGTGCGGGGCAAGAAGGACAGGTGATGGCTGAGAATTTTGACCTTGTGGTGCTCGGCTCCGGCCCGGGCGGCTATGTCGCGGCCATTCGCGCCAGCCAGCTCGGCATGACGGTGGCGATTGTCGAGCGTGAGCGGCTGGGCGGCATCTGCCTCAACTGGGGATGCATCCCGACCAAGGCGCTGCTGCGCACCAGCGAGATATACCACTATATGCAGAATGCCTCGGCCTATGGCCTGAGCGCGACGGGCGTTTCGTTCGATCTTGCCAAGATCACCGAGCGCTCGCGCAAGGTGGCGGGGCAGCTTAATTCCGGCGTCAAATCGCTGATGAAGAAGAACAAGATCGCGGTTGTCGAAGGCACCGGCGTGCTCACTGCGGCGACGCAGGTGACAGTGACGACCGGGGACCAGACGCGAGTGCTCACGGGCAAGAACGTCATCATCGCCACCGGTGCGAGGGCGCGGGACCTGCCGAGGCTGAAGGCGGATGGCGAGCGCGTGTGGACCTATCGCCACGCCATGGTACCGCCGGCGATGCCGACAAAGCTGCTGGTTATCGGCTCGGGCGCCATCGGGGTCGAGTTTGCCAGCTTCTATTCGGACATGGGTGCTGAAGTGACCATCGTCGAGATGCTCGATCGGATCCTGCCGGTGGAGGATGAGGAGGTCTCGGCCTTCATGGCCAAGGCGCTGGCCAAGCAGGGCATGCGCATTCTCACCGGTGCCAAGGTGAGCGATGTAACGCCTGGCAAGGACGCTGTGGCCGCCACGATCACCACATCTGACGGCAAGGCGGCGGCGGAGAGCTTTTCGCACGTCATTGTCGCCATCGGCATCGTGCCCAATACCGAGAACATCGGGCTGGAAGCGCTGGGCGTGGCGACCGACCGTGGGCATATCGTCAACGATGGCTTTGGCCGGACCAATGTGCCGGGGCTCTGGGCGATCGGCGATGTCGCCGGCGCGCCCTGGCTGGCGCACAAGGCCAGCCATGAGGGCATCATTGCCGTGGAAACCATTGCCGGGCTGCATGTGCACCCGCTCGACAAGGCCGGCATCCCAGGCTGCACCTACTCCCGCCCCCAGGTGGCGAGCGTGGGGATGACCGAGGCCAAGGCCAAGGCTGCGGGCCACACCATCAAAGTTGGTAAGTTTCCCTTCATCGGAAACGGCAAGGCGATTGCGCTCGGTGAGGCCGAGGGCTTTGTGAAGACGGTGTTTGACGCCACCACGGGCGAGCTCCTGGGCGCGCACATGGTGGGTGCCGAGGTGACCGAGCTGATCCAGGGCTATGTGATCGCGCGGACGCTGGAGACGACCGAGGCAGAGCTGCAGCACACGGTGTTCGCGCACCCGACGCTCTCCGAAATGATGCACGAGAGCGTGCTCGATGCGTATGGGCGGGCGATCCATTTCTAGAACGGCCGCGTGGAGATTCTAAAATAATGCAAAATCGGCGTGCGCGTTATTTTATCTCTATTGAAAGTGGTTCGCGGCTTTCCATCTTGGCTTCATCGGCCGTGCCCATGAAGCAGCGCCCAGCCCTCGCTGCGGTACGGAACGGTGTCGGCGCGCGCCCGGTGCTCCCCCCCTTGATGGCACCGGGTGCGCCCTTCCGACCGGGCAACGGCGTCGCGACCTGCGGCATCGCTCCCAACGCCGTTTGCATTGGCAGCGGCAGCAACAAAGGCTATCGGCAAACATCATGAGCGATACAGCAAGCGACGCCGCACCGGCCACTGCCATCATCCGCGCCCGCAAGCCGGATTGGCTGCGCGTTCGAGCACCGACCTCGGTGGCCTTTGCCGAGACACGGGCGCTGATGCGGCGGCTCAAGCTCAACACCGTGTGTGAAGAGGCGGCCTGCCCGAACATCGGCGAGTGCTGGAGCCAGAAGCACGCGACCGTGATGATCCTGGGCGACACCTGCACCCGGGCTTGCGCCTTTTGCAACGTCAAGACCGGGATGCCGGGGCCGGTGGACCTGACCGAGCCGGGCCATGTCGCTGAGGCGGCAGCGGCACTCGGGCTGGAGCATATCGTCATTACCTCGGTGGACCGGGATGATCTGCCCGACGGTGGGGCGAGCCAGTTCGTCAAGGTCATAGAGGAGCTGCGGCGCCAGACGCCGGGCACCACGATCGAAATCCTGACGCCCGATTTCCGCAACAAGCAGCAGCGCGCCGTGGAGATGATCGTTGCGGCCGGCCCCGATGTTTACAACCACAACCTCGAGACGGTGCCGCGCCTCTATCCAACGATCCGGCCGGGCGCGCGCTACTATCATTCGCTGCGCCTGCTCGATCAGGTGAAGCGGCTCTCTCCGCAGATCTTCACCAAGTCCGGCGTCATGGTCGGGCTGGGCGAAACGGCGCAGGAACTGCACCAGGTGTGGGATGACATGCGCTCCGCCGGCGTGGATTTCCTCACCGTGGGCCAGTATCTGCAGCCGACCCCGCGTCATGCCAAGGTGATGGAATTCGTGACGCCAGCCACCTTTGCGGCCTATGGCTCGGTGGCGCGCTCCAAGGGCTTCCTGCAGGTGGCGGCATCACCGCTGACACGCTCTTCCTATCACGCCGGGGCGGATTTTGCCGAGATGCAGGCCAAGCGCCGTGCTGCTGCTGAAGCCGGGGCGGGTTCCAGGGCCTGAGATGCCACGCCACGCCGAAACCAGGCGGCTGCCCTACACGCCGGAGCAGATGTTCGACCTGGTGGCGGACATCGCCCGCTACCCCGAGTTCCTGCCCTGGGTGCAGGGCATGCGCATCCGCTCGGTGGATGGCGATGTGGTGACGGCGGACATGATCGTGGGCTTCAAGATGGTGCGCGAGCGCTTCACCAGCCGGGTGACGCTGAGCCGGCCCGAGAAGGTCCATGTCGATTATATCGATGGCCCCCTGAAGTATCTGAAGAACGACTGGCTGTTCCGCGCCGCGCCGGGCGGCTGCGACATTGATTTTTCCGTCGATTTCGAGTTCCGCAACAAGATGTTCGAGCGGCTGGCCGGCATGTTCTTCGGAGAGGCGTTCAAGCGGATGGTCGGCGCTTTCGAGACGCGGGCCGCGCAGGTTTATGGCGCATCCACCGGTGCCGGGGCAGGGTCTCCCTCCACCGGCATCAACAGCTCGAGCGCCACCAACGCCGCCTGACGGCGGATCTCGCTGCGGCCGAGATCACCGAACTGGCGAATATCGGCGGTCACCACATCAGGATTGCCGCCGCGAACGGCGCGAGCGAACACCACCGTGCCGACCGGCTTTTGCTCGCTGCCGCCGCCGGGGCCGGCGACACCGGTGATGGCCACGGCGATATCGGCCTTGCTGTGCGCAAGCGTGCCCTGCGCCATGGCCCAGGCTACGGCGATGGAGACAGCGCCGAAGGTTTCAAGAATATCCCGGCTCACGCCGATGGCCTGCATCTTGGCTTCGTTGGAATAGGTGACGAAGCCACGATCGAACACATCCGAGGCGCCGGCAATTTCGGTGAGCGCTGCGCTCACCAGCCCGCCAGTGCAACTCTCCGCCATGGCGATGCAGCGGCCGGCATCGCGATTGGCATCCAGAACGCGGGCGGCAAGGGCGAGAAGCTCAGGATCCATGGCGTATTCTACTCCGGCAAGCGGACACTGGCGATGGCCTGCGCGGCCAGGCCTTCCGAACGGCCGGTGAAGCCCAGCAGTTCGGTGGTGGTGGCCTTCACGCTGACCTTGTGGACGGGGATGCCGAGGATGGCAGCGATCCGCGCGCACATGGCGGCACGGTGGGGCCCCACCTTGGGGCGCTCGCAGATCAGGGTCACGTCGGCGAAATCGATCAGGCCGCCCTTGTCCCGCACCAGTTGGGCTGCGTGGGCAAGGAACTGATCAGAGGCGGCGCCCTTCCACTTCGGATCGGAGGGCGGGAAATGGTCGCCGATGTCACCGGCCGCAATGGTGCCGAGCAGCGCATCGGTGAGCGCGTGCAGCCCGGCGTCGGCGTCACTGTGGCCGATCAGGCCATGCGTATGCGGCACCTTGACGCCGCAGAGCCAGACATGGTCGCCAGCGCCGAAGCGATGCACATCGAAGCCGCTGGCGGCGCGGGGAACGAGATTGGGGGCAAGCATGGCTTCTGCATGCCCGAAATCATCAGGCTCTGTCACCTTGAAGGCGCGTTCGTCGCCAGGCGTGATGGCGACGTTGAGGCCGGCGGCCAGCGCGAGGCCGAGTTCGTCGGTCGCGCCCTCCGGTGCGGCACGGTGGGCGGCGAGCAGGGCAGGGTAACGGAAGGCCTGCGGGGTCTGCACGCGCCATAGGTCGGCGCGGTCCACAGCAGCTTTATAAGTGCCTGAGCCGCGACGCAGGCTATCGATGACAGGCAGGGCCGGCACGGCACCATCAACCTCGGGAGCCTCCAGCGCCGCCAGCATGGCATCAAGCACAGTATCGGGCACAAAGGCGCGGGCAGCATCATGCACCAGCACGATCTCGGGCGCGTTTGTGGCCAGAGCCTCAAGCCCGGAGCGCGCCGAGGCCTGACGGGTGGCACCGCCGTGGATGGGCGGGGGCAGGGCGAGGCCGTCAGTGGCGGCATCATAAAATGCCCGGTCATCAGGGTTGATGATGACGGTGACGGCATGAATGCCAGGATGCGCCAGCAGTCGCTCGATAGCGTGGCGGAGCAGCGGTTTGCCGGCCACCGGGCGATATTGCTTGGGCAGGCCGGCGCCGGCGCGGACGCCTTTGCCGGCGGCGACGATCAGGGCGTGGGTGGAGTGCGAAAGGCTCACGCGCTGCCCTTAGCGCGCGCGCGGCTTGCCGAACAGGGTGAAAGCCGATACGGCGTCTGCCTGTTTTTAAGGCAGTTTCCTTGGCGCACATCCACCCTATCCCCATCGGGCCGCTGACGCTCGATATGCCGGTCATCCTGGCGCCGATGACTGGCGTTACGGACAGGCCCTTCCGCACGCTCGTCAAGCGCTTCGGCGCCGGGTTGACCGTGACGGAGATGATCGCCAGCGAGGCGATGATCCGCGAGACACGGCAATCGCTGCAGAAGGCGGCGTGGGACCCGTGCGAGGAGCCGGTAAGCATGCAGCTGGCCGGTTGCGAGCCATCGCGCATGGCCGAGGCGGCTCGGCTCAATGAGGGCATGGGTGCCGCGATCATCGATATCAACATGGGCTGCCCGGTGAAGAAGGTGGTCAACGGCCATGCCGGATCGGCACTGATGCGCGAGCCGGAGCTGGCCGCACGGCTGATAGAGGCGACCGTGAAGGCGGTGAAAGTGCCGGTGACGCTCAAGATGCGGATGGGCTGGGACCACCAGAGCCTCAACGCGCCAGACCTGGCGCGCGTTGCCGAGGACCTTGGCATCCAGATGATCACCGTGCACGGCCGCACGCGATGCCAGCTTTATTCCGGAACGGCGGACTGGGAGTTCGTGGCCAGGGTCAAGCAGGCGGTGAAGATTCCGGTGATCGTCAATGGCGATATCTGCTCGATCGCGGATGCCGATATGGCGCTGTCGCAGTCTGGCGCCGATGGCGTGATGATCGGCCGCGGTGCCTATGGCAAGCCATGGCTCATCGCGCAGGTGATGGCAGCGCTCACCGGGCGCACCGTGCCGGCAGACCCCAGCCTGGCGCAGCAGCACGCCCTTGTGATCGAACATTATGCCATGATGCTGGAGCTTTACGGCCGCGACGTGGGTGTGAACCTCGCGCGCAAGCACCTTGGCTGGTACACCAAGGGCCTGCATGACAGCGGATCATTTCGCAATGCTGTCAACCAGTTGGCGGACCCCGCCGAGGTGGTGGAGATGATTGACCGTTTCTACGAGAGCCAGATGAACCACGCCGCGATGGCGGCCTGATGGCCGGCGCCGCCGAGCTTCTCGCCGGGCTGGCTGTGCCGGCTGTGCTGGTCGCCCCGGACGGCACGTTGGTCATGGCCAATCTGGCGGCAGAAAACTTTCTCAATGCCAGCCAGCAGGCGCTGGCGGAACGTGGCTGGGCCGCGGCCTTTGGACCGGACAGCGCCGTGGAGGGGCTGGTGTGGCGTGCCCGCAGCGAGGGCGGCGGTTGTGCGGCCTATGATCTGCTGCTGCCCTTTGGTGGTGGCCGCACCACAGCGCGGGCAGATGTGCTGGTGGCGCCGGTGGGTGAGTTGCCCGGCTGGCTGACCGTGGCTTTCCAGACCCGCTCCGTGGCGACGCTGGTGGAAAAGCAGGTACAGCAGCAGGGTGCTGCGCGCTCGGCCGTAGGCGTCGCGGCGATGCTGGCGCACGAGATCAAGAACCCGCTTTCCGGCATCCGGGGCGCAGCGCAGCTGATGGCGACTGGCCATGGCATGACGATGGAGGATCGCCGCGAGCTTACGGACCTGATCGTGGCGGAGGTGGACCGGGTCGCCAAGCTGGTCGATCGGATGGAGAGCTTCACCGATACACGGCCGATGAAGATGCGGCCTGAGAACATCCATGAGGTCCTCGGCCATGTACGGCGCCTCGCGCAGCAGGGCTTTGCGCAGGGGCTGACGGTCAAGGAACGCTATGATCCTTCGCTGCCACCGGTTTCTGCCAATCGTGATGCGCTGGTGCAGGTATTCCTGAATCTTCTGAAGAACGCAGCGGAAGCAGCTGGTGATAATGGACAAATCCAGATCACGACGGCCTTTCGCCCTGGCCTGAAGGTGCGACCCGAAGGTGGTGGCCGGCCGGTCTCGCTGCCGCTGGAAGTGCGGATCATCGATAATGGCCCGGGGGTTCCGGATGATCTGGTCGATTATGTGTTCGAGCCGTTCGTCACCTCCAAGCGCGGCGGCTCGGGTTTGGGGTTGGCACTGGTCGCCAAGATCATCGCCGATCATGGCGGCGTGGTGGAATATGAGCGTCTGGCCGAAACAGGGGAGACGGTTTTCCGCATCCTGCTGCCTGTCGTGCGCGAGACGGACCGACCGGCTCTGGCCGAAAAGGATCACCCGCTATGAGTGCCACGGTTATCGTTGCCGATGATGATGCTGCCATCCGCACCGTGGTGCGGCAGGCGCTCACCCGTGCCGGATATCAGGTGCGGCTCACGGAAACAGCGGCCGGGCTGATCAAGCTGATCGAGGACGGCCGCGGTGATGTTGTGGTCACCGATGTCATCCTGCCCGATGGCAACGGCCTCGACACGATTCCCAAGCTGCTGGCGTTGCGGCCGGGCCTTCGGGTGATTGTGATGAGTGCGCAGAATACGCTGTCCACCGCGGTGCGCGCTACCGAGCAGGGGGCTTTTGATTATCTACCAAAACCCTTTGACCTTGATGAGTTGACGCGATCGGTTGCAGTAGCACTTGAAGGACGGGTGCAGGCTGATACCGGCGAGTTCGGTGGCGACGATTCGCCGCTCATCGGTCGCTCACCGGCGATGCAGGAAGTCTATCGCCTGATCGCACGGGTGGTGCCGAACGACCTGACCGTGATGATCCTGGGCGAAAGCGGCACGGGCAAGGAGCTTGTAGCGCGCGCCATTCATGAGATGGGGCCGCGCGCCAGCAAGCCGTTCATTGCGCTCAACATGGCCGCGATCCCGCGCGAGTTGATCGAGAGCGAACTGTTTGGCCATGAGCGCGGCGCCTTTACCGGTGCTGCCACGCGCGCGTCCGGCAAGTTCGAGCAGGCCCAGGGCGGTACGCTGTTTCTCGACGAGATCGGCGATATGCCGCTCGAAGCGCAAACGCGCCTGCTGCGCGTGCTGCAAACCGGTGAGTTCACGGCTGTGGGCGGCACCCGCACGCAGCGCGCCGATGTGCGCATCGTGACCGCGACCAACCAGGACCTTCTGGCGCTTACCGAGGCCGGTCGTTTCCGCGAAGACCTTTACTATCGCCTCAACGTCGTGCCGCTGTCGTTGCCGCCGCTCCGGGCGCGCACCGAGGATGTGCCGGCGCTGGCCCGGCATTTCCTCGAAGCGGCCGCTGCCGAGGGCCTGCCGCGCAAGATCCTCGATACCCATGCCATTGACGCGCTGCGCGCCCACAGCTGGCCGGGCAATGTTCGTGAGCTGGAGAACCTCATGCGCCGCCTCGCCGTGCTTGAGCGCGGTGACACAATCACTGGCTCTGCTGTGGTTTCCGGGCTGGGCGCCGGACTGCGGATGCCTGGCGCTCCGGCGACCGGCGTGGTCAGCGTTGCCGGGACCGATGCCAGCACCGCCGGGGTGGACCTGGGCGAGGCGGCGGCCACGCACATCCGGCGCTATTTCGAAAGCTTTGGCAGCACCCTGCCGCCCGATGGCGTTTATGACAGATTGCTTGCCGAAGTGGAAAAGCCCTTGGTCAGCGCCTGCCTCGAAGCCACCGGCGGCAACCAGTTGAAGGCGGCCAAGCTGCTCGGAATGAACCGCAATACTTTGCGAAAGAAGCTTACAGATCTGGGGCTTGATCCGCTGACTTCACGTCGGAACTGAGGTCTACACTTCGTTTCGTCGAGCCTGGGTGCGGCCTGTCGCGCATAGGCAACGCCTGTGTTCCATTTACCACGGACTTGGCCTAGACTTCCCTGCTGATGCAGGAGTCCCTCGCTTTCAAAGCCAGTCGCAAGGCGGCCAGCGGTCGCTGGCGCCGCTTGCGCTGGCGCCTCCGTCGCTGGGTGCAGCGCGTGGATTTTTATCCCCGGCTCGAGATCGCCGCTGCCGCCCTGACCATCGTTTTGGGCTGGTCGAGCTATGCCTTGCTGACTGGGCAGGCGGCACCGGCCAATGGCGTCTCGCCGCCGATGGTGACGCTGCTGCTGGTGGCAAACCTGCTGCCTGTCATGGTGCTGGTGGTGCTGATCGCCCGGCGTGTCGCGATTTTGCTCGCCAACCGCAGGCGCGGCCTGGCCGGTGCGCAGCTCCATGTGCGCATGGTGGCTCTGTTTGCCGGCATCGCGGCCGTGCCGACGGTGCTGGTCGTGATCTTTGCCTCGCTGCTCTTCCAGTTCGGCGTGCAATTCTGGTTTTCGGACCGGGTGAAGACGGTGCTGGATGGCTCCAACCAGGTGGCTCAGGCCTATGTGGAGGAGAACCGCCAACGCGTGGCGGATGACATCATGGCGATGGCCAGCGATGTGAACAATTATGCCCGGGATTTCGGGCTCGGCACGCCGCTGTTCGTCAAGGGGCTGGAATTTCAGGTGGCGGCGCGCAACCTCTCCGAGGCGGCGGTGTTTGAATCGGATGGCAAGGAGACGCTGCGGCCGATCGCCAGCGGCGGCATCAAGGCCGATGAAATTGCCGGCCGGCTCGCCGGGCTGGACCTTAGCCAGACGCGCGCGGGCGCGGCCACGGTGGTAGCCAAGGGCAGTGATCGTATCGAGGCCGTGGTGGCCATCAACCCGACTGCCGGTCTCTACATTTATGTCAGCCGCAAGGTGGACCCGGCGGTGCTGGCGCGCGCTGATCGGGCAGCTGGTGCGCTGGACGAGTATAATTCGCTTATCGAGCGATCACGCGTCATGCAGCTGCGCTTCAACCTGGTGCTGATGGCAGTCTCGCTGCTCACGCTCGCCGTTGCGGTGTGGTTTGCGCTGTGGCTGGCGAACCGCATGGTGGCGCCTATTGCCCAATTGGCCGAAGCCGCCGAGCGCGTGGGGGCCGGTGACCTCGATGCACGGGTGCAGGTCCGCGGCGCGCCGGATGAGATCGGCACGCTGTCGCGCGCCTTCAATCGCATGACCGGGCAGTTGAAGGCCCAGCAGCAGGCTCTCGTTGGCGCCAACCAGGAACTGGACGAGCGGCGGCAGTTCACCGAGGCGGTGCTCTCCGGGGTTTCGGCGGGCGTGATGTCGATCGATGCCGATGGCGTCATCCGCACGGTCAATCGCTCCGCTGGTGGGCTTTTGGAGACGCCGGAGCGCGACTTGGTAGGGCTGTGGCTGGGCACAGCGGTGCCGGAGATTGTGCCGCTGCTAGAGGAAGCGCGACTGCGCGGCGATGCCTCGGGCCAGGTGCAGATTGCACGCGGCAGCGAGACGCAGACGCTCTCGGTTCGCATGGTGGCCGAGAGCGACGCCGATGGCGGTTTCGTGCTGACCTTTGATGACATTTCAGCGCAATTGGCTGACCAGCGGCGCGCTGCCTGGGCTGACGTTGCGCGGCGCATCGCCCATGAGATCAAGAACCCGCTGACCCCGATCCAGCTTGCTGCCGAGCGCCTGCAGCGCAAGTTCGGCAAGCAGATCGTCGAGGACAAGGCGACCTTTTCGGCACTCACCGGCACCATCGTTCGGCAGGTCGGAGACCTGCACCGCATGGTCAACGAGTTCTCGGATTTTGCGCGGCTGCCAAGGCCGGTATTTGCGCCTGAAAGCCTTGAGGCAATCGTGCGCGAGATGCTGGTTCTGCAGGAGGTAGCCTTCCCCAGGATTAGCTTTACGCTCGCCGGCAGCCTCGCTGCGCCGCTGGTGTGCGACCGCCAGCAATTGGCGCGGGCGCTGACCAACCTTGTCAAGAACGCCGCGGAATCTGTGACAACACGGATGGAGCGGGATACCGCAGAAGGCCGCGAGCCGGCGCCGGGGCAGATTGAAATCAGCATCGCCGATACGGAAAACGGCGTGAGCCTGACCGTGACGGACAATGGCATCGGGTTGCCGGTGGAAAGCCGTGACCGGCTGACCGAGCCCTATATCACGACGCGGGCGCGGGGCACCGGCCTTGGCCTCGCCATCGTCAAGAAGATCATCGAGGACCATGGCGGCACGCTGGAGCTTGGCGATGCGCCCGGCGGCGGCGCCTGGGTTCGCGCACGACTGAGCCGGGACATGCCGATGGCGCTGGCGAAGGCAGACGAAACGGGCAGGGGCAAAACGGACGGCGGGCCGGCATCGCCGGCGCTGCGGATGGCGGGCTGAACACAGGCAGGAATGGCAGGCTAGATGGCACTCGACATTTTGATCGTTGATGATGAAGCCGATATCCGGGAGCTGATCTCGGGTGTGCTGGACGATGAGGGCTATGGCACCCGCACCGCCGGGGATAGCGATGGCGCACTGGCGGCACTGGCCGAACGGCGGCCTTCGCTGATCATCCTGGATGTGTGGCTGCAGGGCTCGCGGCTCGATGGAATCGAACTGCTTGACGAGATCAAGCAGCGCGACCCGACGCTGCCGGTTGTGGTGATTTCCGGCCATGGCAACATCGAGACCGCGGTGGCTGCGATCAAACGCGGCGCTTACGACTTTATCGAAAAACCGTTTCAAGCCGAGCAGTTGCTGCTGGTTGTTCGCAGGGCAACTGAGACAGAACGTCTGAAGCGCGAGTTCGAGGAACTCAAGGAGCGGGTGGGCTATGACACCGAGTTGACGGGCTCCTCACCATTGATCAACGGCGTGCGCGCCACACTGAAACGGGTGGCGGCCACCGGCTCGCGGGTGCTGATCACGGGTGCGGCCGGCTCTGGCAAAGAGGTGGCGGCGCGGCTGCTGCACCAGTGGAGCCCGCGCGAAAGCTCGCCATTCGTGGTGGTGAGCGCGGCGCGGATGACGCCGGAGCGCGTTGAAGAGGCGCTGTTCGGCGTGGAAGAGGGGGGGCATCTGGTCCGCTCTGGCCTGTTCGAACAGGCGCATGGCGGCACGCTGTTCCTTGATGATGTCGCGGATATGCCGATGCCAACCCAGGCCAAGATCCTGCGGGTGCTGACCGAGCAGATTTTTCAGCGTGTTGGCGGCTCGCGCTGGGTGCGGGTGGACGTTCGGGTGATCAGCGCCACGTCGCGCGACCTTGTGGCCGAAATTGCGGCCGGGCGCTTTCGTGAGGACCTCTATTATCGCCTCAATGTCGTGCCGGTTCGGCTGCCGTCGCTCTCCGAGCGGCGTGAGGACGTGGCAGAACTGGTCCAGTATTTTCTGGCCCGCTACGCTGCCGAGCGCCGTGTTTCGACGCCAGCGCTGAGCGAGGATGCGATGGCGGCGCTGCAGACCTATGATTGGCCAGGCAATGTGCGGCAGTTGCGCAATGTGGTGGAGCGCACGCTCATCCTGGCGCCGGCGGAACGGATCGGCAGTATCGATATCGACATGTTGCCGCCGGAGGTGACCGCAGAGCCGGCCCGGCTGGTGCCTGGGCAAGCGGTGCGCTCTATCATGGGGACGCCGCTGCGCGAGGCCCGGGAGGCCTTTGAGCGTGAATATCTGCGGGCGCAGATTCGGCGGTTTTCCGGGAACATTTCGCGGACGGCGGCGTTCATTGGCATGGAGCGATCAGCATTGCATCGCAAGCTGAAGGCGCTGGGGCTTGGCGATGATCCGGCTGAAGATGCCGATGGGACGGAGGGCGATGGGACTCTGGAGTGAGGCATCCTTGCTGCGCTTGCGAATGGGGAGAAACAATCCTCGCTTGGCGGTCAAAAGTCGGCCTTCTGGCCATTGAGACTTTTGCTGCGGCGCACTATCTTTTTAAGGTCATGCCACTTTGGCCTGGCAGCTGACGCCGGGCAACGAGGCGACCTGCGGGGGAAATCCACCGCCAAGAAGATCGGAATATGCTGACATGGCCGACAAAGCAAACAACCTCCAGGACGTGTTTTTGAATGCCGTCCGCAAGACCAAGACGCCGGTGACGATGTTTCTGGTGAATGGCGTGAAGCTGCAGGGTGTCATTACCTGGTTTGACAATTTCTCCGTGCTTCTGCGCAGAGACGGCCATTCCCAGCTGGTGTACAAGCATGCGATCTCGACAGTGATGCCAGCCTCGCCTGTGCAGCTGTTTGATGCTGAAAAGATTGATGAAAGCGACGACGATTGACAATTGATCAGCCTGCGAACGGGCAGGGGTTTGATGAAGGCCGCGGCGTGCGATTTGGTGCGCCCGCGGTCGTGGTGTTGCCGGTCCGCGAGGGCAAGGGCGTCACACAGCCGATGCGCTCGCCTGAGGCCCGGCTGGCGGAAGCCGAAGGGTTGGCCAGGGCCATTGCGCTCGACGTCGTGCACAGCGAGGCGATCAAGCTGCGCAGCGCCAGCGCCTCAATGCTGTTCGGCAAGGGCCAGATAGAGCGGTTGGCAGCAGCGGTAGCGGCGCATGATGCGCAACTTGTCGTAATCGATGGGGCAGTGACGCCGATCCAGCAGCGCAACCTTGAGCGCGAACTGAAGGCCAAGGTGATCGACCGAACAGGTTTGATCCTTGAGATCTTCGGCGAGCGCGCCTCGACGCGGGAGGGCACGCTGCAAGTCGAGTTGGCGCATCTGCAATATCAGGCGAGCCGCCTTGTGCGCAGCTGGACCCACCTTGAGCGGCAGCGCGGCGGCTTCGGCTTCATGGGCGGCCCAGGTGAAAGCCAGATCGAGACCGATCGCCGGCTGATCAAGGACCGTATCGTCCGCCTCAAGAAGGAGCTGGACGAGGTTCGGCGCACCCGTGGCCTGCACCGCCGCCAGCGCCAGAAGGCGCCTTGGCCGGTGGTGGCCCTCGTCGGCTATACCAATGCCGGGAAATCCACGCTTTTCAATCGGCTGACAGGTGCTGAAGTACGGGCTGAGGACCTGCTGTTTGCCACGCTTGACCCGACGATGCGGGCGATCAAGCTTCCGGGGCACGACAAGGTGGTGCTCTCTGATACCGTGGGATTCGTCTCCGATTTGCCTACCCAGCTGGTGGCGGCGTTTCGCGCTACTCTGGAAGAGGTGACGGAGGCTGACCTGATCGTCCATGTGCGGGACATCTCGCACCCTGATACTGAAGCGCAGGCGCAAGATGTGGCCAAGGTGTTGACCGGGCTGGGCCTGGCCGATGAGCTTAAACGCGTGCCGATGCTCACCGTGTTCAACAAGATCGACGCGCTCGAGCCGGACCAGCGTGAGGCCGTGAAGGTGCGGGCAGGGGAAGACGCCGTGCTGGTTTCAGCCATCACTGGCGAGGGCCTCGATGAACTGCGTGAGCAAATGGCAATACTGCTGCGGGCCGATACGCATATTCACGAAATCCAGCTTGCCGCCGGAGACGGGCGCCGCATGGCTTGGCTCCACGAGCATGGCGAAGTAATCGGCCGCAAGGACGATGATCGCGGCCAGACTCTGCAGGTGCGGCTGAGCGACAATGACTGGTCACGGTTCGCCGCAATCTAGCGCGGCTTTGCAGCCTTTTCTGCGGCTTTCACGACCGTCCAAAGGGCCTCTTGCGCATCGAGGCCAAGGCTGGGGAACGTGCCGCCAGCCATGGCCTCCATCGCCTTGAAGCGCCTCTCGAACTTGGCGTTGCCGGCCCGCAGTGCGTCTTCCGGGTCAATACCCTTGTGCCGCAGCAGGTTGACGACGGCGAACAGCAGGTCTCCGGCTTCCTCGGTGCGGTGAGTTTCGTCCTGGGCATCTTCCAACTCGGCAAGCTCCTCGGCGACCTTGTCGCGAACGCTCGCCACATCTGGCCAATCAAAACCGACGCGCGCCGCGCGGCTCTGCAACTTTTCAGCGCGCAGCAGTGCGGGCAGGGCAAGCGCTACGCCGTCCAGCGCCGAAACCGGTCGCTCAGCCGTTCCCGTCGCGGCGCGCTCGGCGGCCTTCAACGCCTCCCAATCGGCCTTTTGCGCTGCCGGGTTGGCAGCTGCGGCAGCATCACCGAAGATGTGCGGGTGACGACGCTCCATCTTGTCACAGACCGCCGCCACGACATCATCCAGTCCGAAATGACCAGCTTCCTCTGCCATGCGCGCGTGGAAGACCACCTGGAACAGCAAATCCCCGAGTTCACCCTTGAGATCGGCCATGTCGCCCAGCGCAATGGCTTCGGCCACCTCATAGGCCTCCTCGATCGTGTAAGGCGCAATGCTGGCAAAATCCTGTGCGAGATCCCAGGGGCAGCCGGTTTCTGGCGTTCGTAGCCGCACCATGATCGCGGCAAGGCGAGCAAGCGAGGCTGAAGCCGGTGCGGGCAGGGAGGCGCTGGTCATCTGTATGGCGTAGCGCGCAAGGCGCCAGTCGTCACTAACTCCGCAACACTACGGACTGCCGATCGCCGCAGAATAGGCTTTGATATAGGCATAGTGGATTTTCCCGGATGAAAGGACACCTCGATGCTCGTTCCTCATGGCACCCATATCCTCGCAGTCGATGGTGGCCGGATGCAGATTCTGGTCAATCGCGGACAGGAACAGGCGCCCGATCTCGAAGTGCTGGTTGAGACGGCGCAGGTCAATCCGGCCAGCCATGTGATGGAAGCCGACGCACCGGGCCGGACATTTGAAAGCGCTACCAGAGGTGGCAGCAGCCATGACGCGGCAGACTTGCACCAGCGACGCGAGGATGAGTTTATCGAAAAAGCCGGCGAGCGGTTCGAAAAACTGGTGGGCAAGGAAGGCGCCTTGATCGTCATTGCGCCGCCCAAGGCGCTGGGCCTGCTGCGCCAGAGCCTCAGCCCAGCGATGGCAAAGCGTATCGTGGGAGAGATTCACAAGGATATTGCGCATCGGCCGCCGGAAGAGATCGCCATGCTTTTGAAGGCGCACAGGGAATGATGTGAGGATGATCGGCTGTATCGGCCAACGGGCAGGATAAGATCTCGATAATATATATTATGTTAAATATAGTCTGCGGCGAGGATGATATCTTAGCAAACTCCAGCTAGACTAACTCGATTACCAACCCGTCGAAACCCGGCTCCACCCCGTGCGGAAGCTCGGCGCGCAGGGCTTCATAGTCCATCGTCTGGTCCATGTGCGTCAGCACAGCGTGGCGTGGCCCATAATGGGCGATCCACTCGAGCGTCTGCTCCAGATGGCTGTGCGTTGGGTGTGGATGGTGGCGCAGAGCGTCAACAACCCATAGATCCAGCCCCTGGAGCGCCACATCCGCCCGCGCATCGAACGCCTTCACATCGGTGGAATAGGCCAGCGCTTTGCCCGCTGCCTCGATCCGATAACCGGTGGATTCGATATTGCCGTGCAATTGGGGAAATGGCGTAATGGTGATGGGGCCAATGGTAAGTGGCGCCACGATATCCGCCGCGGTGCAGGTGGCAGGATAAAATTTTGTGCCTTCAAAGACGTAATCAAAACGGCGCTGGACAACCGCCCATGTTGCGGGACTGGCAAAACAGGCAACCGGCTTGCCCATGGCGTGGAACACCTGCCGCAGATCATCAATACCATGGGCATGGTCGGCATGATCATGGGTGAGGAACACAGCATCGAGGCGGTTGACGCCGGCTCCGAGCAACTGTTCCCGCAGGTCTGGCCCTGTGTCGATCAATAGCGTTCTGCCGGCATGCTCGACTAGCAACGAGACCCGGCGGCGGCGGTTCTTGGGGTTCTTCGGGTCGCACACGCCCCAATCGCCTCGACCGTCAGCACCGCCGATGCGCGGCACTCCGCTCGATGTGCCGCAGCCAAGCATGGTGACCCGCATCAGCCGCCCTGCCCGGTCATGCGGCCCCTCGCTGCGCCTTGCCGAACAGCCGATGGAAATTCGCTGTCGTAGTGGCGGCGAGCGCCTCGAAGTCTTCGCCGCGCAGGCTGGCCACGAAGCGCGCTGTATGAGCGACAAAGCCGGGCTCGCAGGTCTTGCCGCGCATCGGGATCGGCGCCAGGAACGGCGCATCGGTTTCCACCAGCAGCCGGTCACTCGGGATTGTCCCGGCAGTCGCTTGTAGGTCTCGCGCGTTCTTGAAGGTCACAATACCTGAGAGCGAAATGTAGAAACCAAGCGCAAGTGCTTCTTCAGCAAAGGCCTGGCTTGCGGTGAAGCAGTGGATGACGCCCTTGAGTTCGCCCTCGCCCGGCGCCTTCAGCAATGCCAGCGTATCGGCCTCGGCATCGCGGGTGTGAACAATCAGCGGCAGACCGGTGGAACGGGCAGCGATGATGTGGGCCCGGAAGCTGGCCTGCTGACGGGCGCGATCGCTCTTGTCGTAGAAATAATCGAGCCCGGTTTCACCGATGCCGATCACGCGAGCGTGGCTCGTCGCATCGATCAGCACGGCGGCATCAGTATCGGGGTGCAAGTCCGCCTCGTGTGGGTGGATGCCGACCGTGGCCCAGATATCCGGCTCGGCATCTGCCTGAGCGACGACATCTTCCCACTCGTTGCGGCGAGTGGAAATGCCGAGAAAACCGCCGACGCCTGCTGCGCGCGCGCGGGCGAGCACGCCGGGTACATCCTCGCGCAGGCCAGGGTAGTTGAGGTGGCAGTGGCTGTCGATCAACATGGCCCCTTCCCTACAGTGTCTTGCCCATGCGGACCATTGGTACCGGCACAGGGCCATTGCGATCCACGATGGCCTCGATCGGTTCGTAACCAGCGGCACGATACAGAGGCTGGCCGGCGAGCGTCGCCATCAACTCGGTGCGCGAAAAGCCGGCGGCGCGGGCGGCCTGCTCGCAAGCGGCAAGGACAGCCCGGCCGATTCCGCGGCGGGCATGACCCGGGCTGGTGTACATGGCACGGATGCGGGCTGCCTCTGTGGCTGGGTCGAGCAGCCGGGCGTCCCGGCCGGGGGAATGGTCTCCACCGTAAAGCGTAGAGCGCTTGCTCCAGCCTCCGCACCCAACGATGACGCCATCAAGAATGGCGGCAAAATAAGTGCCGTCGTCAATCAGCCTTGTATCGAGGCCCATCATCGTGGCGCTGGCGGCCACTTGCGCAGGATCGAGAAAAGCAGACTGCAACTCAGCAATGGAGCGCGCCATCATGGCACGCAGCACCGGTAGATCGGCCTCGGAGGCGAGCCGCAGTTCCAGCGCCATGCTCAGGCCGCCTCGACCCAACGCGGAAACACGCCCTGCGGCGCCGGAAGCTGAGTTCCCGCCTGAACTTCACTGTCCAGTGAATTGAAATTGCGATCTTCTGCGGTAACGCCGAGCTGATCGAGCATGGCGGCTGCAGACTCCGGAATAAATGGCTGCACGAGCAAAGCGATGCGACGCGTTGCATCCAGTGTTGTTGCCAGCACATCAGCGCGGCGCACGGGATCTGATTTGAGGCCCCAAGGAGCGGCCTCGGCGAAATAGCCGTTCACGTCGGAAACAAGGGCCATTACCGCTTCAAGCGCGCGATGAAGGGCGAGCTTGTCCATCTGCTCGAAGAAGGTTGTGGCATGCCGAGCCAGCGGTTCTGCCAGCGCACGGCTTGCGCCGGCAAAGGCCGGCATCGCGCCACCGTCCTTGGCGACCATGGACAGCGCTCGCTGGGCGAGATTGCCGATGCCATTGGCAAGATCAGCATTGCAGCGCTCGATGATCGCGGCATCGGAATAGCTGCCGTCGTCACCGAACGCGACATCGCGAAGCAGGAACCAGCGCAGCCGATCAACGCCGAAGCGCGCTGCCATGTCACCAGGATCGACGACATTGCCGAGAGACTTGGACATTTTCTCACCGCGGTTGAGCAGGAAGCCGTGGCCGAACACCGTCTTGGGCAGCGGCACATCGGCGCTCATCAAGAACGCCGGCCAGTAGATGGTGTGGAAACGCACGACATCCTTGCCGATGATGTGGAGGTCCGCCGGCCACCATTCGCCGCCGATACCGCCGGCGCCTGTAAGGTAATTGGCCAGCGCATCGACCCAGACATACATGACATGACCCGGGCTGCCAGGCACGGGAATGCCCCAATCAAAACTGGTGCGCGACATGGAAAGATCTGAAAGTCCGCCCTCAACAAACGAGCGCATCTCATTGAAACGGCTCTGGGGCTGGATGAATTCCGGATGTGCGGCGTAAAGATCGAGAAGCGGCTTTGCGTAAGCGGAGAGCTTGAAGAACCAGCTTTCCTCAATCGTCCACTCCACGGGCGTGCCCTGGGGAGAAAGCTTGATCGCGTTGCCCTCGGCATCCTCGGCGGCGATCAGTTCGGTCTCATCGTAGTAGGCTTCGTCGCGAACCGAGTACCAACCCTCGTAACGGCCAAGGTAGAGGTCTCCCTTGTCGGCCATGCGCTGCCAGAGCTGCTGGCAAAGCGCCTTGTGATCCTCATCTGTGGTGCGGATGAAGCGATCGAAACTGATGCCGAGCTGGCGATCAAGCGCCATGAAGGGCTGTGAGGTCGCATCGACATAGGCGCGCGGTTCAATGTTGGCAGCGCGGGCAGCCTGGGCGATCTTCAGGCCATGCTCATCCGTGCCGGTGAGGAAAAACACATTGTCCCCCTGCAGCCGTCGGTAGCGGGCGATCGCATCGGTTGCGATCGCCTCGTAAGCATGGCCCATGTGAGGCTTGCCATTCGGGTAGGCGATGGCGGTGGTAATGTAGAAGCGCTTTTGCATGGCCGAGGGAATGGGCGAAGTTGCGCCGCAGTGCAACAGGCCAGAGAGACTTCAGCCCTCGGCCAGCGCCGCAATCTTGCGGGCGAGATCAAACGCCACCGATTGCGCATCGAGCGAGAGCGCCACGGCGCCGGCCGCAAGCGCGCTCGCCGCTTCCCAATCCGCCAGTGCCCTTGCCAACGCAGGCCCGGTCCGCTCCCGCGCCTGTTCGGCGATAAAAGCCGGGCCGCGCTCCAGAAAGGCTTCGTAGCGGGCGGTGTTGGTTTTGCCGGCCAGCGAGCGGGCCAGCGCCATAGCTCGTCCCGGCGCGGCCTCGCGCGGGGTGATGGCCAGTTCAGCCAAGGCTTCCTCCAACGCTGCGATGCCGCTTTCAGCAAAGCGCAGAGCGCTGCCCGGCGCGCCGGCGGCGATACGAACCAGGGCTGCCCTGTCCTCATCATCAAGTTCGGGCGCTTCGTGCTCCAAGATGGAGTCGACTTGTGCATCGGCAAGGCGGCGAAAACGCAGCGCCCTGCAGCGCGATCGGATAGTGGGCAGTAGTCGCCCGGGCGCATGACTTATGAGAAAAAATAGTGTTTGCTGAGGGGGTTCCTCAAGATTCTTGAGCAAGGCATTAGCCGATTGCGTGTTCATCTCATCCGCGGAATCGACAATGACCACTCGCCAATCTGCGATAGATGGTGTCTGGCGGAACAACGGCTGAAGGGCGCGCACTTCATCAATACGGATGACTGAGCGCAGCTTGCCCTTGTCATCGACAGTACGCTCAAGGCGGCGGAAATCCGGGTGGCTTCCGGCTGCGATCAGCGCGGCGGCCTTGCTCCCCTCCCCGCCTGTGAAGCCCTGCCCCTCGGGTTTGCCGGAGAGCAACCATGTGGCAGCATGGCGGGCGAACAGTGCCTTGCCCAGCCCCTGTGGCCCGGTGAGCAGCCAGCCATGATGCGGCCTGTCCCCGGTAAGGGCGGCCTTGAAAGCCTCGATCTCGGCTTCATGACCGATCATGGCAGCACGCGTGCGGCGATGGCGTTGGCAAGCGTGTCCATGGGCAGACTGGCATCGAACCCGTGGCAGCGCGCCGATTCAGCGGCTGGAAGCCTGGCGAAGAAGGCGGCAACGCGTTCGTGAAAGCCGCCGTCATGGCTCTCGAAGCGGTCTTCGCCACCGCCTCTGACGCCGGCGCGGCCAAGGCCTGTGGTGGGGGGCAGGTTGAGTACCAAAGTAAGGTCCGGCCACAGGTTTCCGGTCACCTTGGCGTGCAGATCGCAAAGGTCTGCATCATCCAGTCCTTTGCCGGCGCCCTGGTAAGCACGGGTGGAATCAATGAAGCGATCACAGATTACCCAAGCGCCCTGCGTCAGTGCTGGGCGGATGATGCGCTCGACGTGGTCGGCACGCGCGGCGTTGACAAGGCACGCCTCTGCCCAAGGCGACCAGCGATCCGCCGCCCCATTCACCAGCAGATTTCGCACGGCTTCGGCACCAGGCGTCCCGCCGGGTTCCCGCGTCAGTACAACAGCTTGGCCGAGAGATTTCAGGCGTTCTGCAAGAAGGCGGGACTGGGTGGACTTGCCGCTCCCCTCCCCGCCTTCAAAGCTGATGAATCGCCCGGCCATGCGCCGCGATCAGTTGCCGAACAGCGATTTGATCCAGCTCCAGGCCTGGCCAATTGGGCCAGCCTTCTCTACCGCAGCGCCGGCCACAAGCGGCAGGCGGACATCCGGGCGACCGGGAACCGACACGATCAGATCCGCCAGCTTCTGGCCCTTGGTGATGGGTGCCTCGATGGGCTTGGTGATAGACACCCGCGTCTTGCGCTCGCTGCCCATGCCACGCGGCACCAGCACACCAAGGTCACGCGGGGCGACCAGCGTGACAACATCCTCGACGCCAGCCTTGACCTTGGCCGTGCCCGCCGCCTGGCCCTTCTTGAGTACCGGCACCAGGGCCCAGGCGTTGAAGCCCCAGCTCATGAAATCCACCGAGGCCGCGACACGCTCGTTGAACGAGCCCAGCCCGGCGACGACCATGACGATGCGACGGCCGTTCTGTTCGGCCGAGCCGGTGAAGCCATAGCCGGCCTCTTCCGTATGGCCAGTCTTGAGCCCATCCGCGCCTGACACGCGGCCCAGAAGCGGGTTACGGTTGGGCTGGGTGATGTCCTGCCCTGCTCCGAGCGTCTTGCCCCAGGTGAATTTATCCTTGGCATAGAAGCGCTTGTAGAGATCCGGGAAGTCCCGGATGGTGGCCTCAGCAACAATGGCCAGATCCTTGGCGGTCACATATTCATTGGGATCGGGCCAGCCATTGGTGTTGGCGAAGTGCGAACCGGTCATACCAAGCTTTTTGGCAGCGCGGTTCATCAGCGCGACGTAATTCTCCTCGGTGCCCCCTAAGCCTTCCGCGAGCACGACGCAGGCATCATTGCCAGAGAGTGTCACGATGCCGTGCAGCAGGTTTTCCACGCTCACCTGCTCATTGGCAGACAGGAACATGGTCGAACCCTGCGAATGCCATTTGCGCCATGTCTCCGGGCGGACGGTGATGGTCTGGCCCAGTTGCGCTTCGCGACGCTTCAGCATGTCAAATGCGACATAGACAGACATCATCTTGCCCATCGAGGCCGGCGGCATGCGCGTGTCTGCAGCCTTGGAATAGAGCACCGTGCCGGTCGTCACGTCCTTCATGTACGCAAAGGGCGCGGCGGTGTTGTAGGTCGGCGTCTGCGCCAGGACCGGTGTGGCGGCAAAGGTGGCAGCTACGGCAAGGACGGGAAAGAACATGGGACGCATGGGGGCAGAGACCTTACGTGAGTGTGGAATGATCATCGAGCAGCGGACGAGATGAGCCTTGCGTCGCTGTAACCGGCGGCGCGGACCTGCGCCAGCACTGCATTGGCGACGGATGCGCTAGCGTAGGGACCGAGCCGGATGCGCGTAAGGCCGGTCGGCGCCGGCTGCGTAACCACCGGGCCAAAGCCGGCGAGATAGCCACTGAGCCACGCGATGCGCCCAGGATCGGAAAGCGCTGCCACCTGCACGAAGCTCTGGCCAGCTATGGAAGTGGCTGCAGCAGGCGGCGAGGCTGGGAGCGCCACAGCAGCTACAGGCGGCGCTGCAACAGTGGCAGCCGCAACGACAATGGGTGGAGCGAGCGGCGGCGCTGGCGGGGCTCCGTCCGGAAACACACGACGCACGCGCACTCGGGCCAGCCCGGCCTTGTCCACACCCAGGAGCTGTGCCGAGCGCCTGGACAGATCGATGATGCGCCCGGCTACAAACGGGCCGCGGTCGTTGATCCTGACGGTCAGTGTCCGGCCGTTATCGAGGTTTTCCACCTGTACATAACTGGGCATCGGCAGCGTCTTGTGTGCGGCGGTTACATCGTCCTGATCATATTGCTCACCATTGGCCGTGGCGAGCGCATGAAAGCCGGGGCCATACCAACTGGCTATGCCCATCTGGTCATAGCTCCTGTCATCGGAGGGATAATACCAAACCCCGAACACCTGATAAGGCTTGCCGATCTTGACCGCACCCGAGGGCGCTGATGGCCTTGCGACAGGCGATGGCGTGCCGGGCGCCTTGGCCATCTTGGGAGTGGTACAGGCTGCAAGTGCCAGCGCAGCGCCGGCCAGAAGCGCGCGCTCAGCGTGCCGGGGACGCAAGCGCATCACCGAGTAACGCGACCGAAAGCGCATAGAAGTTGGAGCAATTATACGTCATCAGCGCTCTGTAGTTGGCGGTTGTAAGATAACTACCCTGCCCGGGCCCATCGGGCTCGACGAGCGCCATCAGTGTTTCCGGTGCCGGAAAAGATGTCGCGGCGGTTAGGCCGAGTCGCTGCCATTCAGCAGCCGGTAGCATGAGGCTGTGGCGCTCCAGTGGGCGGATGCAACTTGTGGGCTTCTCCGGATTTGCGATCGCGGCGCGGTCAAAGCCGGCCGGGATTGTTACTGGCATCCCCCAGCGCAGGCCGGCCTGCCAGCCATTGCGCGCAAGGTAGTTGGCAATGCTGGCAAGTGTGTCGGCTTCCGAATCCCAGATGTCGGCGCGGCCATCGCCATCACCGTCTATGGCGTAGGCGAGATAGGAGCTTGGCAAAAACTGCGGCCGGCCCATGGCGCCCGCCCAACTGCCGCGCAACTGCGAGGCCGGCGCCAGCTTGCGCTCGACAATGGTAAGCACGGCATCAAGCTCGGTGGTGAACAACTTGGCCCTGCGACCATCCCAAGCCAGCGTGGCTAGGCTGCGGCCGACATCGAAATTCCCGGTAACAGCACCATAGGATGTCTCCATGCCATAGATGCCGAGGATAATTTCGCCGGGCACGCCTGTCCTCGCCTTGGTGGCAGCCAGTTGCGTAGAAAGGCGTTCTGTCGCCCGGATGCCATCGCGGATACGAACGGCATCGAGTCGGCGCGCCAGATAATCAGTGAACAGCGTTGGGGCAGTGCCACCATCATCTGGTTGCCCACGATCAAGGCTCACGACTCGCGGGCTGTAGGTGAGCCCGGACAGCACCGAGTTAAGAGTCGCCTCAGAGATGCCTCGGGCTGCAGCGGCGCTGCGGTAGCCAGCCAGCCAGGCAGCAAAGGAAGCCGCGCTTGCTTCTGGTGACAGGTTTGGCCTTGAGGGCGCAACAACCGATGCCGGTGCCGGCAACTGCACAATCGGAGCAGGCGCTGCTGGCGCCGGAGCAGGCGACGGCAGAGGGCCTCGGGCGGCGCCGCCGGGAGCGCACCCGGCCGCCAGGAGGCCGAGAACCAGAAGGATTACGCGCAACATGGCGAAGTGATGCCACAAGGGGTGGTGAAGGACCAGCGCTTCACGGGCATATTTTGTGGGACTTGCGAGGTCTGCAGCATCCCGCCATGAAGCGCTGGCGCGGAAAGGTGGCCGAGTGGTTTAAGG